>DASVWP010000289.1:0-2641 GCA_036393155.1 Solirubrobacterales bacterium | reverse complement strand
GGGCGTGTGGGGCGTGGAGTTGGAGCGGTCCAGGTTTCTCCCAGGCACCGACAGAGGCTTCCCCGTTGATGACGAATTCCAGGCTCATCCAATGTCATGCGAGAGTCTTGCTAAGCCCTGACCAGAATGGGAAAAGCACGCCGGATCGCTCGAAGCTCTTCGGGTCACACGGCCAGAGGCCGTGGTTTTAGCAGGTAATAAGAAATTTGTGAAAGAAAGTTCTCCCGGGCGATGAGTCATCGCCGGTCCGGCGCGGCTGACACGGGCCCGCGAACGGGCGGGTTTCTGTCCGGGTTCAGGCCTCGGGGAACCCCGGCGCTATGCAGGCCGCCATCCGAGTTGGGTTCAGGATGGCCTGGGCCGACATCCAGGCGTCGGCCCGGGCGACGAGCTCGCGACCCGCCTCGCCGCCGATCGCCTCGCCGAGTCGCCGGCGTGCCGCGGCGGCGAAGAGGTCGACCTGCTGGGCGTCGGCCCGGGCGACGGCCTCCTCGAGCAGGCGCACCGACCGGGCGCGTTCTTGCCGCTGGCGGGCGACGCCCGCGAGTGCAAGCAGCGCGGCCGGGTGGAACCACTGGCTTGGGTTGCGCAGCAGTTTCCGCGCGATCGTCTCGGCGGCCGCCCGAAGTGGGCCCGGATTCGCGGAAGCGGCCGCCGCCGCCACGGCGCTGCGGCACTGGCACTGCCGGACGTCGCCCTTCACGTGCTCGATCCGCGTCAGGAGCGACGCTCGGATCGACGGCCAGGTCGACTCCGCTCGCCGCCAGGCGGCCGGTCCGTCGGCCTCGTACAGGTCGATGTAAGTGTTGCCGTAGTAGTGCGTCAGGTGCTGCACGTGGAAACCCTGCTGGCTCCACTGGGCAATCCGCTCCGCGGCGAGCGCCCGGGCATCGGCAGGATCGTCGGCGGCGAGCCGGGCGAGGACCCCGGGGTAAGTCCCCAGGGTTGACTCCATGTATCGGTCGCCCCGACCGCGCGCCTCCTGGTCCAGCGACTGGAACCGCGCCGACACCTCGCGCAGCTCTCCAAGGTAGATGCGTGCCCACAGGCCGAAGACCTGGGTGGTGTCGAGCTCCCAGACGACTCCCGTGCAGCGGTCGCGGAAGAGTGCGGTGGCGCGGTCGAGGAGCTCGCAGGCCTGTCGGAAGCGGCCGGCGAAGTATGCGGCGGCCCCCGCGCAGAAGGTTGCCATGGCAACGGCCTGCGGGTGGCCGACGCGCCCGGCGACTTGCTCGGCCAGCGCGATCAGTCGTTCCGTCCGGCGGCGCGCGGCGCGACCAAGGCAGGCCGAGTGCACCGCCTCCCAGCCCAGCGCCAGCGCGATCCGGAACGGCTCGCCTGCCTGCAGCGCCAGCCGGAGGCTTCTCGTCTGGTAGTACGAACCCTTGATCACGTCGACCACGCTGATCCCGACGGCCACCGCGCGCGCCGTGTCGACGCGGGTGAGGACCTCGACGGGCACGTCCTCGGGGGGGCGGTCGCGGAAACCGAGCCCGCGGACAGCCAGGGCGGCACGCTCCGCGAGCAGAAGCACGAAGGCTTGCAAGGGGGTCTCGGGGCGGCGCAACGCGACCTGCGCCAGGACCTCGCGGAACGCCGAGAGGCCCTCGTCGATGTGGCCACTGATGAGGAACTGGTAGGCGGCTCGGCCCTGGAAGTCGAGCAACTCGGCCGCCCCGGCCCCCACCGCGGCCTCCTGGTAGGCGCACGCGGCCTCGGCGCCCCGGCCGGCGTTGGCCAGGGCCGCGGCGAGCCGGGCGCGGAGCGCGCGACCCTCGTCGTCGTCGGCCGGGCGCAGCTCGACCACACGGCGGTAGAGTTTTGCCGCGCGGTCGAAAGCGAGCGCGTCGACGGCTTTCTCGGCGGCCTTCTGGAAGTACCGCGCAGCCTTCACCGGCTGGCCCGCCTCCTCGAGGTGGATGGCCAGAGTCTCCGGGTCGGCCGCCTCCGATTCCTCGAGCACCTCCGCCAGTTGCCGGTTCCAGGACGCGCGATCCGCGTCTGATAGCCGCCGCACCACCGTCTCACGGATCCGGTCGTGGTACACCTCCACCTCGTCCAGGATGCCCGTCCCCTTCCCCCGCACGAGGCTCTCGGCCCGTAGCAGGGCTAGCGAGTCGAACCCGTCGGAGCCGAGGCCGGCGGCGCGGCAGGCGGCGCCCTGGCGGATCGGGCGGCCGGCCACCGCGATCGCCTCCAGGAGCCGCCTCGGCTTCGGTGGCAGCGACAGGACCCGCCGCCAGAGCACCTCGTCGAGACTCACCCCGCAGGCCGGTGCCAGACTCTCGCTCAGCTCGCCGCCCCCGGTGAGGTAACGCGTCAGCTCGTTAACGAAATAGGGGCTGCCGCCCGACTCCCGGGCGACCATCTCCGCAAGCTCGTCCGGGACTTCGACCGCCCGGGCGAGGAGCAGCCGGGCCAGTTCGCGCGTCTCCTCGGGGGGCATCGCGTCGACCGGCACCTCGCGCCGCGCGAAGACAGCCCCGCCGTCCTCGCCGCTGGCCATCAGCCGGGCCAGGCACGGGCTGAGCCGCGCGTACTCGCTACGGTAGCAGCAGATCAGCAGCAGCACCGGCGCGTCGGGAGGGCGAAGCAGTTCCGAAAGCAGCTCGGCGCTGTCGAGATCGCCCCACTGCAGGTC
>DASVWP010000288.1:0-14451 GCA_036393155.1 Solirubrobacterales bacterium | reverse complement strand
CTCAGGGAGCTGCCCCGCACGGGGCGCGACTCAATTCCCGGAGAGGACATCCCCATCCCTCCCCACGAACCGCGCGGTGGGGCAAAGCAAGGGCCCTTGGACACTCAGCTTCCCCAGGCTCGGCCGCTCGGCGCCCCGGTTTGCGCTCCTCAAGCCAAGAGCTGCCGGGCGTGTTGATCGGGAGCCCGGTAGGTCTCTGGGCGAATGTGGCCGAAGGCCGCGATATGCAATCCGATTCCTGCCCGCCATAGGCGGGCAGCATGTTCGGGAGCCGCACCCGCAGGGTGCGCGACTCAATTCGCCCAGAGACCTACCGGGCTCCCGCCTGCCACGACCCTTCGCTCAAACCTCGATCACGACCGGCAGGATCATCGGCCGCCGGCGCAGCTGCTGCCAGACGAACTTGCCGACCGCGTCGTGCAGGTCTTCCTCGATCAGGTGCGACTCCCGGTTGCCGGCCTCGGCGGCGTCCTCCAGGGTGTCTTCGACCAGGTCGCTGAGCTCTTCGACCAGGGCGTCCGCTTCCTCGAGGAAGGCGACGCCGCGGAAGATCACCTCGGGATCGGCGACGACGCTGCCGTCGTCGGAGGAGATCGTGGCGACGACGATGAAGATCCCGTCGGCGGAGATCTCGCGGCGGTCGCGCAGGGCGGCGTCGTCGGGCTCGCCGATGTTGACGCCGTCGACGAACATCGTCCCCGCCCGGATGTCCTCGCCGAAGCGAGCGCCGTCCTCGTCGATCTCCAGCGGCAGGCCGTTGCGGCCACGGAACACGTTCTCGGGATCGACCCCGACCGCAACCGCCAGCTCGGAGTGCAGCCGCAGGCGCTTGTGGTCGCCGTGGACCGGCAGGACGTAGCGTGGCTTGGTCAGGTTGAGCATCAGCTTCAGCTCCTCCTGCCAGCCGTGACCGGAGGCGTGGATCGGCGCGTCGGAGGCGGTGATCACGCTGGCGCCGATCTCGTAGATCCGGTCGATCGTCTCGTTGACGGCGCGCTCGTTGCCGGGCACGGGCGTGGCGGAGAAGACGACCGTGTCGCCGGAGTGCAGCTGCACGTCGCGGTGGTCGTTGTTGGCCATCCGCCGCAGCGCCGAGAGCGGCTCGCCCTGGCTGCCGGTCGAGATCACGACCACCTTCTCGTCCGGGAAGTCCTCGATCTCCCGCGGCTGGATGAACAGTCCCTGCGGGGCCCCCGCCATCCCCAGGTTGGAGGCGATGTTGAAGTTCTTGCGCATCGAGCGCCCGACCAGGGCGACCCGCCGGTCGAGCTTGACCGCGGCGTCGATCACCTGCTGCACCCGGTGGATATTGGAGGCGAAGGAGGTGACGATGATCCGGCCCTCGCAGCGCGCGAACTGCTGCAGGAGCGCCGGGCCGACGCTCGACTCCGACGGCGCCACGCCGGGACGGTCGGCGTTGGTCGAGTCGCCGCAGAGCAGCAGCAGGCCTTCTTTGCCGATCTCCGCCAGCCGCGAGATGTCGGCAGGCCGGCCGTCGACGGGGGTCTGATCGAACTTGTAGTCGCCGGTCATCAAGACCGAGCCGAGCTCGGTGGTGAGCAGGACGGCCCGCATGTCGGGGATCGAGTGGGCGAGGTGGATCAGCTCAAGTTGGAAGGGCCCGCACCGGACCTTCTCTCCCGCCGGCAGCTCCTGCAGGGGCGCCGCGTCGCCGAGCTTGTGCTCATCGAGCTTGGAGCGCACCATTCCGATCGTCAGCATGCCGCCGTAGATCACAGGCGGGGAACCGATCTCCCGCAGCACGTAGGGCAGGGCGCCGACGTGATCCTCGTGGCCGTGCGTGAGCACGATCGCCTCGATGTCCTCGGCGCGGTCGCGCAGGTAGGAGAAATCCGGCAGCACGAGGTCGATTCCGTGCATCTCGGCGGTTGGGAACATCAGCCCGGTGTCGACCACGACGATGCGACCGTCGTATTCGATCACGGTCATGTTCTTGCCGATCTCACCGAGGCCGCCAAGGGGCAGCACGCGGAGCTTGTCTGGCACTAGCGACTCACTCTCTTCTGGGGTTGTTGTCTAGCCGGCAACCGGAACGCCGGCCGCATCGAGGCCCGCTCTGACGGCGGCCCGCTGCTCGGCGTCGACGGGGACCAAGGGAAGTCTGAGGCGGTTGGCGGCGAGGCCCAGCATCTCCAGCGCCGCCTTCACCGGGATCGGGTTGGTGGTCACCGAGAGGCCCTCGTAGACCGGCGTGATCTCGGCGTCGATCTGGCGCGCCCGCTCGAGGTCACCGGCCTGCGCCGAGTCCCACATCTCGCGCATCCGGTCGCCGACGATGTGCGGAGCGACGAGGATGCCGCCGGCGCCGCCGAACTCGAGCGCGCGGAGGAAGGTGTTGTCGTTGCCGGCGAGAACCGCGAGCCCCTCGATCGGGCCCAGGTCGGCGTCGTTGGCCTGCTTGACGGCGACGATGTTGGCGACGTCGCGAGCGAGTTCGGCGAGCAGCTCCACGTCGGCGTTGACGATCACCCGCGAGGGGATGTTGTACATCACCATCGGCAGCTCGGGCACCGCCTCGGCGACGGCTTCGAAGTGGGCCCGGATGCCCTCGCGATTGGGCTTGTTGTAGTACGGGACGACGACCAGCGAGGCGTCGGCGCCGGCCTCGGCGGCCATCCGCGTCAGCTCGCCGGAATGGCGCGTGTCGTTGGTCCCGGTGCCGCAGATCAGCAGCGGCTCCTCGCCGACCTCCTTGCGCACCGCCTGCAGCAGCTCGATCTCCTCGCCGTCGGTCAAAGTCGGACACTCGCCGGTGGTGCCGCCGATCACCAGGGCATGGGAGCCGTGCTCGAAGAGATGCGCGGCCAGGCGCCGGCTGCCGTCCAGGTCGACCCGCCCGTCCTCGTCGAACGGGGTGGCCATCGCCGTGATGACGCCGCGAATCTCCTTCATCGCTTCCAGGGTACCCCGTCGGGCGGCACCGTGCCGCCTCTCACAGGAGCTTCTCGAGCCCGACCGTGAACCGATCGGGCAGATCCGCCACCTTCCGCACCGCCAGCAGCACACCCGGCATGAAGGAGCGACGGTCGATCGAGTCGTGGCGCAGCGAAAGCGTCTGCCCCTCCCCGCCGAAGATCACTTCCTGGTGGGCGACCAGCCCCGGCAGCCGCACCGAGTGAATCGGCTGGTGGACATGGCCGCCGGCGGCATCGATCAGCTCCTGGGTGCGCTTCGCGGTCCCCGAGGGAGCGTCGAGCTTGCGATCGTGGTGCAGCTCGATCACCTCGCACTCCGGCATGTGGGGCGCGATCGTCTGGGCGACGACCATCATCAGCACGGCCCCGATCGCGAAGTTGGGGGCGACGAAGCAGTTCGCGCTCGACTCCTCGGCCGCGGACTGGGCGGCCTCGAGGTCGAAGCCGGTGGTGCCGACGACGACGTGGACCCCCGCCCCCAGGCAGGTCTTGACGTTCTCCAGCGCCGTCGCCGGGACCGTGAAGTCGACCACCACGTCGGCGCCCTCGAGCACCTCCGACAGCTCGACTCCGAGCGCCGGGTCGGCGCGGCCGACGAGCTCGGTGTCCTTGGCCTCCTCGACCGCCTCGCAGACGGCCTGCCCCATGCGACCGGCGGCGCCGGAGACGGCGACCTTGATCATGCCGCCGCCAGGACCTCGGAGACCGGAGCCAGGGCGCTCTTGAAGCGGGCTTCGTCGGCGCCGACGCAGGCGGCGGAGATCCGCTCGGCGGCGTAGAGCTCGGAGGCCAGCTCGGTCAGCTGCTCGACCTCGATCGCGTCGACCTTGGCCAGCATCTCGTCGAGGCTTTCGATCGGCAGCCCGAAAAGCGTCGCCCGGGAGATCCGGGTCATTCGCGCGGCCGTCGACTCAGAGGAGAGGACGAGTCGCCCCTTGACGCTCTCCTTCGCCCGCTTCAGCTCCTCCTCGGAAACCGGCTCGGAGCGCAGGCGGGCCAGCTCGGCGCCGATGATCGAACAGGCCTCCTCGACGTTGTCCTCGCGCGTGCCGACGTAGGTGGCGACCAGGCCCTGGTCGGTGAACTGCTCGTTGTAGGAGCCGACCGAGTAGGCGAGGCCGCGCTTCTCTCGCACCTCGCGGAACAGCCGCGAGGAGGTGGAGCCGCCGAAGATCGAGTCGAGGACGGCGAGGCCGAAGCGCCGCTCGTCGTCACGGCGCAGGCCGGGCGCGCCGAAGCAGATGTGGTACTGCTCGGTCTCCTTCTCGTGGAAGCAGAGTCGCGCGGCGCCCTCCAGGTCCGCGGCGGGAGCGGGCCCTCCTCCCTCCCCCGGCTGCACCAGGCGCTCGGCGAGCGCGACGATGCGGTCGTGGTCGAGGTGCCCGGCGGCGCCGACGACGATGTCCGAGCCGGTGTAGCGGGCCTGATGGTAGGCCTGGATGTCGGGCACGGGGATCGAGGCGATCACCTCGGCCTCGCCGAGGACCCGGCGGCCGAGCGGGTGCTGCCCGAAGACAGCCTCCGCGAGCACGTCGTGGACGCGGTCCTGCGGCTCGTCCTCGTACATCGCGATCTCCTCCAGGACGACCTGCCGCTCGGAGTCGATTTCCGGGTAGGTCGGCGCCAGGAGCATCTCCGCCAGGAGGTCGAAGACCTCGTCGGTGTGCTCGTCGAGGAAGCGGGCGTGCAGGTGCGTGGTCTCCTTGCCGGTGGCCGCGTTGACCGAGGCCCCCAGCCCGTCAAAGAGCTCGGAGATCTCGATCGCCGAGTAACGCGCCGTGCCCTTGAACAGCAGGTGCTCGAGGAAGTGCGAGACGCCGGCCTGGACCGGCGTCTCGTTCCGCGAGCCGGTGCGCACCCAGAGCCCGAGCGCCACGGACCGAACCGAGGGAACCTCCTCGGTGACGACCCGGACGCCCGAGCCGAGCTCGGTGAGCTTGGCGTCGCTCAAGGCCTAGCCGCGACGCTCGCGTTCACGCCGACGGCCGCGGTCGCGGTCGCCGCCGCGACCGCCACGGTCGCCGCCGTTGCGCCGGCCGCCGTCGCCGGAACCGATCGACGCCAGCTCCTCGGGCGATTTGCCCTCGACCGAGGGATCGCTGGTCAGGCGCAGGCCGATCCGGCCACGCTCCTTGTCGACCTCGACCACGGTGACGTCGATTTCTTCGCCGGCTTTGAGCACGTCGTCGACCGAATCGACCCGCTCACCGGGCTTCACGTTGGAGATGTGAAGCAGGCCATCGGTGCCCTTGACGAGCTCGACGAAGGCGCCGAAGGTGGTCGTCTTGACGACCTTGGCCTTGTCGTAGCGGTCGCCGATTTCGGCCTCCTTGGTCATCCCCTGGATGCGGGCGACGCAACCGTCCACGAGGTCGCCGGTCGGCGCGTAGATCCGCACCGTGCCGTCGTCCTCGACGTCGATCTCGGCCTCGAACTCCTCGCACAGGGCGCGGATCGTTTCCCCGCCTTTGCCGATGACCGCCCCGATCTTCTCCGGGTCGATCTTGATCGATTCGATTGCCGGCGCGTGCTGGGACAGGCGCTCGCGCGGGCCGTCGATCGCCTCGGCCATCTTGCCGAGGATGAACTGGCGGCCCTTGTTGGCCTGCTCCAGGGCGTCGCGCAGGATGTCGAAGGTGACGCCGGTGATCTTGATGTCCATCTGCAGGGCGGTGATCCCGTCCTTGGTGCCGGCGACCTTGAAGTCCATGTCGCCGAGGTGGTCCTCGACGCCGGCGATGTCGGTGAGGACGATGTAGTCCTCGCCCTCCTTGATCAGGCCCATCGCCACGCCGGCGACCGGCGCGGAGACCGGGACGCCCGCGGCCTGCAGGGCCATCGAGGAGGCGCAGACCGAGCCCATCGAGGAGGACCCGTTGGACTCGAGGGTCTCGGAGACCACCCGGATCACGTACGGGAACGACTCTTCGTCGGGGATCGTCGCCGCCAGCGCCCGCTCGGCGAGCGCGCCGTGACCGATGTCGCGACGCTTCGGGCCGCGCATGAAGCCGGCCTCCCCGACCGAGAAGGGCGGGAAGTTGTAGTGGTGCCAGAAGCGCTTGGTGGTCTGCAGTCCGAGCGTGTCGATCCGCATGTCCATCCGGGTCGTGCCCAGGGCCACGTTGGAGAGGATCTGGGTCTCGCCGCGGGTGAACAGGGCCGAGCCGTGGACCCGCGGGGAGATGTCGACCTCGGTCTCGATCGGCCGGATCTCGTCGGCCGCGCGACCGTCGGGCCGCTTCTTTTCGACCGCGATCGCCTTGCGGATCGTGTCCTTCTCGATGCTGTCGAAGGCGGCGCCCACCTCGGAGCGGCGGGCGGAGTCGGCCTCCTCGTCGCCGCTCTCCGGCGCGTATTTCGCGACGACCTCCCCCTTCACCTTGTCGATCGCCTCGTAGCGCTCGAGCTTGCCCTCGGTGGCGATCGCGTCGACGAGCGCCTGGCCGTGGGAGGAGCGGATCTCGCTCAGCAGGGCCTCGTCTAGCTTCGGCGGCTCGACCTCGATCTTCTCCTTGCCGGCCTTCTGGGCCAGCTCCTCGATCGCGGCGGTGATCTTCTTGATCTCGCCGTGGGCGATGTCGAGGGCATCGAGGATCTCGGCCTCGGTGACGCCCTCGGCGCCGGCCTCGACCATCAGGATCGCCTCGTCGGTGCCGGCGACGATCAGGTCGAGCTCCAGCTCCTCGTGGCGCTCCTCAGGCGGGTTGATCACGAAGTCGCCGTCGAGCTTGCCGATACGGACGGCGCCGACGTGCTTGGCGACCGGGACCGGAGAGATCGCCAGCGCGGCCGAGGCGCCGTTCATCGCCATGATGTCGTACGGGTGGACCTGATCCACCGACATCGGGATCGCGATCAGCTGGGTCTCGTAGTGCCAACCCTTGGGGAACAGCGGACGGATCGGGCGATCGATCATCCGCGCCGTCAGCGTCGCCTTTTCGCCGGAGCGACCCTCGCGACGGAAGAACGAGCCCGGGATCTTGCCCGCGGCGTACATCCGCTCCTCGACGTCGACGGTCAGCGGCAGGAAGTCCACGTCGCGCAGGCTGCCGACGGTGGCGGTGCAGAGGACAAGGGTGTCGCCGGAGCGAACCACGACGGCGCCACCCGCTTGCCTCGCGAGCTTGCCGGTCTCGAATGAGATCTGGTCCTCGCCGACATCGACCGAGACCCGGCTCACGTCAAACATGCTCATTTAGTTTTTTACCTCCGGCCGTCCGGTTGACGGCCATTTGCGTTCAGAACTCTCGTTCTCTGTCGCGTTACAGACTAACGGACCCACCCCGCTCGTCGAAGGCGGCGGGGGTGCCCGCAACGCCAGCCCTGATCCCAGACTCGAAATCGCGACGGACACGGGCGGCCACGGCCTCGGAGCGGCGGTCGCGCTGGAAGCGGTCGAGGTCGAGGCCCAGCTCCTCCACTCGCTGCCAGAGATGCGGGTCGTCGAGGTGCCCGTGGTCGGCGTAGATCGAGTCGACCATCTCGAAGAACCGCCCCTGCAGGCCCGCCGCCTCGGCGGCTGCATGCAGGGCCGGCGCCCGCGGGTGCTTGCTGGCGACCGGGAAGTGCCGGAAGACGAGCCTCGCGGGGTGCTCGCGGATCCGCCGCCAGGCGCCCGCGCAGTGCGGGCAACCGAGGTCGGCGTAGACGATCAGGGTCGCCCCCTCCCCGCGCACGTGGTCCCCGGGCCCGACGGGCGGGACCGGAGCGCTGGTGAGGTCGCTCACTGCCTCCGGGCGCTAGGCGAGCGCGTCGAAGATGACGTTGGCGCCGGGGAACTCGCCCGGGCTGGGCGATTCGTAGGTCCAGGCCACCTTGCCGTCGGCGTCGACGAGGACCAGGGTGCGATTGGCGAAACCGGCGTCGAGATAGGAGCCGTAGGCCCGCGCAACCTCGCCCTTGGGCTCGAAGTCGGCCAGCAGGGTGGTGTCGATCCCCAGTTTCTCCTGGAAGGCTTTGTGGGCCCACGCGTGGTCGACGCTGATCCCCACCAGCTCGACGCCCTTCTCGCCGAGCTGCGGCTTGACCTCCTGGTAGATCGACAGCTGGTCCGAGCAGACCGGGCTGAAGTCCATCGGGTAGAAGACGAGCAGGACCTTGCGGCCCTTGAAGTCCGCGAGGGAGACCTCCTCGCCGTCCTGGTCGCGCAGCGTGAAGTCCGGCGCCGCCTCGCCGACCGCGATCATCGACGCAGGCCGAGGTCGGCGACCAGGGCGCGGTAGCGCTCGAGGTCCGTGCGTTCGAGGTAGCGCAGCATCCGGCGTCGCTTGCCGACCAGCATCAGCAGCCCGCGGCGCGAGTGGTGGTCCTTGGCGTGGGTGCGCAGATGCTCGGTGAGCTCGTTGATCCGCTCGGTCAGCAGGGCGACCTGCACCTCGGCAGAGCCGGTATCGCCGTCGGCGCGGCCGTACTTGCCGATCAGCTCGCTCTTCTTCTCTTTCGTCAGGCTCATCTAATCCGTTCCAGAAGTCTCAAAAAAGCCGTGCACCCGACGGGTCACGGCCGCTGGAAGCTAGCACAGTTAGGCTTTCCGCCTTGGCCGCGATCGTTCGACTGAAGACCGCCGCTGCGCTCGCCTTCCTGGCGATCGCGACGGCCCTGCTCTGCGCGAGCGCAGCGCTCGGGGCCGGCGCCCATGCCTCGGTGATCGGCGGGGAACCGGCCTCGATCACCCAATACCCCTGGCTGGCCTTCATCGAAGGCCAGACCGGCCCCCACGAAGGCTTCGACTGCAGCGGCACCGTGGTCGCGCCCCGGGTGATTCTCACGGCCGGCCATTGCGTGCTGGACATCGAATCCGGGAAGCTGACGCCGGCCGCGGATTACGCGGTGGCAACCGGGGTCGCCGACCTCCACACCGTGCAGCCCACCAACGTCTTCCGAGTCAGCCAGGCGCTCGTGAACCCCGATTTCCAGCCCTCGCTGCTGCGCAACGACGCCGGGCTGCTGATCCTCTCCACCCCGACCAGCGCCCCCCCGATCCCCCTGGCGACCGGCGCCAATGCCGGGCTCCTGGCTTCGGGCACTCCGTTGGCGATCGCCGGTTGGGGGCTGACCGACGGCAACGCCAAGGAAATCGACGGCGTCCTGCGATCCGCCACGACGCTGGTTCAGAGCGCCTCCTACTGCAAGGGCAAGGTGAGCAAGTACTACCCGTTCTTCACCGCCGAGACCCAGCTCTGCGCGATCGACCCTCCGGCCTTCGCCACCGGCACCTGCCACGGCGACAGTGGGGGGCCGGCGATAGCGACGGAAAACGGCACGCCGGTCCAGGTGGGGGTCACCAGCCTCGGCGAGTCCAAATGCGCGACCAGCCTTCCCGACGTGTTCACCCGAGTCGACAAGATCGAGCCCTGGGTCGCGGCCTGGATCGCCGCGGTCGAAACCGGGGCGCCACCGCCGACGGTGAAGGTGCCGAAGACGAAGCTGCCGCTGATGACGATGTCCCGCGCCCGGTATTTCGTCGCCCGGGGCCTGGCCGAAGACTTCCACCACCGCTTCACCGCCGGCTCCGAAAAGACCGCTCGCTGCAGAAGGCTGAAGCGCGAACGGGTCCGCTGCGACGTCTCCTGGTTCCAGGGGGGCAACGACTACTTCGGGAAGGTCACGGTCTTCTACGTGCTCGGGCGGGAAGAAGTGCTCTGGAACGACCGCTACACGATCCACTGGGTCGACGACCAGTGCTGGCACGGCGGGCATCGCGGCAACTGCCCGATCCACACGCAGAGTCGCTGAGGCTCCGATCTGTCTAGGCCGCGTCGGTGAAGCCGGCGCAGACCCGCCGGGCTTCCTCGACGTCGCGGTGCATCTGCTCGATCAGGTCCTCCACCTTGGCGTAGCGGCGCTCCCCGCGGAGCCGCTCGACGAACGCGACGCGCAGGGTCTTGCCGTAGAGGTCCTCCTCGTGGTCGATCAGGAAGGTCTCGATCAGCACCCCGCGGCCGCTCTCGAAGGTCGGCCGGATGCCGACGTTGACGGCGGCCGGAACGCCGTTGGCGAAGGCGGCGTAGACACCATGACCGGGGATCACCAGGCGGTCGTCGGGCACCAGGTTGGCGGTCGGGAAACCAAGCTCTCGCCCTCGTTGATCGCCCTTCACCACTGTCCCCTCGACCATGAAAGGGGCGCCGAGGCAGCGCCGCGCGCCTTCGACGTCCCCGGCCGCGACCTGGGCCCGGATCCGGGTCGAGGAGACGGTCTCGCCATCCACCTCGATCAGCGGCACGACGCGGGTCCCGAACTCCGACCGCGACTCAAGCATCGCCGGATCGCCCTTTGCCTTGGCGCCGAAACGGAAGTTCTCGCCGACCGATACCCGCTCGGCCCCGAGCCGTTCCAGCAGGACCTGCTCGATGAAGCCCTCGGCGGGGACGGCGGCGAACTCGCGGTCGAAGGGGATCACCACCAGCTCCCGCACCCCGAGCCCCTCGATCACGTCGCGCTTCACCTCGAAGGGGGTGATCAGCTTCGGCAGCGCCGCCGGGTGGAGCACCGCGAGCGGGTGCGGCTCGAAGGTCAGCACGGTGTCGGCCCCCTCGATCACCGCCTGGTGGCCGAGGTGGACGCCGTCGAAGGTGCCGATCGCGACGTGGCGGGGGCGCGGGTTGGCCTCCGGCAGCGGGGTCACGGTGATGCTCACCGCAGCGCCTCCCCGGCGGCCGGGACCAGCTCCCCCACCCGCTCCGCCTCGATCTCCTCCCCCGCGTCCTCGACGTGGAAGGGACCCACCGCGGTCCGGCGCAGCGCGGCGCAATAGGCGTCGTCGAGCGTCTCGACCAGCGTCCGCACGTAGGTGCCCGCCGAGCATTCGATCTCGTAACGGGCGAGGTCCCCCTCGGCGGAGAGCAGCTCGGCTCGGTGCACCTGGACGTCACGGACGGGAGTCTCCACGACCTCTCCACGGTGAGCCTTCCTGTAAAGGCGCTCGCCACCGACCCGGACCGCCGAGGTCATCGGGACCCGCTGGCGCACCGTCCCGGTCGGCAGCTCGAGGCGCTCGGGGATCCGGCCGGTCTCGGTCAGCTTGCCGTCGGGGTCGCCCGTGCTCGAGCGCCAACCCAGCCGCGCGGTGGCCAGATAGGTCTTCGGCAGCCCCACCAGGAAGCGCTGCAGGCGCGTCGCCCTGCCGAGCAGGATCAGCAGCAGGCCGGTCGCGAAGGGGTCGAGGGTCCCGGCGTGGCCGGCTTTGCACCCGCGCTCGCGCCGAACCCTGGCGACCACGTCATGGGAGGTGACGCCGGCCGGCTTGTCGTAGAGCAGCACGGAACCTGCAGCGCCCGGACTCGCCATTCTCAGCTGCCGAGCTGCAGCTCTACCTCGTCGCGGAGGAAGCTGACCAGGCTCTCCAGCTCGAGGTCGGTGGAGAAGCCGGCGGCGCGCTTGTGCCCCCCTCCCCCGCGTTTGCGGGCGATCGCCGAGACGTCGACGTCCCCCTCGCTGGAGCGCAGGCTGACCTTGCGGGCGGCGCGGCCCCGGTTGCCGAGGTCGCGGATCGCCGCCGCCACCTTGGTGCCCTCGATCGAGCGCAGATGGTCGATGATGCCCTCGGTCATCTCCTCGCCGGCGCCGGTCGCCTCGTAGTCGGCCTGGGTGATGTAGGTGAGGACGAGTCGTCCGTCGCAGTAGCGCTGGATACCGTCGAGGGCCCGCGAGACCAGCCGCAGCTTCTCCAGCGGCACGTGCTCGTAGAGGCGGCGGTAGGTGTCGTCGACGTCGACCCCGGCGTCGATCAGCTCCGCCGCGACCCGGTGGGTGTGCGAGTTGGTGTTCTCGTACATGAACTTGCCGGTGTCGGTGATCAGGCCGACGTACAGCGCCGCAGCCATCTCGCGGGTTATCTGGGCGCCCAGCGAGAGGGCCAGGTCGTAGACGATCTCCGCCGTGCAGGAGGCGCCGACTTCGACCAGGTTGAAGGTGCCGAAGCGGGTGTTGTCGTGGTGATGGTCGATGTTGATGACGTCGTTGCCGCCCGCGGTGAGGAAGTCGACCGGCATGCGGTCGATGTTGCCGCAGTCCAGGAAGACGACCGTGCGGTCGGCCATGTCGGCCGGGGGCTCGTGGAAGACCTCCTCGAGGGGCAGGAACCGGTACTCGATCGGCAGCGGGAACTCCTTTGCCGCCAGGAACATCACCGAGTCCTTGCCGAGCTGGGTGAGCAGGTGGTGCATGCCCAGCAGCGAGCCGAGGGCGTCGCCGTCGGGCCCCTCGTGGGCCGTCAGCAGGAAACGCTCGCGCGCTCGCAGCTCGGCGCTGACGCGCTCGAGGTCGGAGGTGGCCAGGGCCTCGCTCAACTCTCCTCCTCCGCGGGCCGCGGCGGCGGCTCCTCCTCGAGCAGGCGGGAGATCCGCACCCCCTGCTCGATCGTCTCGTCGTAGTGGAAGGTCAAGGTCGGAGTCCGCTTCATCCTGGTCTCGGCGGCGATCCGCGATTGGATCACCCCGTGCGAAGAGCGCAGAGCGCTGAGGGTGGCCTCGCGTTCCTCCTCGTCGCCGAGGACGCTGACGAACACCTTGGCGGTGCGCAGGTCGGGGCTGGTCTCAACCGAGGTCACGGTCACGAAGCCGATGCGGGGGTCGCTCAGGTCGCTCGAGATCGCGGCGCCGACGACCTCGCGCAGCACCTCGTTGATGCGCCGCATGCGAGCGCCGGCCATATTAGTGCTCGCCCATTACTCCAGGGTCTGCTCGACCTGTTTGGTCTGGAAGAACTCGAGCACGTCGTCGTCCTTGACGTCGGCGTAGCCGTCGAGCACGACACCGCACTCCTGGCCTTCCTCGACTTCCTGGACGTCGTCTTTGAAGCGGCGCAGCGAGCCGAGTTTGCCGGTCCAGATGACCGTGCCCTCGCGGATCAGGCGCACGCTGGCGTCGCGGCGGGCGCGGCCCTCGGCGACGATGCAGCCGGCGATGCGGCCGACCTTGGAGGCTTTGAAGGTCTGTTTGATCAGCGCCTCGCCGATCGTCTCCTCGACCTCGACGGCCTCCAGCAGGCCCTCCATCGCGTTGCGCAGGTCCTCGGTGATTTTGTAGATGACCGAGTAGGTGCGGACGTCGACGCCCTCGCGCTCGGCGGCCTTGCGAGCGTCGGCCAGCGGCCGCACGTTGAAGCCGATGATGATCGCGTCGGAGGCCGAGGCGAGCATCACGTCGGACTCGTTGATGCCGCCGGTCTGCGAGTGGATGATGTTGATCGCCACCCGCTCCTGCGGCACCTTCGCGAGCTCGTCCTGCAGGGCCTCCAGGGAGCCTGCGACATCGGCCTTGAGGACGATGTTGAGTTCCTTGATCTCGCCCTGCTGGGCGCGGGCGAAGACCTCGTCGAGGCTGACCTTGCGGCCCTGGCGACGGGCCAGCGCCTCGGTTTTGAGGCGGTGGCCGCGCTCCTGGGCCATCTGGCGAGCCTGGCGATCGCCATCGACCGTTTGCACGAACTCGCCGGCGTCGACGACGCCATCGAAGCCGAGCACCTCGACCGGCATCCCGGGAACCGCCTCGGAAACGGCGGTGCCGGTGAAGTCCTGCATCGCCCGCACCCGACCCCACTGCGGCCCGGCGACCAGCGAGTCGCCGACGCGGAGGGTGCCGCGCTCGACGAGCACGGTGACCACGGGGCCACGGCCGGGGTCGAGCTGGGACTCGATCACATGGCCGGAGGCCGGGGCGTTCGGGTTGGCCGAGAGTTCCTCCAGCTCGGTGACGAGGAGGATCATGTCGAGCAGGTTGTCGAGGCCGTCGTGGGTCTTCGCCGAGACGTCGCAGAAGACGGTCTCTCCGCCCCACTCCTCGGGCGAGATCCCTTCGGAGGCGAGCTCGGTGCGCACCCGTTCGGGGTTGGCCCCCTCTTTGTCGATCTTGTTGACGGCGACCAGCATCGGCACGTCGGCGGCGCGGGCGTGGTCGATCGCCTCTTTCGTCTGCGGCATCACGCCGTCGTCGGCGGCGACGACGACGACCACGACGTCGGTGACCTTGGCGCCGCGGGCGCGCATCGCCGTGAAGGCGGCGTGGCCCGGGGTGTCGAGGAAGGTGATGGTCTTCTCGTCGTGGTGGACCTGGTAGGCGCCGATGTGCTGGGTGATCCCGCCAGCCTCGCCCGCGGCCACCTCGGTCTCGCGGATCGCGTCGAGGAGCGAGGTCTTGCCGTGGTCGACGTGCCCCATGATCGTCACCACGGGCGGCCGGTCGACCAGGTCCTCCTCGGCGTCGGAGAACTCCGGCTCCTCGGGCTCCTCATCGGCCGCGTGGACGATCTCGACCTTGCGGTCGTACTCGTCGGCGATCGCCTTCACCGACTCGTCGGTGAGAGTCTGGGTGAGGGTTGCCATCTCCCCCATCATCATCAGTTTTTTGATCACCTCAGCCGGGGCAAGGCCAAGCGACTCAGCCACCTCACGGACCGTGGCGCCGGAGTTGACCTTGGTCGCCTCGGGCTCGGCGGGCGTCTCCGGTCTGGCCGGCGGCTCCTCGAGCAGCGGACGGCGGCGGCGGCCACCGCGGCGGCGCGGCGGCCGCTGGGG
>DASVWP010000287.1:0-3517 GCA_036393155.1 Solirubrobacterales bacterium | reverse complement strand
GGATGGAGGAGATCGAGCTGCAGCCGCCGCTGTTCCGGATCCTCAACCTGGTCGACAGCGCCGAGGGCCGCTCCCAGCAGGCGATCGGCGAGGCGATCGAGGTGCCGCCGAGCCGCATGGTCGCCCTGGTCGACGAGCTGGAGCGCCGCGGCTTCGTCGAGCGGCGCCCCGACCCCTACGACCGCCGCATCCGCGCCCTCTTCCTGACCAGGGAGGGTCGCGAGGTCCTCGGCCGCGGCCGCGAGATCGCCGCCGAGCACGAACGCGAGCTGACCAAGGGGATGTCGGCGGCCGACCGCAAGCGCCTGGTCGCGCTGCTGCAGCAGCTGGTCGACCGCCAGACGATCGGCCGGGGGGTGCACCCCGGCCTCAGCGGCAAGGCCGCCCCGCCGGCAGGGGGATGAGCGGGCGCCAGAGCGCGAGACAACGCTCGCGAGTGGCCGCCATGCAGCGCTCGCGACATTGTCCCCACCCAGGTGGGGTCAATTTCGCAAGCGCCGCTCGTCGCTCCGGTGCGTGCCCGGGCTCAAGCGTCGACTTCGGGGTCGTAGGCGCTGGCCTCGAGGAGCTGGCCGTCGCGGTCGCGCCGGACCATCACGAAGAGCGCCTGGCGGCCCTTGCGCTGGAAGCTGTAGAGCGCCTCGCCCGCACCGCCGGCCGGGCGGCCGACCGAGGCGTGGGCGCGGACGCTGGCCCAGAAGTGGTGCTCGAAGCTGCGCCAGCGCCGCCGCCGGTCCAGCCAGGACCAGGCCGGCAGGACGGGGACCAGCCCGACCTCCTCGGCGGCGAGGTGGGCGTCGACCCGCAGCACGTTGAGGCAGAGCCCGAGCGCCGTGATCGCGGCGCCGCTGGCCGCGACCGCGGCGCCGAACGACGCCCCGTGCGCTGCGGCGAGGCAGGTGAAGCCCCCGGAGCCGACCAGCATCGCGAACAGCGCCGGCATCAGCCCCCGTCCGTGCGGCGTCGTCAGCGCGACCGTGCTGAGCACGATCGCGAGCAGCGTGAGAGGGACGGCAAGCAGTTCCACGGCGGAGCCAAAAGGATAAGAGGTCTTTTCCAATCCGGCGGAGCGCCTGTGCATCGAGGGGGACGGGATGCTCTCGACGTGCACGGCTGAGCCTTCGCGCGCGCCGATGTTTATCCGCTCGATTTGCGGGGGATCCGTTCCCTGTCGTCGGTTTGAAGGGAGCGTGTCATGGCCAAAGACCACGGTTCGAGCGTCAAGAACGACAAGCAGTACGAAGGCCTGCGCAAGAAGGGGATGAGCAAGGAACGCGCCGCCAAGATCGCCAACTCCTCCGGCTCCTCGAAGCGGGGAGGGGAAAGCAGCGGCGGGGGAGGGGGCAGCAGGTCCCAGAAGAAGAAGGCCGGCCGCAAGGGCGGCAAGAAGTCGAGCTGACTCCGCCGGCCGGCCTCGCCGCTATCGCTGAGCCGCTTCCCAGGCCTGCGCCATCGCGATGCGCTGCATCGCCGTCGGGTGTTCCTCGAACAGGCCGTAGATCCACCCCGGGGGGTCCGGGCTGCTGAGGCTGCCGACCGCCAGGCGGTGCATCAGCGTCCGGTCGGTCGCCGGTTCGTGGGTGGCGGTCAGGGCCGCCCAGTCGGCAGCGGCCTCCTGGCGGCGGTAGACGACGTTCAGCAGCGGGGTGGCGAGCAGCTGGGTGACCACGAGGACCAGCAGGGCGATCGGCACCGCCTCGGGCTGGGCGAGGCCGCCGCGCCGCCGGGTGAGGAGCGCGATCGCCCCCAGGGCGGGGAGGAGGAAGAGGGCCAGCCAGCCGACGCGCTTGAGCGGATCGTCGTGGGCGAGGTGGCCGATCTCGTGCGCGAGCACGACGCGGATCTGCGGCCGGCTGTAGCCGTCGCGCAGCAGGGTGTCCCAGAGGACCACGGTGCTGGTCGGCCCCAGCCCGGTGGATCCCGCGTTTGGCGCGCTGGTGAAGCGGTGAACGTTCTGCACCTCGAGGCGCGCCTTGCCGGTCCCCTCGATCCGCTCCAGCGCTTCGGCTTCGGCGCGCAGCGCCGGGTTGTGGAGGGGCGAGGTTTCCGGCATCAGGTAGGGGCTGACGAGGGTGAAGAGGAGCGCCAGGGCGGCGAAGGCCGGCGTCGCGGCCAGCCACCACCAGCGCCGCGTCAGGCCGGCGAGGCCCATCGCGATCGCGACCGCCACGCAGACGAAGACGAATTTCGAGCCGAGGCCGAGGAAGCTGTTGAGCAGGTAGGTCGGGTAGCCCTGATGGGAGACCCCGTGGCTGCGCTCCCACCACAGGGCGAGGAGGCCGAACGGCGCCTCGGCCAGCCAGACCACGGCGAAGCCGAGCATCGCCAGTAGCATCCCGGTGCCGACCCGGCCCGCCGCCGACTCGCGGACCAGGCGGTGGCCGCGGCGCGCGTAGACGACGAGAACCGCGACCAGGGTCGCCGAGGCGAGCAGCCACTCGATCGCCAGGAAGAGTTCGTAGCTGGCGCTGCGATCGAGGAAGGAGCTGTCGAAGAAGCGGTGGGGGTCGAGGTGGGGGAGCGCCGGCCAGGGCGCGGGGGTCGAGTTCCACAGCGCCCATGCCGCCAGCACCCAGAGGGCCGCCCCGGCGAGCAGCGCGAAGGTCGTTGGCCGCAGCAGGCGCCGGGCGCCCCCGATCGCCGCCGGCGATCCCGCGATCTGCATCAGGCGGCTGGCGCCGCCGGGACCGGCGCCACCGCGGCACTTTCCGCCAGGGCGGCCGGCGGCGGTTCGAGGCAGGGCCCGCTGTACGGGTAGGAGTCGGTGAGCAGGAGGAGGTAGCCGTTGGCCTGGGCGAGGTAGCGCAGGGCGAAGGCGCCGGCGTTGCGCAGCCCGAGCGGCATCCGGCCGGTGATCAGCGAGGCGAACCAGGCGAGGACCGCGCCGATCAGCAGCAGCTGGGAGAAGACGCTGCTCAGCATCAGCGCCGGCACCGCGAGGATCAGGCGAAAGAGGACCTTCCAGCGGTTCTGCCGCTCCCGCGCGGCGACGTGGAGCTCGATCGGGTAGCTCCCCGGCGCGCCGACGAAGCCGGGGAACGGGTTGCCGATCAGGTACAGGAAGGCGCCCACGTGGAGCTGGTAGCGCAGGAAGGCCGAGAGGAAGCGGTGCAGCCAGCTCGGCGAGGTGCCGGCGATCAGCGTGACGACCCAGTTGAGGATCGCGCCGAGCAGCGCCAGGACCCCCCACAGCGTCAGCCAGACGAGGTGGGGAAAGGCCAGCGCCAGCCGGAAAAACACCGTCAGGCGGCTGCGGCGCAGCTCGTCGCGGACCTCCATCCGGACCGGGTCGGTGCGGGTGGGCAGCGCCCCGATCGCGGTCAGTGGGTCGGGCGAGGGATAGCGATCGGTGACCAGCAGCAGGTAGCCCCAGACCTGGGCCCCGTAGGAGAGCGCGTAGGCGGCGAGGTCGCGCAGGCCCCGTGGCATCCGCGCGCGCCCCATCGCCACGAACCAGCCGAAGAACGCGGCGAGGCCGATCAACGTGTAGCCGCTGAACTGCCCTCGCGGCCAGAGG
>DASVWP010000286.1:0-21488 GCA_036393155.1 Solirubrobacterales bacterium | reverse complement strand
CTCGGCAACCTCGAGGACGCGATCCCCTTCGACCACAAGGAGGCGGCGCGCCAGGGGTTGATCAAAGCGGCGAAGGAGTCGGACTTCGGCACCACCTCGCTGTGGACGCGGGTCAACTCGCTGGAGAGCCCGTGGGTCCTCGACGACCTGACGACGCTGGTGACCGAGATCGGCGACAAGCTCGAGGTCGTGATGGTCCCCAAGGTCGAGGGCGCCTGGGACATCCACTACGTCGACCGCCTGCTCGCCCAGCTCGAGGCCAAGGCGGAGCTGGAGCGGCCGATCCTGATCCACGCGATCCTCGAGACCTCGCAGGGCGTGGTCAACCTGGAGGAGATCGCCGCTGCCAGCCCGCGGATGCAGGGCATGAGCTTCGGCCCGGCCGACCTCGCCGCCTCGCGGCGGATGAAGACGACCCGGGTCGGCGGCGGCCACCCCGGCTACCGCGTGATGGAGGACCCGGCCGACCCCGAGAACCCCGAGGCCAACCGGGTCAGCGCCCAGCAGGACCCCTGGCACTACTCGATCGCCCGCATGGTCGACGCCTGCACCTCGGTCGGCATCCTGCCCTTCTACGGGCCGTTCGGCGACATCAAGGACACCGCGGGCTGCGAGACCCAGTTCCGCGCCGCCTTCCTGCTCGGCTGCGTCGGCGCCTGGTCGCTGCACCCGGTGCAGATCGAGATCGCCAAGAAGGTCTTCAGCCCGCCGCCAGAGGAGGTCAAGTTCGCGAAGAAGGTCCTCGAGGCGATCCCCGACGGCCGCGGCGTCCACATGATCGACGGCAAGATGCAGGACGACGCCACCTGGAAGCAGTGCAAGGTGATGGTCGAGCTGGCCGAAATGCTGGCTGAGAAGGACCCGGACCTGGCCGAGGCCTACGGGCTGTAACCCGGCGCGGCCGCGCCGCTACGCCCTCGTCGAGGACGGCGTGGCGGCGCGGCGCTGGAGCAGGCGGCCCAGCCGATCGTCCAGCAGCCGGCGCGCCGCCACCTGGACGGCGTACGGACGAAGGCTGTGGTCGTCTCCGGGCAGGTCGGTGAGCTCGACGTTGGGCCAGCGCGTCGCCACCTGTCCGGGGATCGCGCTGGCCTCGAGCTCCGCGGCCAGCGCCTCGGAGCCTGAGAAGGCGACCAGCAGGTCGGTGCCGGAGTCGCGAAGCCGGTCCAGGTCACCTTCCACCTCTTTCAGCAGGGCGTGGCCCCGGCTGCGCTCGAACGAGAGCAGGCCGCCGCGCACCATCCCCCGGACCATCGCGCCACCGACGTCGAGGGCCCTGCGCGGGCTCACCTCGCCGGCGAACAGGCGTCGCCACTGGCTGCCCTGAAGCGCCTGCGGGGCCTTGCGCGCCTCGCGCTCGGCGATCAGGTCGTCGTGCCAGCGCAGGGCGCCGGCATTGAGGAGGAAGGCCGCCCGGACCCGGGGGTCCTCGACGGCCACCCGAAAGCCCCAGTACCCCCCCGCGCAGAGGCCGACGAGGAGGAACCGCGACCCCACCCCGCGCCGGCTCAGCTCGTCGAGGACGGCGCCGACCTGAGGCCCGAAACGGGGCTGGTAGAAGTCCCTCACCCGCAGGCCCGGGCTGGGCTCGCCGTCGGCCTCGCCGATCCCCTCCAGGTCGACTCGAAGTGACGGCACGCCGCGCGCGGCCCAGCTCCTCGCGGTCTCCACCCAGAGGCGGCTGGGGCCGGTATTCCGAACAGCGCCGGCGTCGAGGAAGACGGCGCAGAGGTCGGCGGCCGGCTCTGCTTCCGGCCTGCTCAGCACCCCGAAGGCGTTGCCCCAGGGCTGCTCGAGCATCCATGCGGCCTCCCGAACCGGGCCCTGCGGGGCGGCGACCTCGACCTCGGCCCGGCGGTTGGACAAGGAAATGGAAGACCCGCCGCGCGCAGCGCCCGCCGGCTCGTCCCGCAGCCACGACCCGAGCTCGGCGACCACCTCGGCCGGCAGAACCGCCCGCTCTGGATGGGAGGTCATCGCCCCCCACCCCGGGCCGGGCGAGAGCGTGACCTCGGTGCCCGCTTCGCGCAGCTTCTCGGCGAGCGCCGCGTCGGGAGCCACCGCGTCGCGGCCGAGGATCAGGGCGCGGGACGGGGCCTTCTCGGGGGCGAGGTCGAGCCGGAGAGCGCGGATCGCCGCCATCGTCTCCGGCGCGAGCAGGAAGCCGCCGGCCTCCAGCCAGCCCTCCGGCATGCCTGCGTCGGGATCCTCGCCATCGGTCTCCGCGTGCCACGCCTGCATCCGCGAGAAGGCGGTGGTTTCCCGGATGAAGTGGCGCCCGGACGCCGGCACCGCCCAGAGGGCGAGGGCGTCGATCGGCGCCGACTCCGCCAGCGCCGCGATCGTCAGCGCGCCCCCCAACCCCAACCCGACCGCCGCCAGCCGGTCGCCGCCCGTCCGCTGCCCCAGCCAGCTCGCGGCACCGGCGATCGACCCGATCCAGGACTCGACCAGGCCGGGGTCCCCGGGCATGCCGCCGCTGTTGCCGGTGGCCGGCAGGCTGAGGCGCAGGGTCGGGTGGCCGGCGGCGGCCAGGCCCTGCGCCCACTCGCGGCGAACGCGATAGGACGCGACCTCGTCCCAGCCCCAGGGAGGACAGAACAGGACCGGGGTCCCGGTCGCCTCGCCAGCCGGGAGGTCGAGCAGGGCAAAGGCGGGGCCCGGTGCGGAGTCGAGATAGATCGGTTCCGAGAGCGACATCGTCAGTCAGGGAGCCCGGCGATCGGGAGGGTGACGTGCCCCCGCACGTTCAAGCCGGAAACGCGCACCGCCTGCGCGCCGTCGACCGCTCCAAGCGCTTTCAGCTTAACGGCTCGCTCCCGGTCCGGCTCGAGCGGGAAGCACCGCTCCTCCGCCTCGTAGCCCGGCGCCGAGACCTGGACCCCGAGGGCGAGGCGGCGCGATCGCAGGGTGACCGTGAGGTCTCCCCCCGCCTGCCGCTCGACCCGTCCCCGCAGCGCCAGCCGCTGCGGATCCTCCGTCGCGGTCGGGGGCCCGGCGGGGAAGTGAAGCGCCTGGGAGATCGGCGCGCCGTCGGCGCCCAGCAGGCTGGCGACGATCGCGTCCTGGGCCGGCGGCCCGAACCGGTAGGCCCAGGAGACGTCGGCGAAGCGGCCGAGCAGCGCCTCCAGATCGTGGGTCGCGGCCGCATGAGGGGCGAGCTCGACCTCCTCGCAGGCTTCCCCGACCCGCTGCTCGCGGTCCCGGTAGAGCGCCACCCGCAGGCTTCCGGCGAGCGGCACCGGCCGATCGTTGGCGAGGTGGACGGCAACCCCGCCGAGACCCTCGTCGGTCATCCAGACCGCCCGGGGCAGGAGCGCCCGGCGCAGGTGGTGGTAGGCGACCTTGGGCTCGCCGGTGTGGTCGAGGATCCCCCAGCCGGCTCCCGGCGCGAGATCGCGCAGCCAGAGGACGAGGCCCCCAGCGCAGGGCGATCCCTGGCGACGCCACTCGCCGAACACCGCCGCCATCGCCTCGCCGGAGACCGCGCGCGAGAGATCGAGATAGCGCTCGGGGTCATAGCGCCGCAGCTCCGCCGGGTCGACGTCGTAGAGGGCCCGCAGGTAATGGTCGCGCACGTCGTCGAAGTCCCAGCCGGCACCGACGTCGCGGGGGACTCCCGCCTTCCAGCGCGGATGGTGGGGGGCGAGGTCGCCGACCGCGCCGGGCAGCAGGGCCTCCAGCGCCTGCTCGTCCGGGACGTTGGCGAAGGCGAGGCACTCGGCCGCGAAGCGGACGCCTGCGAGGCGGGCGTCGGAGAGCGGCCGGCGATAGCCGCCGACCCCGAAGTAGTTGGCGACGCCGCGGTCGGGACGGAAGGGCAGGGTGCCGCCGCAGGGCGCCGAGGGCAGGTAGACGGCGTCGAGACCGCGCTCGGCGACCAGCCCGGGCAGGAGCTCGCCGAAGAGCTCTCCCCTTCCCAGCGCCGGGTCGAGGCCGAGCATCGCCACCTGCTGCTCGACCTCGCTGTTGCCGCAGAGGACGGCGAGGCTGGGGCGGCCGGCGAGGGCGTCCAGAACCGCCTCCGCCTCCGCGATCACCAGCGCGCGGAAGTGCTCGTCGGCGATCGGGTAGTCGAGGTTGGCGAACATGAAGTCCTGCCAGACGAGGATCCCCAGCTCGTCGCAGAGGTCGTGGAAGAGCTGGCTCTCGTAGGCGCCGGTTCCCGGGATCCGCACCATGTTCATGCCGGCGTCTCGAACCAGCTCGAGCTGCCGGCGCAACCGCTCCTCGCCGGCCGCGAGCCCGACCGGGTCGGCGGGCGTCCAGACGGCGCCGCGGGCGAACACCGGGACGCCGTTGACGTGCAGGGCGAGCCCCTCCTCGGCCGGGTCGGCACCCGGATCGGCGGCGCCCGCCAGCTCGCGGAAGCCGACGCGCCCGGCCTCGCGGACCAGGGGCCCGGAGGGCAGCTCCAGCACCAGGCGAACCCCGTACAGGACGGGTTCGCCATGGGTGTGGGGCCACCAGCGGGCCACCTGCGGGAGCCGCAGCTCACCGCTCGCCCGCAGGGGCTCGCCGCCGAGCGCCAGCTCCCCGCGCACCACGCCGGCGGGACCGCTCACCTCGACCGCCGCGGCGCTCGGCGACTCCTCGCCGAGGCATCGCAGGCCGGCTCGGATCGCGAGGACCCCGTCCCCGCCTTCCAGGCGCGGCCTCAGCTCCAGCTCCCCGACCGCGACGAGCCGGCGCCGTTCCAGCCAGACGGGCCGCCAGGGGCCGACCGCCGCCGGGCCGGGGGCAAAGCCGGGCGCCCGCCCGAGCAGCATCGTGCGGAAGAAGCGCAGGCGCCCGTCGACCAGCCGGGTGCGCCAGCGCGCCCGCGGCTTGCGGCGACTGCCGAGCAGCGGCGTCAGCGCGCGGCAGCGGATCGCCAGCTCGACCTCTCCCTCCCCGATTCGCCCGCCCAGGTCGATCGCATGGGAGACGAACATCGAATCGCTCTCCAGCGCCAGCTCGCCGCCGAGGTAGACCTCCGAGACCGTCGCGATCCCCTCGAGCCGCAGGATCAGCTCCTCCTCGGGCGCCGCCGGCGCCGCGCGAAGCGTGGTCCGGAACCACCAATCCTCGCCATCGAGATCGCTCGGCTCCCCCGGCGCCCAGGCGCCGGCTCGCTCCAGGGCCGCGGCCGCGGTTCCGGGAACGGTGGCTGCCATCCAGTCGAGCCCGTCTGCCGCGGCCGGGTCCGGGCAGGCGTCGGGGGCGCAGCGGGCTGCCTCCCAGCCGGTCTCGACCGGCTGGCGCTCAGGCGGCGACACGAGCCAGCTCCGCGAAGCTCGCATCCCACGCGGCGGCCAGGGCATCGACGGCCGGCGAGGGGTCGAACTGGCGTCGCCGCGCAAGCTTGAAGGAGAGCGCCTTGCAGCCGCCGACGATCTCGTCCATCGACGCGGCGGCCGCCTCTGCCTCCTCGCCGAGCAGCCAGCGCAGGTGCGTGGCGCCGACCTCGAAGGCGGAGCCGACCATCCTCACGGTCGCGAAGGCGTAGTCGTGGTAGGTCTGCGCGTCGCCCTCCAAGAGCACCGGCAGGTCCCGCGACAGCCGCCGCCCGAAACGCTCGAAAGGGTTGTCGGCCGGACGGCCGGCGACGTTCGAGGCGAGCAGCTCGCGGGCGGCCCGGCGCAGCTCCTCTCCCGCCAGCCGCGGACCCGCGTCGAGCCGGGCGAGCTCCGTGTAGGGGGGCAGGACGTCCGCGGAGAACTCGCGACCGAGGCGAAAGACGCCGCGGTAGTCCTCGCCGGCGAGCTCGAAGTAACCGCCGCCGTGGAAGTAGCGCAGGCGCTCGGCGCCCGGGTCGATCGACTCGGCGACGACCGAGCTCTTCACGTGCTGGCTGCGATAGCTGGTCGCCGCGGTGTCGGGCAGATACCACGAATCGAGCTCGACGATCAGCGTCCGCCCCAGCTCGATCTGTTCGGCGATCTGCAGCGGCAGCGGCCGGTAGGGCTGCATCTCGTGGATGTCGATCCCGTAGAGCCGGACCATGTCCTCCGGGCGCGGCTTGAAGAAGGTCCACTGGTCGCCCTCGAAGTCGATCGTCAGCACGCAGCCCATCATCGCCAGCGGCTCGTCCCCCCGGGCGTGGACGAACTCGATCAGGATGTCGGTGTAGCAGTTGGTTTCGAGGTAGACGCGGTCGGTCCCGTGCAGCGGGTGGGGCTCGTAGGCGCCGGGGTCGAGGCCCAGGAGGCTGACCATCCCGTTGTCCCCGTTCGCGTTCATCCCAGCCCCAGCCGCCCCCTCACTTCCTGCGGCCAGGCAGCGGGGTCGAGGCCGTGCTCGCGCAGCAGGGCGAGGGCGATGCGCTCCAGCCCGAACCCAAGGCAGGCGGTGTGGGCGGTCCGGTCCTCGGCCTCGATCTCGATGCCGTAGGTCCCGGAGAAGTGGTCCTGGTGGTAGTTGAAGGAGGCAACCGCGGTCGGCTCCGGCCCGGCGATCGGGACCAGGACCTCGAACTTCAGCTCCTGGGAGCGCTGGCTGCGGGCGAGCAGGCGGCCGCTGCGACCGAAGAAGGGATCGTTGGCGACGTCGAAGCGGGCGTCGAGGCCGACCGAGCGCAGAAGCTCGACCGAGCGGTCCCGCCACTGGTTGCGCCACGCTTCGACGACCTCCGGCTCGGCGATGCGGACGATCTCGCGCTGGTGGAACATCTGCAGCCGCGCCGGGTCGCCGGAGGGCTCGTGGCGGAAGACGTAGGAGCCGCCGGCGTCGACGGTGACGCCCCCGGGCGGCAGCGGCCCGCGGGCGGCGACCGCCGGGTAGACGGGGTAGCAGGCAGCCGGAGTGAGGACCAGGTCGGTCATCTCCTGGAACTCGCTCCAGTCCTCGTGGCGCGTGGCCTTCTCCTCCTGCTCGGCCGCCTGCTCCTCGTCGCCTTCGAAGGAGAAGATCGAGCCCGCCAGGTGAGGGAAGGACTTCAGGTAGCCGATCCGCTCCAGCTGGTGGCGCGGCAGGACCGGCGGGAAGGCGAGCCGCTCGGGGTCGTCGGCCTTCGCCGCCTCGCTGACCAGCGCGTCGAAGGCGGCGCGCACCCGCTCGAACTCGGCGCCCCGGCCGTAGACGCCGGCGACGCCGCTCTCGACCAGCAGCCCGGCCCCCACCAGCTCGCCCAGGAATGCCTCCTGGTCCGGCGTGCCGGGGCGAAACTCGGCCACGGCTCAGACCTCCTTGGCGATCAGCAGCAGGCTCGCGTCGGTCTTGTGGATGCGCTCGTTGGCGACCATCAGGCAGGCTGACATCGAGTCGCGGAGATGGCGTCCGACGCTGAACGGCGTGTCGTTCTTGTAGCCGACGATCCCGCACACCCCCATCGCCGCCTGGCAGACGCGCGGCGCCTGTTCGGAGGCGGCGATCTTGAGGTTGTTGAAGCGCAGGATCGTCGCCATCTCCGACAGCCGCGGGCGATCGGAGTCGGCGATGTCGCAGTACTCGCGGAGCGCCAGGGAGACCTCGGCCCGCAGCAGCGACAGCTCGCTCATCAGCTCACTGAGCCGGATCGCGGCGGGCAGCGGCTCCCCCGGTTTGCGTTTCGCCGCGGCGCGGACGAAGGCGCGGGCGCGGTCGAAGGCGTCGGTGGCCACTCCCAGCCACACGTGCGACCAGAGGATGTGGGAGATCGGGGTCATCGACTCGCTCGAGATCTGCGAGAACGGGGTCGCCATGATCTGCTCGACCGGAAACGTCGCGTTGGCGACGAACCCCGGCGAGCAGGTCCCGCGCATCCCCAGCGGGTCCCAGCTGCCCTGCGGGTCGAGCTTCATCTGCTCGGCTCGGGTGAGGACGAGGACCTGGTCCCCGGGCTCGGCGTCGGGGGCCCGCCTCACGGTGGTCAGGAAGGCGTCGGCGTGTTCGCCGTAGGAGACGGTCGGCGCCTGCTTCTCGAAGCCGGCGACGCCGTCGGCGGGCTCGGAGACCGCTGCCACGGACTTGCCCATGTCGCCGCCGGTCCCGACCTCGGAGGTGATCGAGGCAACCAGCAACTGCTTCTCGACGACCTCGCGCAGGTAGCCCTCGAACCACGGCGAGCCGTCGAGGTGGCGCACCATGCAGGCGATCTGGATCTGGTGCATGGCGAAGACCATCGCGGTGGCGCCGCAGCGGCGCCCGAGCTCGAAGCAGGCCGCGGCGATCGCCTGGAGGGAGGCGCCCTCCCCGTTCAGCGCGCCGGGGACGAAGGCCGAGAGCGCCTTTGCCTCGCGCAGCGCGGTGACGGCCTCGGCCGGGAAGCGGGCCTCGCGGTCGACCGCCTCGGCGTTGGGGCCGGCGACCTCCTCGGCGATCCGGCGGACGCTCTCGAGCAGCGCCCGGTCGACGTCTGAAACGGTTGCGTTCACGCTGGCACCCCCACCTCCGCCAGAGCCGCCGCGATCGAGGACACGCTCTCGAACACGCTGCGCTTCAGCATCGAGTCGAGGAATTCGACGTCGAAGGTGTCCTCGAGCGCGATCATCACGTTGACGCTGGCGTGCGAGGTCATGCCCGCCTGGTAGAGGTCTGCGTTGTCGTCCAGCGAGTCGATGTCGACCGAGAGGTGGCCGTGTTCGCGGATGACTTGTCTGATCTGCTCGTTCACGCCCCTCCTCAATCGGCCGGCCACGTTCGTCGCCTTAGCCCTGGGCGGATACTCGCCGGCACCGCGATCCGAACACTACGTAGTTACGACGGCTGCCGCAGCGAATCCTGCCTCGTGGGTGAGGCTCAGCGCCAGCTCCTCGACGCCGGCCTCGCGGGCCAGCTCGGCGGCCCGGCCCGAGAGCTCGAGCCTCACCTGGCCATCGGGGTCGGAGACGACCTCGATCATCGTCAGGCGCACTTCCTCGCCGGCCCCGGGGAGCGCCTTGATCGTCGCCTCCTTGGCGGCGAACCGCGCCGCCAGGCGCTCCGGCTCGACCCTCCCCGACGGTCCGCGGCAGTCGTCGACCTCGCGCTCGGTGTAGATCCGCTCCAGGTAATGCTCGCGATGGGAACCGCGCAGGCTCGCGGCGACCGACTCGACCGCCACCAGGTCGAGGCCGACGCGGATCCCCATCGCGACGAACCGCCTAGCCGAGCCGGGCTTCCAGCGCCTCGAGCTGGGAGGCGACCGCCGGCGGCAGCTTGTCGCCGAACTGCTCCAGGTGCTCGCGGACCTGCGGCAGCTGGGCCTTCAGCAGCTCGGTGTCGACGCTCAGCAGCTCGCGCATCGCCTCCTCGGAGATCTCCAGGCCCTCGGTGTTGATCGCGCCCTCGGCGGGCAGCAGGCCGATCGACGTCTCCACGGCCTCGGCTTCGCCCTCGCAGCGGCGGAAGATCCACTCCAGGACGCGGCTGTTCTCGCCGAAGCCGGGCCAGAGGAACTTGCCGTCGGCGTCTTTGCGGAACCAGTTGACGTAGAAGACGCGCGGCAGCACCGCACCCTCCCGTTCGCCGATCTTCAGCCAGTGGGCGAAGTAGTCGGCCATGTTGTAGCCGCAGAAGGGCAGCATCGCCATCGGGTCGAAGCGCAGTTCCCCGACGTTGCCGGTCGCCGCGGCGGTCTTCTCCGAGGACATCGTCGCCCCCATGAAGACCGCGTGCTCCCAGTCGAACGCCTCGTGGACCAGCGGCACCACCGTCGCCCGGCGACCGCCGAAGAGGAAGGCGTCGATCGGCACGCCGGCCGGATCTTCCCACTCGGGCGCGATCGACGGGCACTGGGCCGCCGGCGTGGTGAAGCGGGCGTTCGGGTGGGCGGCGGGCGCCTCGGACTCGGGCGTCCAGTCGTTGCCCTTCCAGTCGATCGCGTGGGCCGGCGGCTCGCCGGTCATCCCCTCCCACCAGATGTCGCCGTCGTCGGTCTTGGCGCAGTTGGTGAAGATCGTGTTCCGCTCCACCGTGTCCATCGCGTTGGGGTTGGTCTTGTGGCTGGTGTTCGGCGCGACGCCGAAGAAGCCGGCCTCGGGGTTAACCGCGTAGAGGCGGCCGTCCTCGTGGAACTTCATCCAGGCGATGTCGTCGCCGATCGTCTCGACCTTCCAGTCGGGCAGGGTCGGGACCATCATCGAGAGGTTGGTCTTGCCGCAGGCCGAGGGGAAGGCGCCGGTGACGTACTTCACCTTGCCCTCGGGCGAGGTCAGCTTGAGGATCAGCATGTGCTCGGCCATCCAGCCCTCGTCGCGGGCCATCGCCGAGGCGATCCGCAGCGCGAAGCACTTCTTGCCGAGCAGGGCGTTGCCGCCGTAGCCCGAGCCGAAGGACCAGATTTCCCGCGTCTCGGGGTAGTGGACGATGTACTTGTTGTCCTCGTTGCAGGGCCAGGAGACGTCCTCGACGCCCTCGCCGAGCGGCATCCCGACCGAGTGGACGCAGGGGACGAAGTCGCCGTCGGCGCCGAGCACGTCGAGCGCCGCCTTGCCCATCCGGGTCATGATCCGCATCGAGACCGCGACGTAGGGCGAGTCGGTCAGCTGGACGCCGATTTCGGAGATGTGGGAGCCGATCGGGCCCATCGAGAAGGGCACCACGTACATGGTGCGACCCTTCATGCAGCCCTTGAAGAGGTCGTTCAGCTTCGCCCGCATCTCGGTCGGAGCGCACCAGTTGTTGTTCGGTCCCGCGTCGGTCTCCTGCTCGGAGCAGATGAAGGTGCGGTCCTCGACCCGGGCGACGTCGGCGGGGTCGGAAAGGGCGAGGTAGGAGTTCGGCCGCTTGGCGTCGGAGAGGCGCTCGAAGGTGCCGGCGTCGATCAGGGTCTGGCAGAGAGCGTCGTACTCCTCCGCGGAGCCGTCGCACCAGTGAACGGAGTCGGGCTGGGTCAGCTCGGAAATCTCACCCACCCAGGCGAGCAGTTTGGCATGGGTGGTCAGCGCGGGGGCCGTGGTCGAGTCGCTCATTCGCCTCTCTCTATTTGTTCGCTTTGAGGCCGACGATGCTCACGTCGGCTTCCTTGTCGCGGATCTTCAAGGTCGCGGTCATCTGATTTCCGTCCGGGAAAATCACGTCGCAGGTAAAGGTCGAGCCGGGGTCTACGGATAGGCCCGAAGGGCAGTCGACGCTCTTAATCTTGGCATGAAGTGAGCCTTCAAGGCTGGCTCGGGTCGTGTCCTCGAGCTTGACGCGGTCGATCGTGGTGCCGCCACAGCCCGCCGCGCCGAGGGCGGCGGAGATGATGGCAACCACGGCGGCGCATCGGAAAGCGAGGCTCATCTACCCGCTGTGGGGCCGGAATTCACCCGCGCAGTATCCCAGGGCCTCAGGCGCCGCCGCGGCCGCACGCCGCCACCGGGTGATGTCGGATAGGGTTCCGCGCCGCTGATGCGCTTCTACGAGTACGAGGCAAGGAAGATCGTCGAGCTGGCAGGGATCCCGGTCACCAAGTACGGGTTCTGCAAGACGGCCGAGGAGGCCCGCCAGGCGGCCGCCGAGATCGGCGGCCCGGTCGTGATCAAGTCCCAGGTGCTGACCGGCGGCCGGATGAAGGCCGGCGGCGTCAAGTTCGCCGACACGCCCGATGAGGCGGCCGAGCACGCCGAGGCGATCCTGCAGCTGGAGATCAACGGCCACATGCCGCGCGGCGTGCTCGTCGACCCGAAAGCCGAGGTCAAGCAGGAGTACTACGCCAGCGTCGTCTGGGACGGGACCGCGAAGCGGCCGCTGATGCTGTTCAGCGACATGGGCGGCATCGACATCGAGGAGGTCGCCGAGAAGCACCCCGACCACGTCGGCCGCGGCCACCTCTCCAACCTGCTGCCGATCTCCGACTTCGAGGCCAAGCAGGCGATCGCCGCCACCGGCGTCACCGGCTCGCAGCTCAACCGCGCGACCCCTGTCCTCGCCCGCCTCGCCCGCCTGTTCCGCAACTACGACATGACGCTGGCCGAGATCAACCCTCTGGCCGAGCTGACCGACGGCAGCTTCGTCGCCCTCGACGCCCACATGGAGATGGAGAACGAGGCGGTCGGCCGACAGAAGAAGCTGCTCCGCAAAGAGCTGGGGATCGCCGAGGACGACAAGCGCGAGACCTACGAGCCCTCCGACTTCGAGAAGAACGTGGCGGCGATCGACGCCGCCGACCACCGCGGCGTGATCCAGGGCAAGGACCACGGCTTCACCGGCAACCTCGGCCTGGTGATCGGCGCCGGCGGCGGCTCGCTGACGCTTACCGACGCGGTCCGCAGCCAGGGCGGCAAGCCGGCCAACTACTCCGAGATCGGCGGCAACCCGTCGGTCGCCAAGGCCTGCGGCCTGGCCAAGGAGGTGCTGGAAAAGGACGGCGTGGAGAAGATCGCGGTGATGATGTCGATCGTCTCCAACACCCGTGTCGACATCGTCGCCCGCGGCGTCATCAAGGCCTGCCTGGAGCTCGGCAAGGACCCCGGCGAGACGATCGCGATCTTCCGTATCCCGGGTGCCTGGGAGGAGGAGGGCTTCAAGATCCTCGAGAAATACGGCGTCGAGTACTGCGACCGCTCGGTCTCCATGTGGGAGGCCGCCGGGCGCGCCGTCGCCAAGATCCAGGGGGCGCCCGCGTGAGCATCCTGCTGAACCGCGACACCACCTTCATCGTCCAGGGGATCACCGGCCGCGAGGCGGTCAACCTGACCCGCGAGTGCCTCGACTATGGCTCGAAGATCGTCGGCGGCGTCACCCCGGGCCGCAAGGGCCGCGAGGTCCACGGCGTCCCGGTCTTCGACACCGTCGCCCAGGCGGTCGAGCACCACGGCGGCCCGATCGACGGCTCGGTCGTCACCGTCCCCCCCGCCTTCACCAAGGACGCGGTCTTCGAGGCGATCCTCAACGGGATCAAGCTGATCGTCGTCGTCACCGAGCGGATCCCGCGCGGCGACGTCGCCCAGATGGTCGAGCTGGCCGACATGAACGGCGCCCGGATCATCGGCCCCAACTGCCTCGGCCTGATCGTCCCGGAAGTCTGCAAGATGGGCGGCATCGGCGGCCCGGCGAAAGACGCCGCCAAGGCCTACCAGCCCGGCCCGGTCGGCGTGATGAGCCGCTCCGGCGGGATGACGACCGAGATCTCCTCCTCGCTGACCCAGGCCGGCCTCGGCGTCTCCACCGCCGTCTCGATCGGCGGCGACGCGATCATCGGCTCGACCTACGCCGAGCTGATGCCCTACTTCGAGGCCGACGAGGAGACCAAGGCGATCGTCATCTACACCGAGCCCGGCGGCCGCATGGAGGCCCAGCTCTCCGAATGGGTCAAGGAGAACAACAGCCGCCTGCCGATCGTCGCCTTCATGGCCGGGAAATTCATGGATGACGAGGAGATGAAGGGGATGAGCTTCGGCCACGCCGGCACGATCGTCGAGGGCAAGGAGGACACGGCGACCGAGAAGATCGCCCGCCTCGAAGCCGCCGGGATCCGCGTCGTCGAGCGGATCGACCAGATCCCCGACGTCGTCAAGGAGAAGCTGGGAGTGGCCGCCTGATGGCCGAGCAGCTGACCCCCGATTCAATGAACAAGATCTTCATCGACGTCGAGGTCGACGACTCGATCCGCGAGGACGCCGCCCTCGCCGCCAAGCTCGAGGAAGTCTGCCCCGTCGATATCTACAAGAACGCCGACGGCAGCGTCGAGGTCGTCGCCGAGAACTGCGACGAGTGCGTCCTCTGCAAGCTCTGCATCGAAGCCGCCCCCGCCGGCACCGTGCACGTCAAGAAGCTCTACGACGGCACCGAGCTGAGTTAGCGCCCTCGCACTCCGGAACCACGAAGACCCGCCGAAGCGGGTCTTTCTCGTGCGGGGGAGCGACCCCCGAACCGCCTGATAAACGTGGCGCTGAAGGTAGTACGAGAAGTTTCATCTGTCAATGGGGCGAATTCCTCCTCCTCGCGCCTTGTTTCTGGCGGAGGACGAAGCGGCGAGGCGCCGCAACCGCCTGATACACGGGAGTCCGAAGTCGCCCTTCGGATGGGGTTCGAGTCCCCCGTCCTCCGCAGCGATTTGCCGAGAAACGAGGAGCGTCGGGCCGGGCGCAACCATCATGCGCCAGCGAGTCGCGCTCGCCGAGTTTGTCCGCCCCCGTTTCTCGGCTGACTCAACCGCGCCGGGTCAGCCACTCGGCGAGGAAGGGCTCGACGATCCGGTAGGCGCCGCGCTCGCCGGCGACGATTTCCCGTTGGGACAGCGCCCGCAGCGCCTTCTGGACGCTGGCGGCGCTGGGCAGGCCATGGCGATCGCGATAGGCCTTGGTCTGCGGGTGTCCCGGCTCTCGGGCCAAGGCCTGGAGGACCAGTCGCTGCACCGTCGAGGCGTCCTCCCAGATGAGGGTGAAATGGGAATGCTCCGCTCGCAGAACGGAGGCAAGGGCGGCCTTCAGGCGCTCCTGCGTGGCGGTACCCCCATCCGGGGTCTGCTCCCAGAGAAAGTAGGCGAGCTCCTGCGTCGCGTGGGGATGTCCCCCCGTGCGGGCGAGGAGCTCCGAGAGGACCGCGAGGCCGATGGCCTTGCCGGTCGTCCCGAAGCGCGCGGCGAGAAAGCCTTCGAAGGGAGCGGCGTCGATCGCATTCAGCTCCATCGCTTTGGCGCTGCGCCAGAAGGGTTCGTTCTCGTCGTTGAAGATTCGCTGCATCACATGCCGCTTGCTGCCCAGGTACACGTGGGCCACCTCCCGCTGGCGCTGAAAGACCGCCCGCATCAGCTTCGGCAGGTGGGGGTCGACGTCGACTATCTCCTGGAACTCGTCGAAGACCAGGGCCGTGCGACGACCGCGCTCGGCGCCCAGTTCGGCGGGAAGCTCCAGCAGCTGCACTATCGTCGCGTCGACGTCCGTCTGCTCGCGAGCGCCGGCGAACGTGAAGGCGACGGCGCCCGTCTGCGGGTCGAGGTTGATCGCGGGCTGGACCCGCAAGCTACGAAACGGCGCCGCCGCCCTCTCCCAAACCCGCTCCAGTGGGGAGGCGATGTTCTCGTAGATCGAGCCGGCCAGGGCCGCGGCGAGCCGCTCTTTCGTCGGCGTCGTCATCAGGTCGACCTCCGCAACCAACACTCCCTCCCGCGCGAGCGACCTGGTCGCGGCCCAGACGAGCGAGGACTTCCCATAGCGACGCGGCGCGAAGACCACGATGTCCTGGCCATTGCGCATATCGCTAGTCAGCTCAGCAATCTCCCGCTTTCGGTCGACGAACGATTCGTCTGACGCGAGCGTCCCAAAGAGAAAGGGGTTCAGGCTGGACATGCCATCAAGCATACTGCTAGTTGAGATCAAGAGTTACATGCTAATTAGCATAATGCTATATGGGATGGCACTTTCCCACGACAAAGTGCTCCGATTCCTACTTGCATATAAATTTATATCCCGGTAACGTCTACATCGATGGATGCATCGATTGCACGTTCGCGGCTCTCCCGCGAGGACCGCATGGAGCAGGTCCTGACCGAGGCGCACGACCTCTTCGCCGAGCGGGGCTTTGCCGCGGTGACGATGGACGAGATCGCCGCCTCGGTGGGCGTCACCAAGCCCCTCCTCTACACCTACTTCGGCAACAAGGAGCGCCTCTACATCGCCTGCATGGAGCGCGCGGCCGACGCGCTGACGACGACGGTCGCCAAGGCCGTGGTCGCCACCTCCTCCCCCGGCGACGCGCTGCGGGCCGGGGTCCGCGCCTTCTTCGCCTTCCTCGACTCCGACCGCGCCGCTTGGGCGGTGCTCTTCGACGAGACCCTGCCGCGCAGCGGCGAGGTCGCCGAGCGGGTCGCCGGCTACCGGCGCCAGATCGCCGAGCTGGTCTCCGGCTCGATGGTCGAGCAGCTGCCCCAGGCTCCTCGCGACGACGTCCGGATCGAAATCGAGGCCCTCTCCACCGCCCTGCTCGGCGCCGCCGAGGCACTCGCCCGCTGGTGGCTCGCCACCGAGGCGCTGAGCGCCGAGGAAGCCGCCGAGCTCCTGATCTCCACCGTCGAGCCCGGGCTGCGGGCCCGCTCGGCACGTCCCGCTTCCCCATCCCCCGAAGGAGGAACCACCACCCGATGAACACCCAGGCCCGACGGGTCGCCGTAGTCGGCGGAAACCGCATCCCCTTTGCGCGCTCCAACAGCACCTACTCGCACGCCAGCAACCAGGACATGCTGACCACTGCCCTCGACGGGCTGATCGACCGCTACGGCCTGCAGGGCGAACGCCTCGGCGAGGTCGCCGGCGGCGCAGTGCTCAAGCACTCCCACGACCGCGACCTGGCGCGCGAGAGCGTGCTCAGCACGCGGCTGGCGCCCGAGACCCCCGCCTATGACGTCCAGCAGGCGTGCGGAACCGGCCTTGAGACGACGATCCTGGTCGCCAACAAGATCGCCCTCGGGCAGATCGACGCCGGGATCGCCTGCGGCGCCGACACCACCTCCGACGCGCCGATCGCGCTCAACGAAGAGCTTCGGGCCACCCTCCTGGAAGCCAACCGGCAGCGCTCGACGCTGGGCAAACTGCGCACCCTGACCGGGGTGCGACCCGGCCATGTCATCCCGCACATCCCCCGCAACGAGGAGCCGCGGACCGGGATGTCGATGGGCGAGCACTGCGCGATCATGGCTCAAGAATGGGGCATCGGCCGCGAGGAGCAGGACGAGCTGGCGGTGAGGAGCCACCACAACCTCGCCGCCGCCTATGACCGCGGCTTCTTCGAAGACCTGATCACCCCCTACCTCGGGCTCGACCGCGACCAGAACCTGCGGCCGGACTCCAGCCAGGAGAAGCTGGCGAAGCTGAAGCCGGTCTTCGGCGGGCCGGAGGGGACGATGACCGCGGCCAACTCGACGCCGCTCTCCGACGGCGCCTCCGCGGTCCTGCTGGCCTCCGAGGAGTGGGCGAAGGAACACGACCTGCCGGTCCTCGCCTACATCTCCGAGGCCCAGACCGCGGCCGTCGACCACGTCCACAAGCGCGAAGGCCTGCTGATGGCGCCGGCCTACGCGATGCCGCGGATGCTCGACCGCGCCGGCCTGAAACTGCAGGACTTCGACTATTACGAGATCCACGAGGCCTTCGCGGCGCAGGTTCTGTGCACCCTGAAGGCCTGGGAGGACGCGGAGTTCTGCAAGGAGAAGCTGGGGCGCCCGAAACCGCTCGGCGCGATCGACCGCTCCAAGCTCAACGTCAACGGCGGCTCGCTGGCGGCCGCCCACCCGTTCGCCGCCACCGGCGGGCGGATCGTCGCCAGCCTCGCCAAGCAACTGCACGAAGACGGCAAGGGCCGCGGCGTCATCAGCATCTGCGCCGCCGGCGGTCAGGGTGTCGTCGCGATCCTCGAGGCCCCGGGAGGTGCCAAGTAGCCATGCCAGATCGTTACTCGCAGGTCGTCAACGCGCCGCTCGTCTCGACGATCGCCAAGCAGCTGGGGCTGCCCCAGCCGGTCGCCCTCGACCGCTACCAGCCGGGTCAGCCGGTGATTTTCGGGCCGGTGCTGACCGGCGCCGCGCCGGAAGGGCGGCTGGGCCGCCAGGTCGCGGCGGTGCTCGACAGCATCAAGGCCGAACGGGCCGGAGCCGAGGGCAAGGCCAAGGGCCTGGTCTTCGACGCCACCGGGATCGCCGACTCGACCCAGCTGGTCGAGCTGCAGCGCTTCTTCTACCCCGCCGTGCCGCGCCTGCAGCGCAGCGGCCGGGCGATCGTCCTCGGCACGCCGCCGGCCGAAGCCGGCTCGGTCGAGGCCCACATCGCCCAGCGCGCCCTGGAGGGCTTCACCCGCTCGCTGGGCAAGGAGATCGGCGGGCGCGGCTCGACCGCGCAGCTGGTCTACGTCGAACCGGGCGCCGAGGAGGAGCTGGAGTCGACGCTGCGCTTCCTGCTCTCGCCCCGCTCGGCCTACGTCTCCGGCCAGGTGATCCGGATCGGCAAGGGCGTGGCGCCGCAGCCGAAGCTCGACTGGGAGCGCCCGCTGGAGGGCAAGACGGCTCTCGTCACCGGCGCCTCGCGGGGCATCGGGGCGGCGATCGCCAACACCCTCGCCCGCGACGGGGCCACCGTGGTCGGCCTCGACATCCCGCCGATGGCGGCCGACCTGAAGGCGGTGACCGGGGCGATCGGCGGCCGCTCGATCGAGCTCGACATCACCGCCGCCGACGCCCCGGAGGCGATCGCCTCCGAGCTCTCCGACGGCGTCGACGTCGTCGTCCACAACGCCGGCGTGACCAAAGACCGGACGATCGCCAAGATGCCGGAAGAGCGCTGGGCCCAGCTGATGGAAATCAACCTCTCCAGCGAGGAGCGGATCAACGAGGCGCTGCTCGGCAAGAAACTGCTGGCGAGCAACGGGCGCATCGTCTGCGTCTCCTCGATGTCGGGGATCGCCGGCAACTCCGGCCAGACCAACTACGCCGCCTCGAAGGCCGGCGTGATCGGGATGGTCGAAGCGATGGCGCCGGTGCTGGCGAAACGCAAAGCGACGATCAACGCGGTCGCCCCCGGCTTCATCGAGACGCAGATGACCGCGGCGATGCCGATCGGCCCGCGCGAAGCCGGCCGCCGGCTCTCCAGCCTCTCCCAGGGCGGGCTGCCGGTCGACGTCGCCGAGACGATCGCCTGGTTCGCCAGCCCGGCCTCGACCGGCGTCAACGGCAACGTGGTCCGCGTCTGCGGCCAGAACCTGCTGGGGGCCTGATGCCGAAGACCCTCGACAGCTCCCCGAGCATCCTGCCGCTCTACGCCAAGGCGGCGCTGCCGCTGATCCCGGGCGCCTCGCTGCTGCCGTTCGTCCCGGGCGGCGGCGGCGAGATCCCCGAGGGCCTGGATCTCGAGCTGGCCGGCGTCCACGCCGAGCCGGCCGAGGTGGCCGCCTACGCCAAGGTCTGCGGCTTCGCCCTGCGCGACAGCCTGCCGCCGACCTATCCGCACATGCTCGCCTTCCCGCTGCACATGGCGGTGATGAGCGACGGCTCCTTCCCCTTCGGCGCCGTCGGCCTGGTCCACGTCGAGAACTCGATCGTCCAGCGGCGGCCGATCGCGATCGACGAGGAGCTGACGATTCGAGTCCGCCCGACGCCGCTGCAGCCGCACCCCAAAGGCAAGACCTTCTCCCTGGTGACCGAGGTCCTGGTCGACGGCGAGACGGTCTGGGAGAGCGTCAGCACGATGCTGCGCCGCGGCCGTGGCTCCGAGGAGGCGAAGGCCGAGAAGGGGTTCGAGTCGCTGCCGGCCGAGACCCCGGCGAGCGCCGAGTGGAAGCTCGGCGGGGACCTGGGGCGCCGCTACGCCGGCGTCTCCGGCGACCGCAACCCGATCCACATGCACTCGCTGACGGCCAAGCCGCTCGGCTTCCCGGGGGCGATCGCCCACGGCATGTGGACCAAGGCCCGGGCCCTGGCGGCGCTGGAAAGCCGCCTGCCCGACAGCTTCGAAGTCGACGTCCGCTTCCGCAAGCCGATCCTGCTGCCGGCGCGCGTCGAGTTTGCCAGCAGGGAGGACGGCGAGGAGATCCTCTTCGCCGTCCGCGACGCCAAGAAAAAGACTCCGCACCTCGACGGGAGGCTCAAATGACCACCACCACCGACAACGACAGGGGCGTCGCCGAGAGCGCCATGGGCTTCGGCCTGCGGGCGCTCAACCGGCTCGCCGGCTCCGATCTGCTCGACCGAATCCGCCTGCGCAAACAGGTCGAGCGGGCGCTCTTCCAGGGCACCAAGGGCGGCTTCCGCACCGCCACGGCCGCCGGGCGCACCTTCAAGGCCGCGCAGCAGCTCGGCAAACCGGCGCGCCAGAAGAAGGGGAAGTCGAAGGGCCTCTTCGACCTCAGCCCCGACGACGAGCAGCAGATGTTCCAGGAGGCCGGCCGCTCCTTCGCCGCCGACCAGATCCGCCCGGCGGCGCTGGACGCCGACGCCAAGTGCGAGACGCCGCAGGAGATCCTCGCCCAGGCCACCGAGCTGGGGGTCAGCATGCTCGGCGTCCCCGAGGAGCTCGGCGGCGTGATGACCGAGCAGTCCGCCGTGACCAGCGTGCTGATCGCCGAGGCCCTGGCCCACGGCGACATGGGCATCGCCTACGCGGCCCTGGCCCCCGGCGCGGTCGCCACGGCGATCGGCCTCTGGGGGAGCGCCGAGCAGGAGGCCACCTACCTGCCGGCCTTCACCGGCGAGGACGTCCCCGCCGCCGCCCTGGCGATCCTCGAGCCGCGGCCGCTGTTCGACCCGCTGCAGCTGGAGACGAAGGCGAAGCGCAAAGGCGATGGGTGGGAGCTCAGCGGCACCAAGTCGCTGCTCGCCCGTGCCAAGGAGTGCGAGCTGTTCGTGATCGCCGCCGACGCCGAGGGCATCGGCCCGGCGCTGTTCGTCGTCGAGTCCGGCACCAAAGGGCTCTCGGTCGAAGACGAGCCGGCAATGGGGCTGCGCCCCGCCGCCACCGGCCGTCTGGTGATCGAGAAAGCGAAGCTGCCGGCGGCGGCGCTGCTCGGCGAGGGCGAGGCGAGCGCCAAGGACTACGCCGCCTGCGTCAACCGCTCGCGGATCGCCTGGTGCGCGCTGGCCACCGGCACCGCCCAGGCCGTGCTCGACTACGTGATCCCCTACGTCAACGACCGCCAGGCGTTCGGCGAACCGATCTCCAACCGTCAGGGAGTCGCCTTCACGGTCTCCGACGTGGGGATCGAGCAGAGCGGGATGCGGCTCGCCACCTACCGGGCGGCCAGCCGCGCCGATCGCGGCGAGAGCTTCGGTCGCGAGGCGGCGATCGCCCGCCGGCTCTGCGCCCAGAAGGGGATGCAGATCGGCTCCGACGGCGTGCAGCTGCTCGGCGGCCACGGCTTCGTCAAGGAGCACCCGGTCGAGCGCTGGTACCGAGACCTCCGAGCCGCGGGCGTCATGGAGGGCGCCCTGCTCGTCTAGGCGCGGCCAGTCGAGCGAAAGGCCAAGACAAGGAACAGGATTATGATCAATCTCGAGATACCGAAGAAGTTCAAGCCGCTGGCGACCCAAGCCAACCAGGTCGCCAAAGAGGTCTTCCGGCCGATCTCGCGCAAATACGACGAGGCCGAGCACACCTACCCGAAAGAGCTCGACATGCTGGCGTCGCTGATCGACGGCATGAACGAGGGCTCCGACATCGGCGGCGCCGGGGCCGCCGGCGTGCGCCGCACCGACGGCGCCGACCCGAACGAGAACCGCAACGGCTCCAACCTCTCCACCGTGCTCGGGATCATCGAGCTCTGCTGGGGCGACGTCGGCCTGCTGCTCTCGATGCCGCGCCAGGGGCTCGGCAACTCGGCGATCGCCTCGGTGGCAACCGAGGAGCAGCTGGAGCGCTATGGCGGCAAGTGGGCGGCGATGGCAATCACCGAGCCGGAAGCCGGCTCGGACTCGGCGGCGATCCGCACCACCGCCGAGCTCGACGGCGACGAGTATGTCTTGAACGGCGAGAAGATCTTCGTCACCTCGGGTGACCGGGCCGAGCTGATCGTCGTCTGGGCCACCCTCGACCGCAGCGCCGGCCGCGGCGCGATCAAGTCGTTCATCGTCGAGCGCGCCAACCCCGGCCTGAAGCTCGACCGGCTCGAGCACAAGCTCGGGATCCCCGCCTCCGACACCGCCAACT
>DASVWP010000285.1:0-6934 GCA_036393155.1 Solirubrobacterales bacterium | reverse complement strand
AGCTCGTGGCCCTTGGGCGGCTTGGCGCCGAACAGGGTCCGCCCGGTGGCGATCAGGTCGGGCCGCTCGAAGTAGTACTGCTCGTCGATCAGGAAGTACTCCTGCTCGGGGCCGACCGTGGTGAAGACGCGCTGGCTCTCCTCGTCGCCGAGCAGGCGCAGGGCCTTGATCGCCGAGCGCGAGAGGGCGTCCATCGAGCGCAGCAGCGGGATCTTCGCGTCGAGCGCCTCGCCGGTCCAGGAGGCGAACGCCGTCGGGATGCAGAGCAGCGCCCCGTTGGGGTTCTCGAGGATGAAGGCCGGGCTCGTCGGGTCCCAGGCGGTGTAGCCGCGGGCCTCGAAGGTGGCGCGGACGCCGCCGGTGGGGAAGGAGGAGGCGTCGGGCTCGCCCTGGATCAGCTCCTTGCCGGAGAAGCCGGCGAGCGCCTTGCCCTCGCCGCCGGGCTCGAAGAAGGAGTCGTGCTTCTCTGCGGTCGAGCCGGTCAGCGGCTGGAACATGTGCGTGTAATGGGTGGCGCCCTTCTCCAGCGCCCAGTCCTTCATCGCCTCGGCGACGGTGTCGGCGAGGCTCGGGTCGAGCGACTCACCGTGTTCCAGGGTCGCCTGCAGCTTCTCGAACACGTCGCCCGGCAGCCTTTCGCGCTGCACGGCGACGGAGAAGACGTTGGCGCCAAAGGCCTCGTTCTCGGGAAGGGTCAGGTCGACCGCGCCAAGGGACTCCCCGTTGGAGCTCCACTGCGCGGCGGTCACGTTCTGCTGGCGGATGCGAGTCATCGGTTGGTTCGTCCCTCACTTGACGGCGCGCCCCTGCGGGCGCGAACTGAAATCGGTCTCACTCCCTCATTAAGAGCCAAAAGAGCCTAATGGGCAAGGCTCGATGAGGCGTTTATACGGCCGTACAGTCTTTGCCGGCCGCCCCTTGTCCCTGCTGGCGGTAGAGGCGCATTTGTCCGGCGGATCCGAACAAAAGCGCCTGCGCCGGGCGCTTTCAGCTGGCGAGGGGGACGGCCTGCAGCAGGCCGAGCGGGTGGCGCAGGCGGAAGCCCCGGGTCGGGCGCATCTCTTCGCTCCAGCCGGGGCCGGTGCGGTCGCCGTCGGTGCTGTAGGAGGTGTCCCAGCGCAGCCCGGCGATCACCGCGAAGACGTGTTCGCGGTTGGCGTAGATCCGCACCCAGCTGCCGCCTCCGCCGCCGCCCCAGCGCATGAATTCGGTCGAGTCGAGCGGCCATTCGAGCAGCCCGGCGGCGTGCAGGACGTAGGAGACCGAGCCCGAGCAGTCATAGCCGGCCGAGTTCCAGTGCCGGTGGCCGCCGCCCCAGTGGTAGGGGCGATGGCGGATTCGGTTGCCGGCTTCGATCATCGCCTTCACCGCGGGAGGTGCCGACGGCGGGGCGACGGCGCGGCCGCCGGGGGTCAGGTGGGCCTGCGGCACCGCGGCGCCGGCGGGCGCCGCCAGGCCGAGCAGGGCGCCGCAGAGCAGCGCCGCGCAGAGTGCCGAGAACTGCCCCCACCGGTGCATCGAAGGTTGTATCGGCGCCGTGACCCCAGGGCTTAAGCCGTTTGGGCGCGGGGCGGCGGCGAGGCGTTGCGGCGGCGCATCCAGGGCAGCTCGCCGAGCGGCTCGAAGCCGAGCCGCTCGTACATCAGGCGCGGCCAGTCCTCGGCGTCCGCGCAGAGGAAGATCGTCTCGGCGCCGCCGCTGCGCGCCGCCGCGATCGTCGCCCGCACCACCGACTGGGCCAGCCCGCGCCCCCGCGCCGGCGTCAGCGTGCCGACGTCCTCCACCTGGGCGATCGGCCCTCGCATGTAGAGGCGGCAGGTCGACTGCGGCTCCCCGGCGGCCGGGGCGCAGAACCAGCGGTCTCCGGTCAGCTCGCCGAAGCGGCGGTCGACCTCGAGGCGATGAGTCGCCGTCAGCTGCGGGTCGTCGTCGCCGGGTGCCCCGTTCTCGATCAGGAGCGCCCGTCGCAGTCCGGCGATCTCGGCCAGCCCGGTCTCGCGCGCGTCCACGGGCTGTCGGAGGCCGCCATCGCCTCGCCAGCGCATGTAAAGGGCGCGTTCTACCTTCCATCCCTCGCGACGGCGGAATTCGGCGGCCAGGGACACGCCGGCCTCCACGTGGTAGGCGATGAGGGCGCGATGCGGCAGGCCGGCCCCGCCGAGCAGCTCCTCGGCGTGGGCGACGAGCTCCGCCGCCGTCAGCCCGGGTCGCTCGACGCTGATCCAGTTGGCCTTCATGGTCCGCGGCACGCTGGGGCTGATGAAGGCGGTCCCCCAGGCGCGCTCGACGACCCGGTCGGCGACCTCGCGGTGCAGGGCGAGCTCGAAGTCGAGCAGGGGCTGAAGCTGGCTCGGCGCGGCCACGGTCGGCAAGCTACCCGGGGCTCGCCGGAGGGGACGGACGGATAGCCTCCCAGCCGCAGAGCCAAGCCAAAGACCGGGGAGGACCCACCCGCAATGTTCGTTTCCAGAGCCGCCGTCGTCGGCGGTGGCACGATGGGCGGCGAGATCGCCCAGGCGATCGCCGCCGCCGACATCCCAGTTCTCGTCAAGGACATCGACCAGAAGTTCGTCGACGCCGCCGTCGAGAAGGCCCGCGCCGTCACCGAGGGCCAGCTGAGCCGCCTGGTCAAGAAGGAGAAGCTGACCCAGGAGCAGGCCGACGCGCGGCTCGCCGAGGTGATGGGGATGATCACCGGCACCACCACCTACGAGGGCTTCGGCGACGTCGACTTCGTGATCGAGGCGGTCCCGGAGCGGATGGCGATCAAGCAGTCGGTCTTCGCCGAGCTCGACGCCGCCACCCCCGGGCACGCGATCCTCGCCTCCAACACCTCGGCGCTCTCGATCACCGAGATCTCCGAATCGACGCTGCGCGCCGACAAGGTCGTCGGCTTCCACTTCTTCTACCCGGCCTCGATCATGCCGCTGGTCGAGGTGATCGTCGGCGAGGACACCTCGCAGGAGACCGCCACCGCCGCCTACAACTTCGCCCAGGCGATCAAGAAGCAGCCGATCGTCTGCGGCGAGGTCCCCGGCTTCGTCGTCAACAAAATCCTCATGGCGACGATCGGCGAGATCTGGCGCGCCCAGGAGGAGCAGGGCCTCTCGCTGAAGGCGATCGACGAGGCGATCGCGGCCGCCAAGGTCGCCCCGATGGGCCCGTTCTTCCTCACCGACCTGCTCGGCCTCGACACCGTGCTGCACGTCGCCGAACACCTCAACCAGTCCTACGGCGAGACCTTCTACGTCCACAAGGGCCTGCAGGGCCTGGTCGGCGAAGGCAAGCTCGGTGCCAAGAGCGGCGGCGAGGGCTTCTTCAAGGACGGCGAGCAGAACGTCCCCGGCGAGGCCGCGCCCGACGGCGAGGAGCTGGTGGCGATGTTCACCTGCCGCGCCCTGATCGAGGCCTGCCTGCTGGTCGAGGAAGGCGTCGTCTCGGTCCGCGACGTCGACCTCGGGATGATGGGCGGCGCCGGCCTGGACCCGCGCCGCGGCCTCCTGCCGCCGTTCTGGAAAGCCGACGTCGAGGGCCTCGACAAGGTGCTGGAGACGATGGAGCGGCTGGAGGAGAAGCACGGCGACCGCTTCAGCCCGCCGGTCACGCTGCGCCGCCTCGTCGCCCAGGGGCGCCTCGGCCTGACCAGCGGCCAGGGCTTCTACCCCTACCCGCGGCCCGACGAGGGCGAGCAGCCGGAGACGGTGAAGCTGGAGACCCGCGGCGAGGTCGCGGTCGCCTGGCTCGCCAACCTGCCGATGAACGCGGTCTCCCCGGACGTGATCCGCGACCTGAAGACCGTCTGGGAGAGGGTCAAGGCGGCCGACGGGGTGGGGGCGATGGTGATCGCCTCCTCGGTCCCGGTCGTCTTCTCGGCCGGCGCCGACATCAAGGCCTTCACGGCGATGGACGAGGCGGCCGGCGCGGAGCTGATCGAGCAGGGCCACGCGCTGCTGCGCGAGTTCGGCACCGCGCCGGTGGCGACGATTGCCGCCGTCAACTCGATCGCCTTCGGCGGCGGCTGCGAGCTGGCGATGGCCTGCGACGTGCGGATCGCCGCCGAGGCGGCGGTCTTCGGTCAGCCGGAGGTCAAGCTGGGGATCATCCCGGGCTTCGGCGGCACCCAGCGCCTGCCACGGCTGGTCGGCCCCGCGAAGGCCCTGGAGATGAACCTGGTCGGCGACGCGGTGCTCTCCGAGGAGGCGCTCGAACTGGGCCTCGTCAACCGCGTCGTCCCCGACCACGAGCTGTTCGAGACGGCGCTGATGTGGGCCCGCAAGCTGGCCGCCCAGGCGCCGATCGCGGTCGGTCAGATCAAGGCCGCCTCGCATAGGGGCGACCTCGACGAGGGCATCGAGGCCGAGAAGCAGGGCTTCGCCACCGCCTTCTTCAGCGAGGACGCCAAAGAGGGCATCTCCGCCTTCCTCGGCAAGCGGACCCCGAAGTGGAGCGGCAGGTAGTCAGCCCGGCAGCGGTCGAGCGGCTCGCGGAGCTGATCCGCGAGTCCCGCTCGACCCTCGTCCTCACCGGGGCCGGGGTCTCGGTGCCGTCCGGGATCCCGGACTTCCGCAGCCCGGGCACCGGCCTCTGGGAGAACGTCGACCCGATGGAGGTCGCCCACGTCTCGGTCTTCGAACGCGACCCGGTGCGGTTCTGGACCTACTACCGGCCGCGCTTCCAGGCGCTCGGCGACAAACGGCCCAACCGCGCCCACGAGGCGCTGGCCGATCTGGAGCGCCGCGGCCTGATCGAGGGCGTGGTGACCCAGAACATCGACCGCCTGCACCGGGCCGCCGGCTCGCGCACGGTGATCGAGGTCCACGGCTCGATCGACACCTCCTCCTGCACCGCCTGCGGCGAGACCTACGGGATCGAGGGGGTGGAGGAGCTCTTCGACGAGCAGGGGGTTGCCCACTGCGCCGGTTGCGGCGGGGCGGTCAAGCCCGACGTCGTCCTGTTCGGCGAGATGCTGCCGGTCGAGGCGATCGAGCGGGCGCAGCGGATGGCGATGGAGGCCGAGCTGATCCTCTGCGTCGGCTCCTCGCTGGAGGTCTTCCCGGTCGCCGAGTTGCCGCAGCTGACCTTGTCTGCCGGGGGTCGGCTGGCGATCGTCACCAAGGGCCCGACGCCCTACGACGCGCAGGCCGAGCTGAAGCTCGGCGGCGAGGTCGACGAGGAGCTGAGCGCCCTGCTCGCGGCGCTCGGCTAGGCGCTCGCGAAATTGACCACACCCGGGTGGGGTCAAGTTCGCGAACGGCGCGCTCAGTACTTGATGCCCTGCTCGTCGCAGGCGCTGACGATCGTCTCCGCCCGCACGCCGGTGAATTCCGCGGCGCGGCGGCAGAGCGCCACCGCTTTGCCCCCGCAGCCGATCACCGGTTCGCTGCCGACCCGCCCGGCCACCGCGACTTCGATGCAGCCGCTGCGCGATTGGATGTAGGGGTGCTTGGTCGTGCTGGGCACGAAGAGCAGCGCCAGCAGCGCGGCCACGGTGACCAGCAGGCCGACGCTCACCACCCACTTCTCACGCGGGGTGAGCTTGCGCAGCGGCGTGTTGACGCGTTGGTAGTGGCCCTCGAGCGGCATCTCGGCTCAGCTTAGCCGCCGGCCTTCTCACCGCTTCCGACATTCGGGCGAACGTTTCGCGCCGATCTTTGGACACTCGTACGTACCTCCGGGAAGTCCGCGACGGGAGCCTGTAATCCGACAGAAGGGGCGTAGTGCGCCGGGGGAGCCGCTCTTTTGAGGTGTCCGGCCGCCCAACGATCAGAAAGGAAGCAGCGGACAAATGGAATGGTTGGATACCGGCAACAACGCTTGGCAGCTCACCGCCGCCACGCTGGTCGGCCTGATGAGCATCCCCGGGCTGATGGTGCTCTACGGCGGCGTGATGCAGAAACGCTGGTCCGTGAACTCGATGATGATGTCCTTCGTCGCGTTCGCGCTGGTGCTCGTGCTGTGGGTCCTGTTCGCCTTCAAAATGGCGTTCGGGAACCCGATCCACATCTTCGGCACCCACAGCGGGTTCTTCGGGAACTTCTGGGGGCAGCCGGGGTCGATCCTCAGCAGCCATGACCTGCTGTCGCAGGCCAAGATCCCCGAGTTCAGCGAATTGGAATTCGCCTTCCCGACCTCGACGCTGGCCTACTTCCAGATCGTCTTCGCGGCGATCACGCCGCTGCTGATGCTCGGCTCGGTCCTGGGCCGGATCAACTTCAAGGCGTGGATCCCGTTCGTCGGGCTCTGGACCGTGTTCGTCTACACGATCAACGCCTTCCTGATCTGGGGCGGCGGCTACTTCGCCCAGCAGGGCGCGGTCGACTTCTCCGGCGGTTACGTGATCCACCTCGCCGCCGGGGTCTCGGGCTTCGTCGCCGCCTGGGTGATCGGCCCGCGCCTGCAGCGCGACCGCGAGGTCGACGCGCCGAACAACCTGGCGATGGTCGCCGTCGGCGCCGGCCTGCTGTGGCTCGGCTGGAACGGGTTCAACGGTGGTGACTGGTACGAAGCCAGCGGCATCGCCTCCGCCGCCGTGCTCAACACCAACGTCTGCACCGCGGTGGCGCTGCTCGTCTGGGTCGCCTGGGACTACGTCACCGGGCGCAAGCCGAGCCTGATCGGCTCCGTGAACGGGATGATCGTCGGCCTCGTGGCGATCACGCCCGGCGCCGGCTTCGTCAACGGGTGGGGCGCGATCGTGATCGGCATCGTCGCCTCGACGCTCGTCTACTTCGCGCTCAACTACCTGAGCCGCATGGCGCCCTTCCGCAACGTGGACGACACCCTCGGCGTGGTCTACACGCACGGCTTCGCCGGCCTGATGGGCGGCCTGCTGGTCGGCATCTTCGCCAACAAAGCGATGGCCGAAACGGTGCTGGCCGGGACGATCTCCGGCGGCGGTCTCAACCTGCTCAAGTGGCAGGCGATAACCGGCGTC
>DASVWP010000284.1:0-9559 GCA_036393155.1 Solirubrobacterales bacterium | reverse complement strand
GAGGGCGTTCCCGCCAACGCTGGTGGCCGAACGCCTTGCCGAGCGCCCGCGCCGCGTCCTCGGGATGGACGTGGGTGGGAACCCGCGCGGCCTCGGCCAGCGCCTCGTGCCCGCGCGGGGTCATGAACACCGCCTGCAGCGGGATCGGCCGGGCCAGCCGCCCCGCGGCGGCGCCGATCGCCGCTGCCACCTCCTCGGCGGCGGTCTGCAGCGGCCGGATGAAGATCGCGATCAGGGCGTCGATCCCGTCCCACTCCGCCAGCGCGGCGATCGTCCGCTCGTAGTCCTCGGGGGAGGCGGTGGCGATCATGTCGACCGGGTTGCCCAGCCCGGCCTCGGCCGGCAGGAACAGCCGCAGCTTCGCCCGCAGCCGCCGCGGCAGCTCCGGCACCTCCAGGCCGGCGGCCTCGCAGGCGTCCGCGCACATGATCCCCGGCCCGCCCGCGTTGGTCACGATGCCCACCCGCGGCCCCGGCGGCAACGGCTGGCTGGAGAGCAGCGAGGCGACGTCGAGCAGCTCCTCCAGCGTCTCGGTGCGGATCACCCCGGACTGCTCGAAGAGCGCGTCGGTGGCGCTGTCGGAGGAGGCGACGAGGGCGCCGGTGTGGGAGCCGGTCGCCCGCACGCCGGAGGCCGAGCGGCCGCTCTTGACCACCACCACCGGCATCCGCTCGCCGACCCGCGGCGCCACCCGCGAGAAGCGGCGCGGGTCGCTGAAGGACTCGATGTACAGGAGGGCGACGCGGGTCGCCTCGTCCTCCTCCCAGTACTCGAGCAGGTCGTTGGCGGTGATGTCGGCGCGGTTGCCGACCGAGGCGAAGGAGGAGACGCCGAGCCCCGGCTCGCCGGCGAACTCCATCAGCGCCAGGCCGAGCGCGCCGCTCTGGGTGACGAAGCCGACCTGCCCGCCCTGCGGCCGGATGGGGGAGAAGGTGGCGTTGAGCCGGTGGCCGGCGGCGTTGTTGAGGACGCCGAGGCAGTTGGGCCCGACCAGCCGCATCCCCGCTCCGCGGCAGACCTCGAGCAGCTGCCGCTCGCGCCGGGCGCCGGCCTTGCCGGTCTCGCGGAAGCCGGCCGAGAGGACGAGCAGCGCTCGCACCCCCTTGGCGGCGCATTCGCGCGCCGCCTTCACCACCTCGCCGGCCGGGATCGCGATCACCGCCAGCTCGACCTCGCCCGGCACCTCGGCGATCGACGGGTGGGCGGCGATCCCCTGGACCGAGGCGGCGCTGGGGTTGACCGCGTGCAGATCGCCCTCGAAGCCCGACTCGACCAGGTTGTGGAGGACCTCGCCGCCGACCGTGCCGCGCCGCCGCGAGGCGCCGATCACCGCCACCGAGCGGGGCTCGAGGAAGTGCCGCACCGAGGCCTGGGCGGCGAGCCGGTCGCGGTCCCAGAACCGCGCCACCGCCTCGGGTGAGAAGGAGGTCGGCAGGGTGAGGCGGATGCCGCCGGCCGTGGACCGGGTCTCCACCGGGAAGCCGCTCTCGCGGAAGACCTCGATCATCCGGTGGTTCTGCGGCAGCACCTCGGCGACGAAGGTCGAGATCCCGTTCTCCTCGGCGACCTGGGCGAGATGGCCGAGGAGAATCGTCCCCAGGCCCTTCGCCTGCAGCCCCTCGGCGATCGCGAAGGCGACTTCGGCGGCGCCGGGATAGAGGTCGACGTAGACCCCGTGGCCGACCAGGTGGTCGTCCTCGCCGCGGGAGGCGACCAGGCCGTAGCGGCCGCTGTAGTCGACGTCGGCCATTCGCCGCGCGGTCTGCTCGAGGTCCGGGGCGCCGGAGAAGAAGCGGAAGGCCTGGGACTCGACGCTGAGGCTGGCGAAGAAGCGCATCAGCGCGCCCTCGTCCTCGCGCCGGACCGGGCGCAGCCGCACCGTCGAGCCGTCGCGCAGCACCACGTCGGCCTCGCGGTGGGCGGGATAGGCGTCGGCGCTCACGTTCCCGATCGTAGGCCCTCCGGACGCGCCTGACGGCACCCGCCACGCGCCCACGTGCCCCCAGCACGCGGGCGCGCACCGTGCACCGCCAGCCACGCCCGGCCCCTCGCGATTCCACGACGGGACACTTAGAGTCAACCGATGCTCTACTTCAGCCACCCGTCCTGCTTCGAGCACGATCCGCGTGAGGGGCTCTTCGGGCACCCCGAGGCGCCCGGGCGGCTGACCGCGATCGAAGCCGTGCTGGCCGAGCGGGACTGGCTCGGCTGGGAGCGCCGCCGCGCCCCCGCGGCCCGTGAGGAGGACCTGATGCTGGTCCACAGCCGGGCCCACGTCGAGCGGATCCGCGAGCTCTGCCTTGCCGGCGGCGGGGCGATCGACGGCGACACCTACGCCGGGGAGGCCTCCTACCGGGCCGCCCTGCACGCCGCCGGGGCCGCCGGGGCGATGGTCCGGGCGCTGCTCGGCGGCGAGGCCGGGCTCGGCTTCTGCGCGATCCGCCCGCCCGGCCACCACGCCGAACCGGAGCGGGCGATGGGCTTCTGCCTCTTCGACAACATCGCGATCGCCGCCGAGCTGGCGCTGGCCGAGCTGGGCGCCGAGCGCGTCTTCATCCTCGACTGGGACGTCCACCACGGCAACGGCACCGCCGAGGCCTTCCGCACCCGCCCCGACGTGCTGTTCGCCAGCATCCACCAGGGCGGGATCTTCCCCGGCACCGGGGCGCTCGGGGACGCCGGCTCGGGCGCCGGCGAGGGCTACACGATCAACCTGCCGGTCCCCGCCGGCTCCGAGGAGGGCCTCTGGCTCTCGCTGCTCGAGCACGTGATCCTGCCCGCGGCGGCGGCCTTCAAGCCGGACCTGGTGCTGATCTCCGCCGGCTTCGACGCCCACCGCGAGGACCCGCTCGCCGACTGCCGCCTGGAGACCTCGAGCTTCGCCCAGATGGCCTGCCACGTCCGCGACGCCGCCGCCGAATGGGGGGCGCCGGTCGGCGCCGTGCTGGAGGGCGGCTACAACCTCGCCGCGCTCGCCGACTCGGTCGCCGCGACGATGGCCGCGCTGGCCGGCGAGGGGGAGGCGGTCCAGGCCGCGCCGGAGGCCCTGCTCACCTCGCGCGCCGCCTCCCACGTCTCCCATTACTGGGACCTCTGAGCGGCGATGGCGAAGCCGAAATTCGTCCCGATCCCACCGCAGCCCCTGGACCGGTTCAGGTCGCTGCTGGGCGACGAGTACGAGCAGATCGAAGCGGTCGCCGCCTGGGCGCGCGAGGCATTCGTCGGCCGGGCCATCTGGCACATCAGCTCGACCGCCCGCGGCGGCGGCGTCGCCGAGCTGCTGCGGACGATGCTGCCCTACGTCCGCGACGCCGGCGTCGACACCCGCTGGGTCGTCCTGCGCGAGTCGCCGGAGTTCTTCTGCCTGACCAAGCGGATCCACAACCGCCTCCACGGCGCCGCCGGCGACGGCGGGCCGCTGGGCGAGGACGAGCGCCGGCTGTACGAGTCGACGCTCGCGGCGAGCGGCCGAGAGGTGGGCCGGCTCTGCCAGCCCGGCGACCTGATCTATCTCCACGACCCGCAGACCGCCGGCCTGGTGCCGCTGGCCAAGGAGGCCGGCCTGAAGGTCGTCTGGCGCTGTCACGTCGGCGTCGACCGCCCGAACGACCTCGTGCGCGGCACCTGGGACTTCCTGCGTCCCTACGTCGAGCAGGCCGACGCCTACGTCTTCTCTCGCCGCCAGTACTTCTGGGATGGCCTCGACGCCTCGAAGGCCTGGTACATGCCGCCGGTCATCGACCCCTTCTCGCCCAAGAACCAGGAGCTCGGCCCGGCCACCGTGCAGGCGATCCTCAAGGGGATCGGCCTCACCCACGACGGCCTCCACGGGGCACCCGTCTTCGTCCGCTCCGACGGCACGCCGGGGCGGGTCGAGCGGCCGATCGGGCTGTTGCAGGACGAACCGCTGCCCGACGACGCGAGGATGGTCGCCCAGGTCTCCCGCTGGGATCGCCTCAAGGACCCGCTCGGCGTGCTGGAGATGCTCGACCGTCACCTGCCCGGGGCCGACACGCACCTCGTGCTCGCCGGCCCCGACGCGGGCGGGGTGGCCGACGACCCCGAGGGCCGGGAGGTCTTCGCCGAAGTGGCCGAGGCCTGGCGGGGGATGGTGCCGCAGCACCGGCGCCGCGCCCACCTCCTGACGCTGCCGATGTACGACCTCGAGGAAAACGCGGCGATGGTCAACGCGCTGCAGCGCCGCGCCGACGTGGTCCTGCAGAAGAGCCTCGCCGAGGGCTTCGGGCTCACGGTCGCCGAGGCGATGTGGAAGCGGCGGCCCCTGGTCGCCAGCCGCGTGGGGGGGATCCAGGACCAGGTGCTCGACGGCGAGACCGGCGTTCTCGTCACCGACCCGCTCGACCTGGCGCGCTTCGGCGCCGCGATCGAAGGCATCCTCGCCGACCCCGCCCGGGCGCGGCGGATGGGCGAGGCCGGCAAGCGACGGGTCACCGAACGCTTCCTCACCGTCTACCGGCTGCGCGAATACGTCGCGCTGGTGTCCAGCCTGCTGGGGATCGTCCAGCCCGCGGAGGCGCGCTAGCCGCGCCACCCGCGCGGGCCGAGCCCTAGCCGTGCGGGCAGATCACCGCGCGGCCCTCCAGCGAGCCCTCGCGCATCCGCCGGTAGGCCTCGGGGGCGTCCTCGAGCGCGAAGCGCTCGCTGTGGGCCCGGATCCGGCCCTGGCGGGCGAGCTCCAGGCACTCGCCGAGCTCCACGGCGGTGCCCCAGTAGGGGATCGTCAGCTGCGCCTCGAAGGGGAGGGCGCCGAAGGCGAACTCGAATTTGCCGCCGGCCAGGCCGACGACGGTGACGTGGGCCTCGAACCTGGCCACCGCGGCGGCGAGGGCGATCGAGTCGTCGGAGCCGACCATGTCGACGATCAGCTCGGCCCCGCGTCCCCCGGTGAGCTCGCGGATCGCCTCGGCGGCGCCCTCGCCGGCCGCCACCGTCTCCTCGGCGCCGACCTCGCGGGCCAGCGCCAGCTTGTCCTCGGCGACGTCGACGGCGACGATCCGGGCCGAGCTCAGGGCGCGGAGGATCTGCACGCCCATGTGGCCGAGTCCGCCGACCCCGATCACCACCGCCGTGGAGCCCGGCACCAGCAGGTGCAGCGAGCGCTTGATCGCGTGGTAGGGGGTCAGCGCGGCATCGGAGAGCGGCGCCGCGTCGCGCGGGTCGAGCTCGCCGAGCGGCAGCAGCAGCCGGGCGTCGGGGACGAGCATGTACTCGGCCATGCCGCCGTCGAGCCCGAGGCCGCCGCCGAAGGCGCCGATCTCCGCCTGGTGCTCGCAGTAGTTCTCGGCCGAGAGCCGGCAGGCGCGGCAGCGCCCGCAGCCCCAGGGGCCGTAGACGGCGACCGGCTCGCCGACCTCCAGCCCGCTCACCCCGGCGCCGAGCTTCTCCACCCAGCCGGCGTTCTCGTGGCCGAGCGTGAAGCCGGCGTCGAAGGCCATCGTCCCCGGCGGCCACTCCATCAGGTGCAGGTCGGAGTGGCAGGCGCCGGCGCCGCCGACCTTGACCAGCACCTGGCCCGGGCCGGGCTCGGGCACCTCGACCTCGCGCAGCTCCGGCTCGCTCTGCCATTCGGTCAGCTGGTAGGCCTTCATCGCTTCCCTCCTTCGTCGCGGGCGTGTTGGAGCAGGGCCCGCCGCTCGGCCGCGGCGATCAGGTGGCGCGCCCGGTCGACGGCGTCGATGTTGACCGAGATCGCGTCGATCCCGGCGTTCACCAGGAGCTCCGCGTACTCGGGATGAACCGACGGCGCCTGGCCGCAGATCGAGGTCTGCAGGCCGAGCTCGTGGGCCCGGGCGAGCAGCCGGGAGATGTACTCGGTGACCGCCGCGTCGCGCTCGTCGAAGACCTCGGCGACCAGCTCGGAGTCGCGGTCGGCGCCGAGCAACAGCTGGGTCAGGTCGTTGGAGCCGATCGAGATCCCGGCGACCCCGAGCGCCGCGTAGCGCGGCAGGTGGAAGAGCACCGAGGGCACCTCGGCCATCACCCAGAGCTCGAAGCCTCGGCGCCCCATCAGCCCCGCCTCCTCGAAGAGCCGCTTGCAGGCGGCGACTTCGTGCGGGGTGCGGACGAACGGCAGCATCACGTGGAAGTTGTCGTGGCCGGAATCCCAGACCCGGGCGATCGCCGCCAGCTCCAGCCCCAGCAGGTCGGGCTCGCGCATGTAGCGCAGGGCGCCGCGGTAGCCGATCATCGGGTTGGCCTCCTCGGGCTCGAAGCGCTCGCCGCCCTGCAGCCCGCGGAACTCGTTGGTCCGGAAGTCGATCGTCCGGTAGGTGATCGGCCGCGGCGCGAAGGCGGCGGCGAACCTGGTCAGCGAGGCGGCCATCCGCTCGACGAAGCGCTCCTCTTCGCCGCGCTCGATCAGCTGGCGGGGGTGGACGCCGTCGAGCGCCTCGACGACCATCAGCTCCGCCCGCAGCAGCCCGACGCCGTCGACCTCGAGCCTGGCCACCCGCTCCAGCTGCGAGGGCTCCGAGAGGTTGACGAGGATCTTGGTCCCGGTCGTCTCGATCCCGCCACCACCCGCCGCGGCCGGCCCGGAGGAAGCCGCGGCCGGCGCCGGGGCGCTCGCGCCCTCGGTCACCACGCCCTCCCCGGCGTCGACGGTCACCGTCTCTCCGTCGCGCAGGACCTCGGTCGCGTTCTGGGTCCCGACCACGCAGGGCAGCCCGAGCTCGCGGGAGACGATCGCCGCGTGGCAGGTCATGCCGCCGGAGTCGGTGACGATCGCCGCCGCCCTGCGCATCAGCGGCACCCAGTCGGGGGCGGTCATGTGGGTGACGAGGACCTCGCCCTCCCTCAGGGCGCCCGCTTCGGAGAGCTCGCGGACCACCCGCACGGTCCCGGAGGCGATCCCGGGCGCGGCGCCGAGCCCGTGCACCAGCTCGCGCCCGGCGGCGCCTGCGCCCTGAGCGTCGAGCGCCCCCGAGGCGGTCACCGGGCGGGACTGCAGCATCCACACCCTGCCGTTGGGGTCGATCGCCCACTCGGTGTCCTGCGGCGTCCCGTAGTGGGCTTCGATCTTCATGCCGAGTTCGGCGACCCGGCGCACCTCGTCGTTGCCCAGCACCGGCTCGTCGGCTTCCTCGGCTTCCAGCTCGCGGGTCCGCGTGCCGCCGTCCGGCAGCATCTCGATCGTCAGCTCCTTGCGGTGGACTTCGCGCTTGAGGATCGAGAGGTCGTCGCGCTTGGCGACGATGTAGCGGTCGGGCGAGACCGAGCCGGAGACCACCGACTCGCCGAGCCCGAAGGCGCCCTCGATGACCAGCCGGTCGGTGGCGCCGGAGGCGGGGTCGATCGTGAACATCACCCCGGCCCGGGTCGAGTCGATCTGGCGCTGGACGACGACGGCGATGTCCATGTCGGCCTGGCCGAAGCCGCGTTTGGCGCGGTAGTAGACGGTGCGGGCGCCGAACAGCGAGGACCAGCAGCGGCGCACCGCCTCCAGGACCGCCTCGGCCCCGCGGACCCCGAGCAGGGTCTCGTTCATCCCCGCGAAGGAGGCCGACTCGGTGTCCTCGGCGGTGGCCGAGGAGCGCACCGCGACCGGCGCGTCGGAGCCCTCCCCGACCAGCTCGAGGTAGGAGTCGCGGATCGCCGCGGCCAGCCAATCGGGGATCGGCGTCTCCTCGACCATCGCCCGCACGTCGGCCGCCGCCCGCTCGAGCGCCGCCGTGTCGTCGACGTCGAGCTCAGAGAGGCGCTCGGTGATCCGGGCGCGCAGCCCGGTGGCGTCGCAGAAGGCGGCGTAGGAGGGGGCGCCGACGACGAAGCCGGGGGGGACGGGCAGCCCGGCCGCGGTCAGCTCGCCGAGGTTGGCGCCCTTTCCGCCGGCGTAGTCCACCTGCCCGCGGTCGAGCTGCGCGAAGCTGCGGACCGCTTCGGCGGCGCTCAGCGGCGGGCTCTGGGTCTCGGTTGCGTTGCTCATGGTCTCGCTCCGTTCTCTCTCGTTCATGGCCGCGGCACGACGAGCACGGGGCAGGGTGCCGTGTGGATCAACTTGGTCGACACCGAGCCGAGCAGCACGCGGGCCACCGGCCCGTAGCGGCGCGAGCCGGTGACCAGCAGGTCGACGTCTTCCTCGCAGGCTTCGGCGATCACCGCGGCGGCCGGGCCGCTGAGGTGGCGGCCCTCGGCGGCGAGCCGACGGTCGACCGATTTGACGCCCTCGCGGACGATCTCTTCTGGGTCGGGGGGCACCGGCGGCGTGTAGCCGGCGACGCCGGGGACCGCGACCGGCGGCTCGGCGACGGTGAGGAGGCGGATCGTCCCGTTGGTCGCCTGGGCGAGGCCTTCGGCCCGCAGCAGTGCCGCCTTGGCTTCCGGCGTGCCGTCGTAGGCGACGGCGATCGTCCGGAACGGCTCGTGGCGCTCCTCGGCGTAGCCGCGCGGGGCGGCGAGGACCGCGCAGGGGGCGCCATGCAGGAGCCCCTCGGCGACGCTGCCGATCACCGCCCGGCCGATCGCCCCGCGGTGGGGCGAGCCGACGACCGCCATCTCGACCTTCTCGGCTTCGGCGAGGTCGTTCAGCACCCCGGCCGGGCTGCCGCCCCCGTAGGTGCGCGTCTCGACCTTGATCCCGTCCAGCGCCTCGCGCGCCTCGGCGAACAGCGGCTCGGTCTCCCTCGCCTCCTCCTCGCCCAGCAGCGCGTAGCGCACCGGCATCGGCGCGTAGGGGAGCACGGTGACGAGGAGCGCCTCGGCGCCCGTCGTCGCGCAGAGCACCCGCGCCAGCTCCAGCGCGTCGTGCCCCCCGGCGCTCCCGTCGTACCCCACCAACAGCCGCATCCGCCTAGCTCCCCTTCGCCTTGGGCACGCGGACGACGACGGACCCGTCCTCGACCCTGGTTTCGACGTCCTCGGCCGTCAGCTCGTCCGGCACCGACATCGAGCGGACGAAGGAGGCGTGGCGGCGCTCGCGCCGCACGAAGCCGTCCTGCTCGTCCTCGACCTTTTCCTCGTGCTCGCCAGAGACGGTGAGGACCCCGTCCTCGACCTCGACCTTCACCTCGGCGGGCTCGATGCCCGGCAGGCTGGCCCTGACGACGATCTCGCCGTCCCTCTCCTCGATCGCGCTCAGCTCGTCCGCCATCTCGTGCCTCCCTTCAGAAGCATTTGGGAACGGGGAACCGGATTCCCCTGGATGGCCGCAATCTAGGTTTGCACCTCGCCATCGCCATCCGCAGTACCCCGCAGCGAAGGGACGGTGCGCCCCCGATGGCCGGGGAGCCGGCGCCGGGCAGGATCGGGCCATGAACATTCGCGACGTGATCGAGCGCCACGGCTACTTCGCCCACGGCGGCAACCCCGACGACACGGCGGAGGTCTGGGCCGAATCGGGATTCGACGGCGCCGAAGTGGAGGAGTGGCTGAGCGCCCGCTGCTTCCAGCCGAGCGCCGCGCGCGACCTCGCCGACGCCGGCGTGACCCCGGCGATGGCCTGCATGAAGACCGAGGCCGGAGCGGGCGACTACGTCGACACGGTCGGCTTCAAGGTCGCCGACGGCGACCTCGAGGTCGAGGAGGCCCGCGACCTGGTCGG
>DASVWP010000283.1:0-10849 GCA_036393155.1 Solirubrobacterales bacterium | reverse complement strand
GGCGCCCCTTCTGTAGCATTGCCCGTCCGAATGGCACGAGCACGAGAGGCATCATCAACTGGCGGCCGGCGCGGACGGCGCGGAGCTGAGCGGGCACGTCCCCGCAAGTACACGCGCGTCAACGCGGAAGTCGTCGACTACAAGGACCTCAACCTGCTGCGGCGCTTCCTCTCCGACAAGGGGAAGACGCGCGGCCGGCGGGTCACCGGACTTTCCCGCCGTCACCAGCGACAGCTCTCGGTGGCGGTGAAGCGGGCGCGTGAAATCGCCCTGCTTCCCTACGTCGGAGAGCGCTGATGGCAGAGGCGATCCTGCTGCAGGACGTCGAGTCCCTCGGCGAGCGCGGGGAAGCGGTCGACGTCGCTCCCGGCTACCTACGCAACTACCTGATCCCCCGCAAGCTGGCCCAGCCGGCGACCCCGGGCGCGCTCGAGGAAGCTCAGCGTCGCCGCGAGGCCGCCGAACGCGAGGAGGCACGGCGGGCCGAGCGCGAAGCCGAGGCGGCCGGCCTGCTCGGGAAAACCGTCCTCACGATCCACCAGCGCGCCGGCGAGGACGGCAAGCTGTTCGGCTCGGTCGGAGCCCGCGAGATCGTCGAGGCGCTGCGTGAGGCACGCGACCTGCGGATCGACAAAAAACGGGTTCGCCTCGAGCAGCCGCTGCGCGAACTCGGCACCTTCATGGTCGAGATCGAGCTCGCCGACGGCACCGTCGCCGCGGTGAAGACGATCATCAGCGAGGAGAAGTAGTCCCACTCGCTACGCTCGGCACGTGGGCTCTCCACGACTGCCGACCCGCATCACCCGCCGTGCCCGGGCGCGGACCAGGTTCGGCTGGGCGCGCTCGGAGCGGGCCACCGTCGGCCTCGCGGTGGTCGCGACCGGCGGCGCCGGGGCCGTCCTGGCCGGTCAGTTCGGCCGGCTGCTGAGGCGGCGGGCCCACGAGGCCGGCGAACCCGAGGTCCTGATCGAAGCCGCCCCGGCCGCGGCGGCCGACACCGTCGGGGTCGCCGTGCGCGGCTACGAGGAGGCACCGCGCAGCGAGACGGTGCTCTTCAACCTGCTCGCGGGCTTCCTCGGCTCCTTCGCCATGGTCAGGCTCTCCACCTGGGGCATCCGCCGGCGGCGCGGTCCTTTTCGCAATGTCAGCCTGCGCGGCCACCACATCCACCACTTCGTCCCCGGGATCCTGCTCGCCTTCGGCTCCGGGACCGTGGCCCTGCTGAGCGACGACGACGAGCTGGAGCAGCGGCTCGCCCTGCCGATGGGGGCCGGCATCGGCCTCACCTTCGACGAGGCCGCCCTGCTGCTCGACCTGCGCGACGTCTACTGGACCCGCGAGGGGCTGCTGAGCGTCCAGCTCAGCCTCGGCGCCACCGCGATCCTCAGCATCGCCATCCTCACCCTGCGGATGCTGCGCCGCGGCGAGCGCCGGCAGGAGGAAGAGGGCCTGATCCCGCCCGCCCCGGATCATCTCTCCGCCGCAACTGGCGCCTTGGCGTAACGAGACCGTCAAATCCTTTCGCCGGGATTTGCACGGATGCCTCGCCTGCGCACAGCCTCCCTCTGGTTTGCTTGAAGAGCCCGTGGCCCGGCCAGGCTTGCCGCCGCACCGGGCCCTATTACTGAGTCGATGCCGCAACCTCCAACCACCCACGTCCCACCGCAGAACATCGAGGCGGAGGAGTCCGTCCTGGGGGCGATGCTGGTCGCCGAGCCCGCGCTGACCCGGGTGATCGACGAGGTCAAGCTCAACGCCGCCGACTTCTACCTCGACCGCCACCGGGCGATCTTCGAGGCGATCCACGACCTCTACGCCACCTCCAAGCCGGTCGACGAGCTGAGCGTCAGCGAGGCGCTGACCCAGCGCAACCGGATCGACGAGGCGGGCGGCAAGCACTACGTCTCCGAGCTGGCGGCGAAAGTGCCGGCGGCCGGCAACGCCAAGCACTACGCCGAGATCGTCCAGGAGAACTCGCTGCTGCGCCGCCTGCTCGGCGCCGGGCAGGAGATCCAGAGCTGGGTCAACGAGCGCGACGGCGAACCGCGCGAGCTCTCCGAGCGGGCCGAGAAGCTGCTCTTCGACGTCGCCCACAAAGAGCAGGCCAGCGACTTCAAGATGCTCTCGGAGATCCTCCACGACGAGGTCGACCGGCTGGAGAAGCTGTCGACCGGCGAGACCGAGCTGACCGGCACCCCGGCCGGCTTCCGCGACATCGACGCGGTCACCGGCGGCTTCCAGCCCGGCAACCTCATAATCGTCGCCGCCCGCCCGGCGATGGGAAAGAGCGCCCTGGTCGCCAACATCGCCGAAAACGTCGCCGTCAAGCGCAAGCTGCCGGTCGCCTTCTTCTCCCTCGAGATGTCCGAGGTCGAGCTGGCCCAGCGCTTCATCGCCTGCCGGGCGCGGATCTCCGGCGACAAACTGCGCAAGGGCCAGGTCTCCCAGCGCGACTGGCCGAAAGTCGTCCGGGCCTGCAACGAGCTCGAGGAGGCGCCGCTGTGGTTCGACGACTCCTCCGACCTCGGGATCCTCGACCTGCGAGCGAAGGCGCGGCGGCTGCACGCCCAGGAACAGGAGCGGGGCGGCCTCGGGCTGATCATCCTCGACTACATCCAGCTGATGCGCTCCGACGACCACCGGGCCAACCGCGTCGAGCAGGTCGGTCAGATCAGCCGCGGGCTGAAGATCCTCGCCCGCGAGCTGGAGGTGCCGGTGGTGGCGATCTCCCAGCTCTCCCGCGCGCCCGAGCAGCGGACGCCGCCCAAGCCACAGCTGTCGGACCTGCGCGAGTCCGGCCAGATCGAGCAGGACGCCGACGTCGTCGCCTTCCTCTACCGCGAGGACTACTACCGCGACCCCGAGGACGAGCCCGACGGCCTCGCCGACCTGATCATCGCCAAGCACAGGAACGGCCCGATCGGGACCAGGAAGCTGGTCTTCCTCGACCGTTTCCCGAAATTCGCCGACTACTCCGGCCAGGAAGCGCCGATCGAGCAGCCGGCCGGCGAGGAGCCGCCGTTCGCCGACGCCAGCGTCGCGGGGCCTGACTTCTGATGCCGGCGATCGCCCGCTCCGAGCCGTTCCGCGAACAGGCCTGCCCGCTCGGCGTCTGCGACGGATCCGGCTGGATCCTCGGCCCCGAAGACGTCGCCCGCCCCTGCGAGTGCCGGGCGCAGCGGCTGCGCCGCGGGCGCGGGCGCGGCGTCGCCTCGGCGATCCCGGCCCGCTACCGCGGCGTCTCCTTCGACCGCCCGCCGGTCAGCGACATGGCGCGCGACATGCAGACGCGGCACGTGGTCCAGGCGGCGCGCGACTTCATCGACAACCTCGACGAGAACCTGGACCAGGGACGCGGCCTCTGGTTCATGGGCGACACCGGGACCGGCAAGACGACCCTGGGGATGCTGATCGCCGGTGCCGCCCTGGCCGCGGGCAAGTCGGTGGCGATCTACTTCGCCCCCAAGCTGCTGACCCGGATCCGCGAGACCTACCAGGAAGCGGCGAGCGAGAACGCCTACAGCCGCTTCTTCGAGCAGCTCGCCGCGGTCGACCTGCTCTACATCGACGACCTCGGCTCCGAGCGGAAGACCGACTGGGTCGTCGAGCAGCTCTACGCGATCGTCAACGAGCGCTACGAGCGGCAGCGCTCGATGTTGGTGACCAGCAACGCCGCCGGCGACGTCGACAAGGGGCAGCGGCAGCTCGAGGAGCAGATCGGCCGCCGGACGGTCTCGCGCCTGGTCGAGATCTGCGGCGACCCCCTGCCGCTGTTCGGCGAGGACCGCCGCTTCCAGGCCCGCGCGAGCGGCTAGCTGCCGTCATCGTCACAATCCAGCCTTCATGCCGGGAATCGTCATAGTCGGCGCCCAATGGGGCGACGAGGGTAAGGGGAAGATCACCGACCTGCTCGCCGAGCGGGCGGAGATGATCGTCCGCTTCCAGGGCGGCAACAACGCCGGCCACACGATCGTCCGCGACGGCGAGGAGTTCAAGTTCCACCTGATCCCCTCGGGGATCCTCTACGCCGAGAAGGCCTGCGTGATCGGCAACGGCGTGGTCGTCGACCCGCGGGTCCTGCTGGGCGAGATCGACGGGCTGAAACGGGCCGGCATCGCGGTCGGCAACCTGCGCATCTCCGCCAACGCCCACCTGATCATGCCCTACCACGTGCTGCTCGACACGGCCGGGGAGACCAAGCTGGGCAAGCTCTCGATCGGCACCACCCGGCGCGGCATCGGCCCCTGCTACGCCGACAAGGCGCTGCGGCTGGGGATTCGGGTCCAGGACCTGCTCGACGAGAAGATCCTGCGGACCAAGATCCGCGCCGCCATGGAGCCCAAGCAGCAGGCGCTGCGCGAACTGGCGGTGCAGCGGCGCAAGCGGCGCAAGGAAGCCGGCGAGGAGGCGAAGGTGCCCGAGGCAGGCGGCTCCGAGGAGCCGGACCCCCGCCTCGACCTGCACGCGATGGTCGAAGAACACGTCAACTACGGGCACCGGCTGGAGCCCCACATCGCCGACACGGCGCGGCTCTGCTGGGACACCCTGGACCGCGGCGCCACGGTGCTCTTCGAGGGCGCGCAGGCGACCCTGCTCGACCTCGACCACGGCACCTATCCCTTCGTCACCTCCTCCAACCCGATCGCCGGCGCGGCGACGGTCGGCGCCGGCGTCGGCCCGACCGACATCAGCGAGGTCTGGGGGATCGCCAAGGCCTACGCGACCCGGGTCGGCGCCGGTCCATTCCCGACCGAGCTCGAGGACGAGATCGGCGAACGGATGGTCGACCAGGGCCACGAGTTCGGGACCACGACCGGGCGCCGGCGCCGCTGCGGCTGGATGGACCTCGTCGCCCTGCGCTACGCGGTGCGGCTGAACAGGATGGACTCGCTGGCGATCACCAAGCTCGACGTCCTGCGCGGCCTCGGCCCGCTGCGCGTCGCGGTGCGCTACCGCTCCAAGGAGGGCGCCGTGCTCGACAGCTTCCCCTACCACCAGTCGATCCTCCACTCGGCCATGCCGGAGTACGAGGAGCTGCCGGGCTTCGACGAGGACATCGGCGGTTGCCGCAGTGCCTCCGACCTGCCGCAGGCCGCGCGCGACTACCTGGGCTTCATCTCCGACTTCGTCGGCGTGCCGATCCGCCTGGTCGGCGTCGGGCCGGCGCGCGACCAGGTCGTCTGGCTGCAGGACTGAGCGGCGCGCTCCGGGCGCTAACCCAGTTCGACGGGTTCCAGGGTCGCGACCTTCCAGAGAACGCCTTCGCGGCGCATCGGAACCACGTAGTCGATGCCTCCGGCGCCGTGGTAGAGCGCGAAGCCGCGGGCGCCCCTCACCCGCAGGGCACCGATCGGTCCGGTCATCGTGTCGGCTGGACCGGGGCGCGAGCCGGCGAGCCGTTGCAGGGCGGCCTCGCAGGCGGCCTTCCCGCGGCCCGACGATCCCCGCGGCGCCGATAGTTCCTCCAGCGGTTCGACGGCCGATTGGGCCAGGGCCGCGCACTGGGCACCGAAGTCCCTCGCCGCGCGAGCCCGCAGGTATCCCTGCAGGATCCGGGAGGCGGCTTCACGTTCGCCGGGGGAAGCTTCCCGGCCGAATTCCTGGACGCTGTTGTCGCCGCCGGGGACGATGAAGCTGGCACTTCCCCCCTTGCCTCCTGAGGCGGCCCTCGCCTGGGGATGGCCGCTGGCGCCGGCAGCGGTCGTCCCGCCATTGCCGGAGCCGCAACCGCCGAGGAGCGCCAGCAGCGCCGCCAGGAGCAACGGGCCCAGCAACCTCGTCCCCGCCATGTCCTGATTCTAGGAGCTTGCGGACACATTTCGGTACGGATGGATCTGCGATCGGGCCAATTCTGCTTTACAGTCTGGCCGTGGCTTCCAGCAAACGCGCGGGTAGGCTGAACCAGCGGCTGCCCCGGGGGAGGCACGGCTTGCCGAGGGAGGCGGTGACCGAGTCCCAACGCACCCGCATCCACCAGGCAATGATCGAGGTCGTCTCCGAGCGCGGTTACCCGGAGACGCGGGTCGTCGACGTGATCGGGGTCGCCGGGGTCTCGCGCAAGACCTTCTACGAACTCTTCGAGAGCAAGGAGGACTGCTTCCTCGCCACCTACGACATTCTCCTCGGGAACCTGCTGGGCGAGACCGCCGAGGGGTACGAGTCCAAGCCCGGCGCCCCCTGGGCCGAGCGGGTGGCGACGGGCGTCAAGGCGCTGCTCGACCACCTCGCCGCCCACCCCGACGAGGCCCGGTTCGCGATCGTCGAGGTCCTGGCGGCGGGCCCCAAGGCACTGGCCCGGCGCGACGCGGCGCTGCGTCAGTTCACCGGCTTCATCGAGGCGGGGCGAGCCGAGACCACCGTCGAGCTCCCCGGCATCACCGCCCTCTCGCTGTCCGGCGGCATCAACGAGCTGCTCTACAGCGAGATCCTGCACGGCGCGGCCGCGCGGCTCCCAAGCCGGCTCCCCGATCTGATGTTCTGGATCACCCTTCCCTTCCTCGGCCCCGATGGCGCGGCCGCCGAGCGGGAGCGCGTGCGGCGGGAGATGCTCGGGGGCTGAGCTCGCGCCGCGATTGGAAAGGAATTCTCGGGCGCTTGTTAAGGCGCTCTTTTTTGTGAAAGTCGGGGTTTATGGGGTGAGATCCGGTGGTAGTTTGCGCGCCGGAGAGATAGTTCCACCGTTTGACGCAAGCTTCGACGGCTGCGGCTCGTATCCACGGGCTTGGCCGCGCACAAAGGAGAGAAATAGGGATATGCGCAAGTACCTGGTATTGACGTTGGCCTTGGCGGTCGTGGCCGCGGTGTCCGTGGCCGGGGTCGCCATCGCAGGGGGAGGGGGCAACACGCCGGTGACCGTGCGCGCGGGCAACCTCGAACTCACCTTCAATGGCGGCTTCAGCCCGAAGGCGCTGTCGAAGAAGACCCTGACCCCGATCACCCTGACGGCGGAAGGGCAGATCAAAACGGTCGACGGAACCCACCCGCCGGCGCTGAAGGAATTCATCCTCGAAACCGACAAAAACGGCGCCGTGAACACCAAGGGCTACCCGACCTGCAAGTCGAGCAAGCTGCAGGCCCGCGACACCAACGCGGCGCTCAAGGTCTGCAAGTCCGCCCTGATCGGCGAAGGGAAAACCAACATCGAGGTCGCCTTCCCCGAATCGAAGCCGATCCCGGTGAACAGCAAGCTGCTCGTCTTCAACGGCGGCACCGCCGGCGGCACGACGACGCTCTACATCCACGCGTACATCACGGTCCCGACCCCGGCAGCCGTGGTCACCACCGTGAAGATCAAGAAGATCCACAACGGTCGCTACGGCCTGAAATCCGTCGCCACGATCCCGAAGATCGCCGGCGGCTCGGGCTCGGTCACGTCGTTCGAGCTGAAGATCCACAAGACCTACACCTACAAGGGCAAGAAGGTCAGCGTGCTGTCGGCCAAATGCACCGACGGCAAGCTGCAGGCGCAGGGCACGGCGAAGTTCGCCGACGGCACCACCGCCGAAGCGGAAATCATCCGCACCTGCACGCCGAAGGGCTGATTCTCGCCACTCCCGATTTCCTTGGGACAGGCAGGACACCGAGAAGAAGGGCGGCCTCCGGGCCGCCCTTCTTCGTGCATCGGTCCAGGAGCCGCCAGCAGCTCGCCGCCCCTGGCGTAGCCTGATCGAATCGGCTCGATGCTTCGCATAGGCCCGGCGTTGGCGGTCGCCCTGCTCCTGGTGGCGATCCTCGCGCCCATGGCGAGGGCCGAAGAAGTCGTTCCCTGGGGGGCCGGCTGCACCTCGGTCCTGCCGAGCGGCGAACGGACCAGCTCGACCTGCGGCGCCGAACTGGTCAACGGGCGTGCGATCGCCCCGCCCCAGGCGCCGCCGGCCGTCAAGGCGGTGATCGCGGCGGCCAACAGGATCGACCGCAGGCCCTACGTCTGGGGCGGCGGGCACCGCAGCTTCCTCAGCCACGGCTACGACTGCTCGGGCGCGGTCAGCTACGCTCTGCACGGCGGCGGCCTGCTCGACGTGACGATGGTCTCCGGCCAGCTCGCCGCCTGGGGCGACCGGGGCGCCGGCCGCTGGATCACGGTCTACGCCAACGCCGAGCACGTCTACATGGTCGTCGCCGGGCTGCGCTACGACACCCGCGACGACCTCCCCGGCGAAAGCGGCCCGCGCTGGCACCGGGCCCAGGCCGACCCGCACAACTTCGCGGCCAGGCACCCCGCCGGTCTTTGAGCACCCCGGCGGTTGCCTCGCCGCCGGCCCCGTGATTGGATCGGCCGGTGCCGGGCGCGGGCCACATGATCGTCTTCTTCCCGGAGGGGGCGTTCGGACCGACCAACAACTGCGTCGGCATCGGCGACGTCCTGCGGCGCCGCGGCCACAGGGTGGTCTTCATCGTCGAGGAGTCCTTCGCCGGGACCCTGGAGGAGCAGGGATTCGAGGAGCGGTTGATGCGGCTGACGCCGCCGCCGGAGACCGAGGAAGCACCCGGTCAGTTCTGGAAGGACTTCATCCGCGACACCGCCCCGGTCTTCCGCAAGCCGACGATCGAGCAGCTCGGCGAGTTCATCGCCCCGACCTTCCAGGCGCTGATCGACGGCGCCAAGCACGTCGACGACCGCCTGCACGAGATCATCGACGAGCTGAGCCCGGACCTGATCGTCGAGGACAACGTCATCACCTTTCCCGCCCTCCCGGCCTGCGAACGGCGCTGGGCCCGGATCGTCTCCTGCAACCCGACCGAGATCAAGGACCATGAAGTGCCGCCGCCGTTCTCCGGGCTGCCGGTGGACGATCGCCGCGGCTGGGACGCCTACTGGCTCGAGCTGCGAAAGACGCACGAGGCGATCCACGCCGACTTCGACGCGTTCTGCCAGGAGCGCGGGGCGCCGCCGCTGCCGGCCGACGACTTCATCCACCAGAGCCCCTGGCTGAACCTCTACGTCTACCCGCAGGAGATCGACTACCGGCGCGCTCGCCCGCTCGGCCCGCACTGGCACAACCTGCAGGCCAGCGTCCGGGCGACCGACCCCGCCTGGGACGTCCCCGAAGCGCTGGCCGACGGCGAGGGACCGCTGATCTACCTCAGCCTCGGCTCGCTCGGCTCCGCCGACGTCGAGCTGATGCGCAAGCTGATCGCCTCGCTCGCCGATCGTCCCTATCGGGTGATCGTCTCCAAGGGCCCGCAGGCGCCCGAGATCGAGCTGGCCGCCAACATGGCCGGGGCGGAGTTCCTGCCCCAGACCTCGATCCTGCCGAAGGTCGATTTGGTGATCACCCACGGGGGCAACAACACCGTCACCGAGTCGCTGTACTTCGGTAAGCCGATGGTCGTGCTGCCGCTGTTCTGGGACCAGCACGACAATGCCCAGCGCTTGCAGGAGACCGGCCTCGGCGCTCGACTGGACACCCACGGGCACACGCCGGAGGAGCTGACCGCGGCGATCGACCGCCTGCTGGCCGATCAGGGGCTGGCGCAGAGGCTGGGGGCGATATCCGCCCGCCTGCGAGCGGCGCAAGGCACTGCCCTGGCGGCGGAGCTGATCGAACGCACCGCTGCGGACAACTTTTAACACCCCACTACGCCATTCTGGCTACACTCGAATGGTGTCGTTGCGGGACGGCCGAAACTTCAGGAACCATTTTCTGAGCGCCAAAGAACGGGACGTCAGCCTGCTCGTGCGTGAGGGCGAGCAGTCGCTGGCGCTCGACGGCGAGCAGGCTGCTGGGATGGAGACATTCCTCAGCCGGGCCTGGCTGTCTGGCACGCACGCCTGCCACGAGCAGATGATGGCCCAGGCCCGCGAACGCGCCCCGGACTTCGGGCAGCTCAACGTCCAGCCGCTCGAAGCCGACTTCAAAGAGCTGATGGACGAATCGGCCGACACACTGAACCTGACCGTCACCGAGACGGTCAGCATGTGGGAGCTCCTCGGCCGCGCCTGCATCGCCGGCATCCACTCCTGCCGGGCGGAGATCACAGCGCTGCTGCTGGAAGCTCGCTCCGACGTTGCCGAGGAAGCCCTGCGCTGGCTCGAGCAACGCGACGAGGGCGAGCAACGATAGGGAGGGATAGCGCAGTCGCGTGACGCGGCGGAGTCGTGACGCGACTGCGGCGGTCTCAGCCCTGGATGGTGATCAGGGTCGTGATGAACCCGCAGGCGCCGAGGAAGATGGTCGCCAGGGCGGCGTAGGCGAACTGCACGAAGCTGCGGTGCATCGCTCCCATCTCCGCCCGGATGCCTCTGAACTCTCCGATCACCTCCGACCGCAGCGCGTGAACCTCCGTTTCGATCCGGTCAAGTCGCTGGTCGGTGGCGTCGAAGCGCTGGTTGGTGGCGTCGAAGCGCTGGTCGACGTCCTGGAAGCGCTGGTCGACCTGATCGAAGCGCTGGTCGACCAGATCGAGGCGATGGTTGACGTCGGTGAGCTGACGATCGACCTGATCGAAGCGCCGACCGACCTCTCGACGGAAGTCGTCGCTCCGCATCTCGGTCCAGGTCTCGGGCATCACGGCCATGATGCCATGCTCGCAGACAAGATGTTACGTGTGGGACGCCTCTCTGCAAATTCTTCGTCGCCGACAGGAACTCAGCGGACGGCCTCGATCCAGTCCAGACGCTTGCCGCAGAGCTCGCGGGCCCGGGCCGCCGGCAGCCGGCGCAGCGGCGGATCTTCGGCGCTGGTCGGGCTGAGGACGAGCGGGCCGATCGGTTCCGGCGGCCCCCCGCTCCCCGGGCCGAGCGTCTGCCCGTCAAGCACCAGGGTGACCGCGTGGGTCCCCCTGGCGAGCGGGACCGCGCCGAAGTAGAGGAACTGCTTGCCCTCGTCGAGCTGCTCGTCGACGGACC
>DASVWP010000282.1:0-2752 GCA_036393155.1 Solirubrobacterales bacterium | reverse complement strand
AGAGGCGCCAGACGCGGACCCGTTCGGCGCCCGCGAGGTGGATCGCCTCGTCGAGGTTGTCGTCGAGGTTCTGCGCCCAGTGCTTCAGGGTCTCCGCGTAGTCGGGAGCGAAGTCCTCGACGTGGTGGACAATGAAGCCGGCGCGTTCGAGGGCCAGGAGGTTGCGCGAGAGGTGCAACGGCGCGGCATCGGGGAAGACGTAGCGCTCCGAGAACGGCCCCGCCTCGGCGTCGGTGTGGCGCAGGCGGGTGATGCCGTGGTTGAGCAGGCGCCCGCCGGGCTCCAGCATCGCCGCCAGGGTCTGGGCGTAGACCTCGATCTGCGAGGCGCCGACGTGCTCGACCATCCCGATGCTGGCGATCGCGTCGAACTTCTCGCCGGTGGCCGGCAGGTCGCGGTAGTCCATCACCCGGATCTCCACCCGGTCGGCGACCCCGGCCGCCTCGGCCCGCTGGCGCGCCTTTTCGGCCTGCGGGGGCGAGAGCGTGATTCCGACCACGCGGGCGCCGTGCCTGGTCGCCGCCCAGAGCGGGAAGCCGCCCCAGCCGCAGCCGACGTCGAGCACCCGGTCGCCCTCCTTCAGCGCCAGCTTGCGGGCGACGGTCTCCAGCTTCTCCTCCTGGGCTTCCTCGAGGGTCTTCTTCTCGCCGTCGCGCCAGATCGCGCAGCTGTAGACCATCGTCGGGCCGAGGAAGAGCTCGAAGAACTCGTTGGAGACGTCGTAGTGGTGGCGGACCGCGCGAGCGTCGCGCTCCTTGCTGTGGCGGCGGCCGCTGGGGCGCAGCTCCGCGGCGGGCCGCTTCGGCGGGCGCGTCAGGCCCATCGCCCGCACGCTGGCGAGCAGCAGCGCCCGCTTGTCGGCGCCGTCGAGCGCCGGCGGCTTCCAGGAGTCCAGCAGCGCGATCACCGCGTCCATGTCATCCACCTCGAGCTCGCCGCTGACGTAGGCGCGGCCGAGCCCCAGCTGGCCGGGAGCGAGGAGCGCGTGGGCGGCGGCGCGCGGCGAGCGGACGCTGAAGGTCGGCCCCTCGCCGTCGGTCGAGGGCAGCGTCGTCCCGTCCCAGAACTCGACCGTGAACGGCCGCTCGGGGATCCGGGCCGCGATCTCGCGGCGCAGGGGGGCGGTGGTGGCGAACGGCATCGCCGCGCACCCTACTGCCCGGCGACGCCCGGGGCGGGCCAGCCTGACCCGATCCTCACGGCCCGATAAGCCGAACCTCAGGTTCGACCCGTATGATCGCCGGCCAACTCCAGCCGAAGGACGGTCATGCAAGATTCAGGACCCCTGCCCAGCGATATCCAGCCGGTCGAGAACGAGACCCGCGACCGGATCATCACCGGACTCGTCACGCTGATCCCCTTCGTCGCGCTCGGCCTCGCCGGCTGGCAGGTCTGGGGCAGCGCCCTGCACTGGAGCGACGTCCTCCTCTTCTGCGGCATGTACCTGCTGACCGGCCTGGGGATCACGGTCGGCTTCCACCGGCACCTCACCCACCGCAGCTTCAAAACCTACAAGTGGCTGCACGGCCTGCTCGGCATCCTCGGCTCGGCGGCGATCGAGGGCCCGGTGATCTCCTGGGTCGCCGACCACCGCAAGCACCACACCTTCTCCGACCAGCACGGCGACCCGCACAGTCCTCACGTCGACCACGGGCACGGCTGGGGCGGTGCCATGCGGGGCCTCTTCCACGCCCACATGGGTTGGCTGTTCATCCACACCCAGCGCGGCAGCAAGGAACGCTTCGCGCCCGACCTGCTGAAGGACCCCGTGATCAGCTGGGTCGACCGCACCTTCCTGGTCTGGGCGGTCGGCGGCCTGCTGGTCCCCTTCTTCGCCGGCTGGCTGATCGGCGGCACGCTGTTCGCCGCGGTCACCGGCCTGCTCTGGGGCGGCCTGGTCCGCGTCTTCGTCCTCCACCACTTCACCTACAGCATCAACTCGCTCTGCCACGTCTTCGGCAACCGCGACTACGAGACGACCGACCAGTCCCGCAACCTGGCGCTGATCGCGATCCCGACCTTCGGCGAGGCCTGGCACAACAACCACCACGCCTTCCCGACCTCCGCCACCCACGGCCTCGGCCGCTGGCAGATCGACATCTCCGCCCTCGTCATCGACGGCCTGGAGAAGCTGAACCTGGTCTGGGACGTCGTCCGGGTCTCCCCGGAGCGGCTAGCGGCGAAGGCCGTCTGAACCGGGCGAAGTCCGGTTCGGGCGCGGGGGAGGGTCCGGCGACCCTCCTCACTCGACCATCGTCGAAGGGCGTGGTGCCGCTGGCGCCCGGAGCGGGTCGCTCCTCCGTCGCAAAACGTTCGGAGGGTCACCGGACCCTCCTGGCCACCCCTGAGCGCTACGGGACTTCGCTGCTTTCGTACCAGTCGATCCAGCCGTTGCAGGCCTGAGACAGCGGGACGAGGCGGTGGGATTTTGCTGGGGTTGCTACCAACTCGCCGATGTAGGCCTTGCCGTCGTAGCCGGTCAGTTCCTGCAGGGTCGTGGGGTCTGCGGTCTTGATCGTGAAGCGGGTTCTCCCGCCCTTGCTCTCGAAGCGGCCGGCGGGCCAGTACTGGCCGTTGTTGGCGAGGCTGATCGTGTTCGGGCGCTGACCGTCGAGGGCGGCCTTGAGGCTTTCGCTGAAGCCGGGGGCGGAGAGCGTGAGGTCGAAGGGGGAGAAGTACTGGATCGAGAGGTTCCAGGCGCCGGGCGGAAGGTTCAGGGTCTGGGAGGTTTCGGCGCCGGTGGTGAGGACGC
>DASVWP010000281.1:0-8612 GCA_036393155.1 Solirubrobacterales bacterium | reverse complement strand
AACCGCGGGCCGTGATCCAGCGCGTCGCCGCCCACCTCGAGCGGCGGCGACGCGAGCTCGGTTGAGCTAGCGACGGGCTTTGGCTTTGCGCCGTTTCGCCGCCGCGCTGCTCTCGACTTGGCGGATCGTCCAGAAGTCGCTGGAGAGGCTCGGCTGCAGCAGGTAGGGGTAGGGCAGGGTGAAGTAGCCCTGCATGCCCCAGCCTTTGCCCCAGGAATTGCGGACGATGAACCACTGTTTGTCCTCGTCGTAGCCGATCGCCAGCACGGCGTGGCCGCCGAGCATCGTCTCGTGGGCCTTCGGCATCGGCGCGTGACCGGTTTTCGCCACTTCGGCGCTCTCGAAGCTCTCGTAGACGGCGAAGCCGAAGACGAACGGGAAGCCCTCGGCCAGGCAACCCTTCAGCTGGCTCAGGGCCTGGGAGAGACGCAGGTACTGGATCGCCTGGTTTTTCCGCCCTTCCGCGTAGCAGGGCCGGGACGGTTTCTTGCGGAATTCTTCGATGTCGTAGGGCCACTTGGCCTCTTCGCAGACGCCCTGCTTGGCGACGCTCTTGACCCCGTCGCGGATCTGGGCGCCGCTGTCGGAGTCGACGGTCCCCTCGATCGCCCGCTCGTTGTAATAGATGAAGAGGCGCGAGGGCGTGAAGGCTTTGCGCCGCTGCTTCATCTGGTCGAACTCGAAGGCGGCGCCGATCGCGTTGGCGGTGCAGCTGCCGAGCTGGCCCTGGTCGTAGACCGGCGGGCATTTCGAGCGCAGGTCGACTTTCGGCGGTAGTTTTGCGAGCGCTTTCGGCGGCGCGGCGTAGAGCAGGTCGCGGCCGTCCGGCAGGTCTGGGACCCACCCATAGCCTTGGATCTTGCGGGGCATCGAACCCTCCCGTGTTCGGTGACTGGTAGCCCCACGATCCTTGAGTACTTGAATAAGTCTGTCAAGGGTACTTCTCGGGTACAGAAGAAAACCGGGACGTCGACGACCGCCGCGGCGCTTGAACTAGGCTTCAGAGCGTGGCACGCAAGACCGCGAGCGGAGACGAGGCAGCGGCCGTGGCCGCGGCGATCGCGCGGTTCGAGGCCGAGCTTGGGGCGGCCCCGGCCGAGGAGCCGCCGGCCAACCCGTGGCAGCGTGCGGCTCTGGTCGAAGGGGTAGGCGCGAAGCAGGCCGTGCAAGACCCACAAGGAGGAGCGAGATGGCTGTGGTGAAGATCATCGAGCTGGTCGGCAGCTCGAAGACGTCGACCGACGATGCCGCCCGGCAGGCGCTGGCCCAGGCCCAGGGCTCGCTGCGCAACATCCGCGCCGTCGACATCGTCTCGACCGGCATCCGGGGCGAGAACCTCGACGAGTACCGGGCGCATGTGCGAGTTGCCTTTCTGATCGAAGGAACGGAGATCGACTGATGACGAACGAGGCGGGGGAGCGGGAGGTCTCGCGCGACGAGGCCCGCAAGCTGATCGACGAGGGGGCGCAGGTGATCGACGTGCGCGCCGACCACGAGTGGGAGGCCGGGCGGATCGCCGGCGCCACCCACGTGCCGCTGGCCGAGCTGTCCGAGCGAGCGGCCGAGATCGACAAGGAGCGGCCGGTCGTCCTCTACTGCCGCGGCGGCAACCGCTCGACGATGGCGGCAGCGGCGCTGGTCGAGGCCGGCTACGACGCCGCCAAGCTGAGCGAAGGGATCGTCGGCTGGGCCGAGGAGGGGCTGCCGCTGGAGCCCGAGGGCGGCTACGTCGCCGAGTCCGGCGAGGCGGCGGCGGTTCTCCAGGCGCAGAAAAAGTCGGCGTAAGAGCTCCGTTGCGGAATCTTGTGATTTGCAGGTACTTCAATCCCAGTTGGGATTGACGCTCAAGAAAATTCGCAGTTTTATTCGCTGAAATACCTGAATCCCGACCGGGTTTTGCTATTTTCTGGCCCTGGCCACTGGCCGGCGTCTGGAAAATCGCGACCCGCAGGAAGGCAGGAAGCATGGAGTCAGCGTCAGCTCCGACCAAGAGCAAAGCCGCGGAGGTCCTCGAGGGGCTCGACGTCGACCACGCGAAACCGCAGACCGGCAAGGCCCCGGGCTCGCTGGACAATCCGGAGACCTACGAGAACGTCCCCGGCCACGTGATCCCGGTCCTCGAGCGCGAGTTCGATGACTTCAGCTCGGAAGCCGAGAGCTTCCTCGGCGGTCAGCAGGGCGAGGACACCTTCATCCCCTTCCGCCTCAAACAGGGCGTCTACGGACAGCGCCAGGCCGACGTCCAGATGATTCGGGTGAAGCTGCCGTTCGGCGGCGTCTCGCCGGACCAGCTCGATGCCTTCGCCGACGTCGTCGAGCGCTGGGTGCCGCTGCGCAAAGGCCACATCACGACCCGCCAGAACATCCAGCTGCACCACGTACCGCTCGCCGACGCCGCGAAGCTGATCCGCGAGGTCGGCAAGGCCGGCCTCTCCTCCCGCGAGGGCTGCGGGAACACGGTGCGCAACGTCACCGCCGACCCCTTCGCCGGCGTCGCCCAGGACGAGGTCTTCGACCCGACTCCCTACGCCGGCGCCTACGTCCGCTACTTCGTCCGCCACCCCACCACCCAGGCGATGCCGCGCAAGTGGAAGACCGCCTTCTCCTCCTCGCCGGCCGATCGGGCGATCGTCCCGATCCACGACATCGGCTTCATCCCGGTGATCCGGGACGGCCAGCGCGGGTTCGAGGTCTGGGTTGGCGGCGGCACCGCGATCATGCCGCGGCTCGCCCACAAGATCTTCGACTTCGTCGGCGCCGACGACGGCGAGTTCCTGAAGGTGACCGAGGCGGCCGTCCGCATCTTCGATCGCCAGGACTGGCTGCGCAAGAACCGCGCCCGCGCCCGGATCAAGGTCCTGCTCGACAAAATCGGGCCCGAGGCCTTCCGCGAGCTGATCGACGAGGAGCTCCAGGGCGACTGGGTCGAGGAGCGCGACTTCGTCGCCGACCTCGAGCGGCTGCGCTTCGACCACGACGAGGAGGCGGGAGCGCCCGAGCCGCCGGTGGCTCCGTCCTCGCCGAACGGCGACCGCTCCGAGTTCGACCTCTTCGTCGCCCGCAACGTCACCCCGCAGCGCCAGCAGGGCTTCAACGCGGTGACGGTGAAGATCACCCGCGGCGACCTCACCCCGGAGCAGTTCCGCGGCCTCGCCGAGATCATGCGCGAGTACTGCGGGGGCTACGCCCGCAGCACGGTCGAGCAGAACCTGATCCTGCGCTGGGTCCGCGACGAGGCGCTGTACGACGTCTGGGCCCGCCTGGGCGAGCTCGGCCTCGCCGACTCGGGCGCCAACGAGATCAACGACGTGATCAGCTGCCCCGGCACCGACAGCTGCAAACTCGGGATCACCAGCTCGATGGGGCTCAACCGCGCGATCCAGGAGCGGATCGAAGCGATGGAGATCAGCGACCCGCTGACCCGGGGCGTCCACATCAAGATGAGCGGCTGCCCCAACGGCTGCGGCCAGCACCACATCGGCACGATCGGCTTCTACGGTGCCTCGCTGAAGGTGGGGGAGCGGCAGATGCCCGCATACATCCCGCACATCGGCGGCGCGGCGGGCGACGGCGACGTCGTCTTCGGCAAGCGGCTGAAATCGCGCCTGCCCGCCAAACGGGTTCCCGAGGCGGTCGAGCGCTGGCTGCGGATGTACGAGGCCCAGCGCAACGAGGGCGAGGAGTTCAACGCCTTCGCCGAGCGGGTCGGCAACGAGCCCTTCGAAGCCGAGGTCAAGGAGCTGACCCTGCCTGCCGAGTTCTCCCTGGAGACCATGCAGCAGTTCATCGACTGGAACCGGGCGACGCCCTACGAGGTAATCCGCGGCGAGGGGGAGTGCGCGATCTAGCGCTGGTGAAGCGATGAAGCCTCCGCCCGTCACCCTGTCCGGCACGGTCCCCACAGTCGAGGACATCGACCACGAGGCGGTTGCCGCCGAGCTCGAGGACCGCAGCGCGCGGGAGGTCTTCGAGTGGCTGTTCGAGAACTTCGGGGAGCGGCACTACATCGCCTGCTCGTTCCAGAAAACGAGCTCGGTGACCGCCCACCTGGCGACCGAGGTCAACCCGGCGGCGCGCTTCTTCTACCTCGACACCGACGTCCTCTTCCCGGAGACCTACGAGACCCGCGACCGCCTCGCCGAGGCGTTGGGGATCGAGTTCGACCGGTACCACAACCTCACCCTGGAGGAGCAGGCCGCCGCCCACGGCGAGGAGCTGTGGAAGCGCGACCCCGACTCCTGCTGCGGGATCCGCAAGGTCGAGCCGATGCGCCAGGCGCTGAGTTCCGTAGACTGCTGGGTCGCTGGCGTCCGGCGCGCGGACTCCAGCAGCCGTTCCAAAACGCCGAAGTTCGGTTGGGACAAGCGGTTCAACCTCTGGAAGGTGAACCCGATCGCCGACTGGACCGAGCGCGACGTCTGGAACTACATCCGTGAGCACCACCTCCCGTACAACCCCCTTCACGATCACGGTTATCCGTCGATCGGCTGCACCCATTGCACGCAGCCCGTGGAACCCGGGGGGGATCTGCGCGAGGGCCGCTGGTCCGGCCTTGCAAAGACCGAGTGCGGGATCAACTAGCGACCTGGCAGCTGGTCGCCCGTAAACCTTCCCCGAACCGATTGGTGAGACTTTTCGATGAGCGAGACGATGGCTGAGTTGTCCCTGACCCTTTCCGAGCGCCACACGGCCGACTTCGAGATGATCGGCAACGGCGGCTTCGCGCCGCTGACCGGCTTCCAGGGCTCGGCCGACTGGGAGCGCGTCTGCAGCGAGATGCGGACCGCCGACGGCGCTTACTGGCCGATCCCGATCACCCTGGCGACCGACCTCGACTGCCAGGTCGGCGACGTGGTCGAGCTCTCCAGCGACGAAGGCAAGAAGCTCGGCCGGATCAAGGTCGAGGAGATCTTCGAGCGCGACGTCAAGCGCGAGGCCGAGCAGGTCTACGGGACCACCGAGGAGGCGCACCCGGGCGTCGCCGCGATCTACGAGGAGGGCAACCGCTGCATCGCCGGCCCGATCGAGGTCGACGCGCTGCCCGACCACGAGGAGGCGTTCATGCGCCGCTACCTCACCGCGCCCCAGACCAAGGAGGAGTTCGCGAAGCGCGGCTGGAAGCGGATCGTCGCCTTCCAGACCCGCAACCCGATCCACCGCGCCCACGAGTACCTGACCAAGGCCGCGCTGGAGACCTGCGACGGGCTCTTCATCCAGCCGCTGATCGGCAAGACCAAGGCCGGCGACATCCCCGCCGACGTGCGGATGCGCTGCTACGAGGTGCTGATGGAGAACTACTACCCGCAGGACCGGGTGATGCTGGGCGTGAAGCCGGCGAAGATGCACTACGCCGGCCCCCGCGAGGCCGTCCTGCACGCGATCGTCCGCCGCAACTACGGCGCCACGCACTTCATCGTCGGCCGCGACCACGCGGGCGTCGGCGACTACTACGGCACCTACGACGCGCAGAAGATCTTCGACGACATCGATATCGAGGAGCTGGGGATCGAACCCCTCTTCTTCGAGCACAGCTTCTGGTGCAACGAGTGCGAGGGCATGGCCTCGGGCAAGACCTGCCCGCACGACAGCTCCGCGCACGTGTTCCTGAGCGGGACCAAAGTCCGCGAGATGCTCGGCAACGGCGAACGGCCGCCGCAGGAGTTCTCGCGCAACGAGGTCGCCGACATCCTGATCGACGCTTACAAGGAGGACTGAACGAGCATGGCTGGCGAGAAGGGCTTCACCCTCTGGTTCACCGGGCTTTCCGGGGCCGGCAAGACGACGATTTCCCGACTGCTGGAGGGGCACCTGCGCGAGCGCGGCTCGAAGCTGGAGATCCTCGACGGCGACATCGTGCGGGAAAACCTCTCCAAGGGCCTCGGCTTCTCGAAAGAGGACCGGGACACCAATATCCGCCGGATCGCCTTCGTGGCGGACCTGCTGAGCCGCAACGGCGTGCCGGTGATCACCGCCGCGATCTCGCCCTACGCGGAAATCCGCAACGAGGCCCGGGAGATGATGGGCGACCGCTTCATCGAGGTCTTCGTCAAGGCCTCGGTCGACACCTGCGCCGAGCGCGACGTCAAGGGCCTTTACGCGAAAGCGTTCGCCGGCGAGATCAAGGAATTCACCGGCGTGTCGGACCCCTACGAGCCGCCGGACAACCCCGAGGTCACCTGCGACACCGAAAGCGAAACCGCCGAGGAGTCGGCGCAGAAGCTGATCGAGTACCTGGAGTCGCGCGAGCTGATCCCGGCCCACGCCACCGCCGCGGCCTAGCCCCGCGGGCACAAAGACGCTGTGCCGACGGCCGCCCTCCGGGCGGCCGTCGTCGTTTCGCTAGATTCCGCGGCGGACACCAAGGTTTCCTAATCAGGGGATTCATGCACCGTCGCCTTCGCGCCGGCGTCGCCATGGCGGCCTCGGCGCTCCTCATCGCAGTGCTCGCCATGCCCGCGGCGGCTTCCGCCTTCGGGCCGATCTCGAGCTTCGGCGGCCAGGGCGAAGGCGCCGGCCACCTGTCCGCGCCGAGCGACATCTCGATCGCCCCCGACGGGCGCTCGCTGATCGCCGACTACAGCAACAACCGCATCGACGTCTTCTCTCCCGCCGGCGAATTCCTCTTCGCCTTCGGGGCCGGGGTGAAACCGGGCGGGGGTGACGTCTGCACGGCGCAGAGCGGCTGCCAGGGCAGCTCCGGGGGCCCCGGAGCCGGCAGCATCGAATCCCCCAGCGACGTCGCCGTCGACCCCGCGACGGGGCGGATCTTCGTCGACGACTACGGCAACGACCGGGTCGACGTCTACAGCGGCGCCGGCGCCTTCCTCTACGCGTTCGGGCGCGCGGTCAACAGCACCGACAACAGCGAGCGCTGCACCGAAGCCAGCGGCTGCCGGGCCGGCGAAGGCAACGGCGGGACCGGCGACATCCACCAGTCCAACGGCTTCGCGGTGACGTCGCAGCGCGTCTACGTCGCCGACGGGCTGAGCAACCGGGTCGACGTCTTCACCCCGGAAGGGGAATTCCTCTACGCCTTCGGCAAAGGCATCCGCTCGGGCGGCGGGAACGTCTGCAACGCACTTCAGACCTGCGTCCCCGGGACGGGGACCGCGGAAGCCGGCGGCCTCTACGAACCGTATGACGTCGCGGTCGGGGCCGAAGGCAATCTCTTCGTCAGCGATCGGCAGAACCAGCGGGTCGACGTCTTCACGCCGCAGGGGGCCTTTCTGTACGGCTTCGGCAAGCAGGTGAACTTCAGCGACGGCAGCGACGTCTGCGACGCGCTGTCGGAATGCCAGCAGGGAAGCTCGGGCTCCTCGGCCGGCTCGCTCGGCTTCCCGGGGGCGATCGCCAAGGACCCGGCGGGGAACCTCGACCTGGTCGAGTGGAACAACAACCGGATCTCCGAATTCACCCCGACGGGCGCTTTCGTCAGGGCCTTCGGCGAGGGCGTGGTCAACGGTGCCGAAGCCTTCGAGATCTGCACCGCGGCCAGCGGCTGCGTCGCCGGCAAGTCCAACGCGCTTCCGGGCTCGATCGGCAACGCCTACGGGGTCGCTGTCGACTGCCGCTCCGCCGTCTACGCGGTGGAGGACGGCACCGGCATCAGCCGGGTGGAGCGGTTCGGCGAACCGGGAACCCCGACGCCGGCCACCTGCACGGATCCGACGCCGACGCCGACGCCCACCGGAGCGCCGAGCGCGCCCGGTGCAACGCCTCCCGCCGCCCGCCTGGCGATCGGCAAGCTGAAGCTGAATCTCGGCAAGGGCACGGGGACGCTGTTCGTCACCGTCTCGGGCCCGGGGGTCGTCATCCTCAAGGGGCCCGGCCTCGCCAAGGTCTCCCGCCGTCCGGCTGGCGCCGGCACCGTGGCGCTGCCGCTGAAGCCGGTCGGCAGGGCGAAGCGGCAGTTGCTGGCGCTGGGCCGGGCGAAGGTGAAGGCGACCGTGACTTTCACCCTGACCGGCGGCACCGCCGCCTCGCGGTCGAGGACCCTGACCCTGCGCAGGAAGCTCTAGGCCGGGCGCTGCGGGACCTGCGGCTCGCCGAGGCCGTAGGTCTCGTAGGCCCCGAACCTGGCGAAGGTCTTGTGGGTGGGGCCGTGGTAGTCGGAGGACCCGGTGGGGACGAGGCCGAGCTCGGCGCAGAGCTCCAGCAGGTGGGCGGTCTGCTCCCTGCTGTGGGTCGGGTAGAAGGTCTCGACGCCGTCGGCGTGCAGCGAGCGGATCAGGTCGTCGACCTCGCCGGGCTCGGAGATGTCCCAGTAGGGATGGGCGATGACGGCGACGCCGCCGGCCTCGTGGATCAGCTCGATCGCCTGCTCGGCGGTCGGCCAGCGGCGCGGCACGAAGGCCTTGGCGCCGGGGACCAGGTACTCCTCGAAGAAGGGGCCGAGGTCGCCGCTGGCGCCCGCCGCCCGGGCGATGTGCGGGCGGCCGATCGAGAGCGCGTCGCCGGCCTCGCGGACCGCGTCCTCGAGGTGCAGGTCGAAGCCCTCGGCGCGCAGCTTCTCGATGATCTCGCCGGCGCGGGCCACCCGTTCGTGCTGGGCGCGCTCACAGGCTGGGGCGATCTTGCCGAGGTCGACCCAGTAGCCGCAGACGTGCAGGTCT
>DASVWP010000280.1:0-43058 GCA_036393155.1 Solirubrobacterales bacterium | reverse complement strand
GGGGCCTTCTAGGGCGCCGCGGCGGCGCCCCTAGAAGGGGCTGCCGCCGGTCAGCTTCACGTATTCGAACCAGGCCTTCTTCGGCTTGAACCCGGTGGCGAACAGGCCGGAGCCGCCGCAGAAGTTGCAGGCGCCGGCGACGTCGTCGACCGAGAACCAGTAGACCTGCTGGAGCCGCCACTTCACCTGCTTGCTGCGCAGGAGGGTGAAGGCGCCCTTCAGTTCCCGGGCCTGCCCGGCGATGCCTTTGGCGAACTGGTCCACCGCCGGGTCGGGCGGTTCGGAGCTCCAGCCCAACTCGGTGATCCACAGGCCCTTGCCGCCGTCGTGGTTCTTGGCCAGGACGCCGCGGACCGTTTCGATCTCCGGAGTCAGTTCCCGGTAGCGGATCGTGTACGGGTGCAGGGCCACGCCGTTGAACTTCGTCCGCACCCCGGGGGTGCTCTTGTACATCGCTTCGAGGAAGTTCTTGGCGCTCCAGTTCAGGCTCTTGTGCTTGCCGGTGCGGGTTTCCGAGCCCTTGGGCCTGGCGAACAACCCGGCCAGCACGAGCTTCGCCCCGGGATCGGCCGCTTTGACGGCGTTGTAGGAGATCTTCACCAGCTGGCCGTATTCGGCCGGGTTCGGCCTGGCGATGAAGTACTTGAAGTTCGGCTCGTTCCAGATCTGCCATGTCCGGATCGGCCGCTCGGGGACGGTCGGATGTTCGCTCCAGAACGTCCCGGCCGGACCGTAGCGGGCGACCGCCGCGGTGATGAAGGCGATCCAGGCGGCACGACCCGCCCCGGTGGTCGGCAGGTGGGCGGGGGCTTTCAGGTTGTGCCCGGTGCCCGAGACGTAGATCGAGGGGACCGCCCAGGTCGGGGCGCCGGAGAGGAAGGGCAGGACCTGGATGCCGGCCTTGGCCGCGGCTTCCACCTGGGAGTCGAGGCTGCCCCATTCGTATGCGCCGTTGCGGGCCGGCTGGATCGCCTGCCAGCCGAACGGGATGCGGATGCTTTCGACGCCGCCGTCGGCCAGGCGCTGGAACTGTTCCTGGCTGAGGTTGGTCTGCGGCACGGCGCCCCAGAACCCGACCGGCAACGCCTGTGCGGTCGAGGCGAAGACGCCGCAGACGACTAGGGCGACCGCCGCAACGCAGGCGCGCAGCTTCATCTTGGTGTACCTCCTCGATTTCAGCACGGGCTCAGCTCGCCTTGTTGGGCGAGAACGAGTCGTCGCGGCCGCGCCGCTGCCGGTAGACGACCGCGCCGATCGAGATCGCCGCCAGGGCGGCCACCGCGATCAGGATCGGCACCAGCGGCGAGGAAGAACCCCCCGAGGAGTGGCTGGCCGGGGCCCCCGTCGCGACCTTGGTCCCGCTGCCGACCCCCCCGCCGGACGAGCTCTGGCCTGAATTCTGGCCACCGGAGCCCGTCTGCGTACCGCCGGAGCCGCTTCCTTGGCTACTCTGGCCGGTATTGGACTTGCCGCCTGATCCCGGAGTGTTCCCTCCGCCGGAGCCACCGCCCGGAGCGTTGGAGCTGCTCGCTTCCGATCCCCCGGAATTCGACTTCTTTTCCTTCGTAGGGATCCTTTGCTTCCCGGGAACGGTTGGTACTTCAGGTTCGTACTGGATGCCGGTCGCTTCTTCGGCCTGAGCAAACCCAGGAAAGAAAGCGAATGCCAGCACAGCAAGCATTGAGAGAAGCGAGACGGCGCGCAGGGCCGAGCTCCGGGCACGTGGGTGGCGGGTCCGATGCATGGCGGGCAAGGTTAGAGGAATCAGCGGCGCTGATAGGTCCGCCACTCTTGATCCTTGGCCTCGCGCTGGGCGGAGGTGGCTTTGCGCTGGGATCTCGGCACGTCGCCGGCCTGGCCGTATGGCTGATCCTGGTTGGCATGCTCGCCCTCGGCCTCGGCGGCCGAGCGACGCTCGGGAGGCCTTTCTACTGGGCGGTTGGGCTGATCGGGGCACTAGCGCTTTTTTCCGCATCCTCATCTCTTTGGTCCGGGTCTGTCGAGCTGAGCGTGATCGAAGCCGACCGTGTGCTGGTCTACCTCGGGTTCTTCGTTGCCGCGTTTCTGATCGCCCAAACCGACCAAAGGCGCCAACGTTTCGCCGAAGGCATCGCAATTTCGCTGATCGGCGTCGCGATCCTGGCCCTGACCAGCCGGCTGCTGCCCCACGTGTTCGCTCTGGGAGACGGCCCGGGGAGCAATTCCCGGCTCGGCTACCCCCTCGGATACTGGAACGCCGACGGGGTCGCCTTCGGGATCGGCACGGTGCTCTCGCTCTGGCTCAGCCGGCGCTCGCTGAACGCCTCCCTGCGCTGGCTCGCGGTCGCCTCGCTGCCGGCGCTGCTGCTCGCCCTCTACTTCACCTACTCGCGTGGCGGCCTGCTGGCCCTGCTGGTCGCCGGCCTCTGCCTGCTGGCCCTCTCGCCCGACCGGCTCTTGCTCCTGGGAACGCTGGCGGTCGGGGCGGTCGGGGCGGTGCCGGCGGTGCTGTCGGTCCAGGCCCACGACACGATCGCCAACAACTTCGACAACCCGTCGATCGCCGGCCAGGGCGCGACGGTCCTCCTGCTGCTCCTCGCCGGGATCGCCCTCTCGCTGGCTCTCTGGGCCGGCCTGCGGCGACTGGAGGCGCGAGGCGGCGCGCTCACCGGGCGGGCGCTGGCGCTCTCCCGCGACCGCCGCGTCCTGCGGGCACTCGCCCTGGTCGCGGCGCTGCTGGCGATCGGCGCGGCGATCGCGGTCGGCGGCCGCGCCTGGCACCAGTTCAGCAGCTCCGACGTGCAGCTGCCGAGCCAGCCCCAGCAGCACTTCGGGCAGCTCTCCGGCTCCGGCCGCAGCGAATTCTGGCGCGTCGCCCTCGACGCCTTCGCCGAAGACCCGGTGGCCGGCAAGGGTGCCGGCACCTACCGCTTCGCCTGGGATCAGCTGCGGCACACCACGATGCCGGTCCTCGAAGCCCACTCGCTCTACCTGCAGGCTTTCGCAGAGCTGGGGACGATCGGCGGTCTGCTGGTGCTCGGCCTGGTGCTGTTCCTGCTGTGGACCGGCTTCGCGGCCTGGCGCGCGGCGAGCGGGGCCCGCCGGGAGCTCTACGCCGCCCTGCTCGCCGCCTGCCTGGCCTTCGCGGTCGGCGCGGCGATCGACTGGTTCTGGGCGATCGCCGGGCTCGGGGCGGTCTTCTTCCTCGCCGCCGCCGTCCTGGTCGCGGCGCGCTGCGGGCAGCTGGCCCAACTGCGGGTGGAGGGCAACGGGCGCGGCGAGCGGCGGCGCTACGGCATCGCGATCGCCGGCCTGGCGGTCGCCTGGATCGCCGCCCTGGCGCTGATCGGACCGCTTCTGGTCCACCACGAGCTCGACGCCAGCCAGACGGCGAGCGCCGACGGCAACGTGGCCTCGGCGATCGAACACGCGAAGACCGCCCGCTCGATCGAGCCCTGGGCGGCCTCGCCGTACGTCCAGCTGGGGCTGCTGTACGAGGGCCAGGGCGAATTCGCCACCGCCTCGGAAATGATGGGCAAGGCGATCGAACGCGAGGAAGGCAACTGGCTTCTCTATTACCTGCGGGCGCGGATCGAGCACGAAGCCGGCAACGAATCCGCCGCGCGGGCGGACCTGCGGGAAGCCCTGCGCCTGAACCCGCGCGAAGCCTGTATCGAAGAAGGGCCGGAAGCCTGCCGATGAGCCGGATCTCCGACACCGCACGGAGCAAGGCGACCGAGGAGCGGGTGAGCGCTCCGGCGGCCGGGCGGCCGGCCGCCGATCGCGGCTCACGGGCTCCGATGACGCCCGCGCCCGGGGCCAGCGAGTCGCGGCGGCGCGGCGCCCTGCTGCGCCGGCTTCTCGCGTTCGGCGACTGGACCGCCCTGTGCGTGTCGCTTTGCGCCATCACCGCGGCGACCTCCAGCACCGACATCGCGACGCTCTTCTGGGCGGTCCTCTTCAGCCCGGTCTGGATCCTCGTCGTGAAGCTGAACGGCCTCTACGACAAGGACCACCGGCGGATCCGCCACAGCACGCTCGACGAGCTCGCCTCGCTGGTCTCCGCCGCCGTCCTCGGCACCCTGGCCCTGGACGGTCTGCTGGCGCTCAGCCCGGTCGGCCCGCTGTCGCCGGCGAGCGCGATCGCGCTGGGGGTCGGGACCCTTTTCGGCAGCGTCGTGCTGCGGGGGACGGTGCGGTTCCTGTGGCACCGGCTGACCCCCGTCGCCCTCGGCGTGGTGGTCGGCCCGGGAGCGGCGGCCGACGTCGTCGCCCGCCGGGTCTCCACGCACCCCGAGACGCGGCTCGGACTGGTCGGCTATCTCTCCGACAAGGCCGACGGGGGCAAGGAGCTGCCGCGCCTGGGCTCGATCGCCGACATCTCGCAGGTCGCCCGCGAATACGAGATCGAGCGCGTCGTGGTCACCGAACAGGAGATGAGCGAGATGGCCGCCGAGCGGCTGATCGAGCAGTGCAAGGCGGAGGGCCTGGCTCTGACCTTCCTGCCCCAGCACTACGGGCTGCTCGGGCCGGGGATCGAGCTCAACCGGCTGGCCGAGCTGCCGGTCCTCGACTTCCGCTTCAGCGACCCGCCGCGCTCGACGCAGGCGCTGAAGCGCGGGATGGACGTGGTGGTCGCCGCCTTCGTGCTGGTCGTGCTCTCGCCGCTGCTGGCGGCGATCGCCCTGGCGATCCTCCTCGACACCGGCCGGCCGGTCCTCTTCCGCCAGCGCCGCGCCGGCCAGGAAGGCGAGCCATTCACGATGCTGAAGTTCCGCACCATGGTCGCCGACGCCGAGGAGCGGCTTGCCGACCTGGTCGACCTGGCGGCGCTCGAGCAGCCCGCCTTCAAGATCCCCGACGACCCGCGGGTCACCCGGACCGGCCGCTGGCTGCGCCGGACCAGCCTCGACGAGCTGCCGCAGCTGATCAACGTCCTGCGCGGCCAGATGTCGCTGGTCGGCCCGCGGCCCGAGGAGGAGAGCGTGGTCGCCCTGTACGACGAGCGCCAGCGCACGCGGCTGGCGGTGAAGCCGGGAGTGACCGGGCCGATGCAGGTCTACGGGCGCAGCGACCTGACCTTCGAGGAGCGGCTGGCGATGGAGCGCGACTACCTCGACAACCTCTCGCTGCTCACCGACCTCTCGATCCTGATCCGCACGCCGCAGGCGATCTTCCGCGGCAACGGCGCCTACTAGCCGCCGACGATGCCGCCCGCCCCCGACCTCGAGGTCGTGATCGTCAGCCACGGGGCCGAAGGGCTGCTGCGGCGCTGCCTGCACTCGCTCGCCGAGCATCCCCCGAGCGCCGGCTCGATGCGGGTGACGGTGGTCGACAGCGGCAGCCCGGACGGCACCCCGGACATGGTCGAGCGCGAGTTCGCCGCGGCGCGGCTGCTGCGCCGCGGCAACGTCGGCTTCTCGGCCGCCAACAACCTCGTGCTGCGCGAGAGCGAGGCCCCGGCGGTGCTGCTCCTCAACCCCGACACCGAGGTCTATGCCGGGACCCTCGACGCGGTGCTGGCGCGGCTGTGGTCGGAGCCGCGCATCGGCATGGTCGGCTGCAAGCTGGTGACCGAGAGCGGCGAGCTGGACCACGCCTGCAAGCGCTCCTTCCCCACGCCGCTGAGCGCCCTCGCCCACTTCACCGGGGTCGGCCGCGGCGCCGGCGCCGCGGACTCGCTGAGCCAGTACCGGGCGACCCACCTCGGCGACGAGGAGCCGGGAGAGGTCGACGCGGTCAACGGCGCCTTCATGCTCTGCCGCGCCGAGGCGGTGCGCGACGTCGGCCTGCTCGACGAGGGCTACTGGCTCTACATGGAGGACCTCGACTGGTGCCACCGCTTCTGGGACGCCGGCTGGAAGGTCTTCTACGAGCCGGCCGGGGTGGCCCTGCACGTCAAGGGGGCATCCAGCGGGGCGCGCCGCCGGCCGCGCCAGGAGGTCGCCTTCCACCGCGGCATGGGTCGCTTCTACCGCCGCTTCGAGGCACCGGGGGCGAACCCCCTGCTGAACGCCGCGGTCTACGCAGGGATCGGCGCCAAGCTGGCGGTCAGCCTGGCGATCACCGCGGCCGGCCGGCGACGCTAGACGGCGAAGGGCAGCGAGTCGGCGACCTCGGCGAGGCGCGGGGCCTGCTTGTCGCGCTCGGAGAGCAGCGGCTCGGCAACCCGCCAGTCGACCCCGACGTCGGGGTCGTCCCAGGCGATCCCCGACTCGGTCTCGGGGTCGTAGAGGCTCGACACCTGGTAGCAGAAGTCGGCGGTCTCGCTGAGGACGACGAAGCCGTGGCCGAAGCCGACGGGAACGAAGAACTGGCGGTGGCGGACGTCGTCGAGGACCTGGGCTTCCCACTGGCCGAAGGTCGGCGAGCCGCGGCGCAGGTCGACGGCGACGTCGAGGACCTCGCCGCGGGCGCAGCGGACGAGCTTCGCCTGCCCCGGCTCGGTCTGGAAGTGGATCCCGCGCAGGGTGCCGCGGCGCGAGCGCGAGTGGTTGTGCTGGACGAACGGGAGGTCCACCCCCAGCTCCGCCCACTGCTCGCGGCTGAACGTCTCGACCATGAAGCCGCGCTCGTCGCCGTGGACGACAGGCTCCAGCAGGACGAGCCCCTCGATCCGGGTCGGCAGGCGCTCCGGCACTAGCGCAGCGCCTTCCCGTACTGCTTCTCGTAGTACTCGCGGTACTCGCCGGAGCGGATCGGCCCCCACCACTCCTCGTTGTCGCGGTACCACCGCACGGTCTTCTCCAGGCCCTCGTCGAAGTGGACCTCGGCCTCCCAGCCGAGTTCCTCCTTCAGCTTCGCCGAGGAGAGCGAGTAGCGGCGGTCGTGGCCGGGCCGGTCGGTGACGTACTCGATCAGCGACTCGTCCCCCCCGGTCAGCTCGATAACCCGCTTGACGACCTCGATGTTCTCGCACTCCTCGGGGCCGCCGACGTTGTAGGCCTCGCCGGCCTTCCCCTTCGCCAGCACGGTGTGGATGCCGCGGCAGAAGTCCTCGACGAAGAGCCAGTTGCGGACCTGGCGGCCGTCGCCGTAGACCGGCAGCGGGTCGCCGTGCAGGGCGTTCAGCACCATCAGCGGGATCAGCTTCTCGGGGTACTGGCGCGGGCCGTAGTTGTTGGAGCCGCGGACGATCGAGGCGTCGATGCCGTAGGTGTGGACGTGCGCGGCGACCAGCAGGTCGCCGGCGGCCTTGGTCGCCGAGTAGGGCGAGGAGGGGTCCAGGGGCGAGGTCTCGGTGAACGAGCCGGACTCGATCGAGCCGTAGACCTCGTCGGTGGAGACCTGCAGGTAGCGCTCGACGCCGAGCTCGCGGGCGGCGTCCAGCAGCGTCCCGGTGCCGATCACGTGGGTGCGGGCGAAGGCGTTCTGGTCCTCGATCGAGCGGTCGACGTGGGACTCGGCGGCGAAGTTGACCACCGCGTCGACGCCCTGCATCGCTTCGCGCACCGCCGCCGGGTCCTCGATCGCGCCGACCACCAGCGGCGTGCCCTCGGGCAGGTTCTCGCGCCGGCCGGCGTAGGTGAGCTTGTCGAGCACGACGACGTCGTGCTCGGAGCCGACCAGGCGCACGTAGGTGGAACCGATGAAACCGGCGGCGCCGGTGACGAGGATCTTCATCCTCCCTCCCTCTCCGCTTGTCGTTGGGCCAGGTACCCCGCCAGGCCGTCCTGCCAGGGAGGCAGGAGGATCGCGTGCTCGCGCTGGCTCTCCAGGGCCGAGAAGGCCGGCCGCGGGGCCGGGCGGCCGAGCATCTCGGTCGTCCCCGAGAGGACTTTGCACTCGACCTGGGCCTGCTCGAAGATCTCGCGGGCGAAGTCGTACCAGGAGCAGTGGCCGCCGGCCGCCATGTGGTGGATCCCGTACTCCATCCCCTCGATCAGCCGCACCACCCCGTAGGCGAGGTGCCAGGTGTAGGTCGGCGAGCCGACCTGGTCGCGAACCACCAGGACCTCGTTCTGGCTGTCGGCGAGCCGCAGCATCGTCTCCACGAAGTTGCCGCCGCCGATCCCGAACAGCCAGGAGGAGCGGACGACGAAGTGGCGCTTGTTGGCCGCCGCGGTCGCCTCCTCACCGGCCAGCTTGGTGCGGCCGTAGGCGGAGAGCGGCGCCGGCTGGTCGGACTCGACGTACGGGGAGCCCTTGCCGCCGTCGAAGACGTAGTCGGTGGAGATGAAGACGACGCTGGCGCCGGCCTCCGCCGCGGCGGCGGCGACGTTCCCGGCACCGGTGCCGTTGATCGCGAAGGCCGCCTCCTCGGACTCCTCGGCACCGTCGACGTCGGTCCAGGCGGCGCAGTTGATCACCACGTCGGGGCGCTCGAGGTCGAACTTGCGCTCCAGCGCCGCCGGGTCGGTGACGTCGAGCTCGGCGTGGCCGAAGCCGACCACGTCGTGGCCGGCGTTGCCGGCCGCGAGGACGACGTCGCGCCCCAGCATCCCGCCCGCTCCGGCGATCAGCAGCTTCATGCCATGACCCCCACTAGACGATTTCGATCTCGCACTTGTCGCCGACCAGCAGGCGCAGCGTCTTCGGCATGCCGCTGCTGCGGGTCAGCTTCACTTCGCGGCCCAGGAGGCTGGCCTCCATCCGCGTGCCGAGGTCCTCGACCACCGAGCCGGCGAGGACGATCGAGTGCTCGACCTCCGAGCGGCGCACCTGGACGTTCTCGCCGATCGAGGTGTAGGGACCGACGTAGGCGTCTTCGATGCAGGCGCCGGCGCCGATCACCGCCGGGCCGCGGATGACCGAGCGCACCAGCGAGGCGCCCGCCTCGAGCACGACCCGGCCCTCGACCCGCGAGCCCTCGTCGACGTCGCCCGCCAGCTCGGTCTCGATCTCCTCGAGGACCAGCCGGTTGGCGTCGAGCATGTCGGCGAGCTGGCCGGTGTCCTTCCACCAGCCGCGCACGATCTCCGACTGCACGCGGTGGCCGTCGTCGATCAGGCTCTGGATCGCCTCGGTGATCTCCAGCTCGCCGCGCCAGGAGGGCTCGAGCGCCCGGGCGGCGTCGAAGATCGCCGGCTGGAAGAGGTAGACGCCGACCAGGGCGAGGTTGGAGGGCGGGTCTTTGGGCTTCTCGATCAGCCGCACGATCCGCTCGCCGTCGAGCTCGGCGACCCCGTAGTGCTGGGGCTCCTCGACGGGGGTGAGGAGAATCAGCGCGTCGGGCTCCTCGGCCCGGAAGGTCGAGACGAGGCCGCGCAGGCCGTCGCGCAGCAGGTTGTCGCCCAGGTACATGACGAACGGCGAGCCGCCGATGAACTCCTCCGCGGTCAGCACCGCGTGGGCGAGCCCGGCCGGGCGGTCTTGGACGATGTAGGTGATGCGGGCGCCGAAGCGCGAGCCGTCGCCGGCGGCGGCGCGGATCTCCTCACCGGTCTCAGGCGCGATGATGATCCCGATCTCCTCGACCCCGGCGTCGACCAGCGCCTCGATCCCGTAGAAGAGAACGGGTTTGTTGGCCACGGGAACGAGCTGCTTCGCCGAGGTGTGGGTGATCGGACGAAGCCGCGTGCCTGCGCCGCCGGAGAGAATCAGTCCCTTCAAGGGCTCCATGCGAGGCTGCAACCCTACCCACTGAGAGAAGGAGCGGTGCGAGCGGCCGTTTACATCCCCAACTTCAACGGCGCCGCGCGGCTTGGCGAGACCCTCGCCAGCCTGCGCGAGCAGAGCGAGCCGGTCGAGGTCGTCCTCGTGGACAACGGCTCCAGCGACGACTCGGTGGCGCTGGCGCGGCGCGAGTTCCCGGAGGTGACGGTCCTGGAGCTGGGGCGCAACCTGGGTTTCGGCGCGGCGATCAACCAGGCCGTCCGCCGGCACCCGGCCGAGCTGCTGATCCTGCTCAACAACGACGCCCGCGCCGAGCCGGGCTTCGCGGCGGCGCTGCTGGCGGCGGCCGAGGGCGCCGAGACGGTCGCCGGAGTGCTGCTGCAGGAGCGCGAGCCGGGGCTTATCGACTCGGCTGGGGTGGTCGCCGACCGCACCCTGATGGGCTTCGACTACCTGCACGGCGAGGCGGCCGAGGCGGCGCTGTCCGCGCCCGCACCGCTGGGCCCGACCGGCGGCGCGGCGCTCTACCGCCGCGAGGCCTTCGAGGCCGTCGGCGGCTTCGACGAGCGGATCTTCCTCTACTACGAGGACCTCGACCTGGCCCTGCGGATGGCGGCGGCGGGAGCGCGCTGCCGGCTCGCCGGCGACGCTCGCGCGCTGCACGCCTACTCGGCCAGCCTCGGCGCCGCCAGCGCCCGCAAGTACTCCTTCACCGGCTGGAGCCGCGGCTACATGCTGCGCCGCTACGGCGTGATGTCGCACCCCGGGCTGGCCCTGCGCGCGCTCGCCTGCGAGGGCGCGATCTGCGCCGGACAGCTGCTGCGCGACCGCACGGGACAGGGGCTGGCGGGCCGTCTGCGCGGATGGCGCGACGGGCGCGGGCTGGAGCCACGCGACGTCGACGGCGCGTCGCTGCTGCAGATCACCGCCCGGGAGGCGCTGGAGCGGCGGCGGCGGCGGCGCGACTAGCCTGGCGAGCGTGGCCCTCGAGCGGGAGTCAGGATCGTTTTGAGAATCGGACGCGAGAGGTGGATCATGCTCGTGCTGCTGGGGCTAGCCGTGGCCGGCTGCATCCTCGGCGCAGCGGATCCGCCAGAACGGCTGCGGCCGACCCTCGACCGCGAGGCGCTGGACCTCCTCCGAGTGGCCTGCACCACGGCGCTGGCCATCGTCGTCCTCCTGGGGCCGGGAGTGCTCTGGCGACTACTGGGGAGACGCCTCGACCTCGCCTATCTGCCGCTGGTCGGTCTCGCGGTGTTGATCGCAACCGCGGTCGTCGCGTGGGCCCTGTCCCCGAGCATCGATCCCCGCGTCATCTGCTTCGCAGCGCTGGCGCCCCTCCTCGGTCTGCTCCTCGGAGCCCTGGTGAGCGCCGATCCGGCCGATGTCTTCGACCGTGAGGAGCAGCGAGCCCTACTCTTCTCGGGCCTTACTCTCGGCATGGTGATCGGGCGGACGATCTGGTCGCTCGATCCCGTTGGCTCCCTCTACGCCGGCGCGATCTCCCGCACCCTCTACGCCGAGCCGCGACCCGACAGTCGGATCCCCTACCTGGTCCCCGAGCTGATCGCGCACGGGCAGGGCCCGTTCAGCGCTGCCAGCGCCTCGCTCTATGCGCCCTGGAGCTTTTCCAGTCGTGGACCGCTCGCCGGGCTGGCCACGACTCCGATCGTCCTGCTGACCGGAGGCAAGCCACCAATCACCGCTCCCGAAGAGCCGTGGCAGACCTTCGATCCCGAGGGCTTCATGGCGTTCCGGCTGGCGATGATGACCCTCAGCCTCACCGCGCTGCTGGCGGTCTGGGGCGCCGTTCGCAGGATCGGCGGTGACCGGGCGGCCCGGTTGGTCATCATGCTCGCCGCCGCGTCTCCCTTTGTCGCGGACGACCTCATCTTCACCTGGCCGAAGCTGCTGGCCGGCGCCTTCGTGATCCTTGCCCTGCTGGCCATCGCCGAGCGGCGCAACTTGCGCGCCGGTCTGCTGGTCGGAGTCGGCTACCTGATGCACCCATGCGCTCTCTTCGGCCTCACCGGGATCGGATTGCTTGCCTTATGGCCGGCGCGTGGCGCCAACTGGCGGCGCCCGAACCTGAAGGCCGCGATCGCGGTGGCAGTGGGGGTCGGGGTGTTCCTGGTTGGCTGGAGGCTGATCTGCCTGCATCACTACGACCAAGGCGAATTCATCGAATACCTTCACGAGGCGGGATCCAACGTCCACCCCTCGGTCCTTGGCTGGCTCGAACACCGCCTGACCTCCCTCGGCAACACCCTGGTGCCGCTGATGCTCCCCGTCTTCCACGGGAGTGATTTCTCGATCAACACTCTCGGCGGCCAATCGCCGGCGGTGATCCATTGGTCCGACCAGTACTGGTCCGGAGTCCCATTCGGCCTCGGAATTGTTTTCTTCCCGTTCCTGGTGCTCAGCCTCGGACGGACCGCGCGGCGACGGCCCTGGCCATTCTTCGCCGTCCTTGTCGCGCCACTGCTCGTGTTCTGCGTTTACTGGGGCTCGGCGGCGACCGGGATGCTGCGCGAGGGTCTGCAGTGGTGGGGACTGGCTCTGCTCGCCTGTGTCTCTCTGCAACAGGCGTCTGCGGGGTTTCCCTGGCTGCGCTCGAAGCCGATTCGGACGATTCTCTCCCTGCGACCGCTCGGGGCGCTGATCGCCCTCCTTCTGCCGACCCTCGGAACCAACGGATTCCAACTCTTGAGCGGCAACCGCAGCTTCAACGACGCTGCCGCAATTTTGCTGACGGTCAGCTGCGCGGCGGCGATGGTGATGCTGTCCTGGCGGACCCAGCGCCGCTCCGAGGCTAGCTGAGCCGGTCCGCGCCAAGCCAGCGCCGGGCCAGCTCGACGTCTCCGTCGCGCCGCAGCCTGCCGCGCTCTTTGAGCAGCTCGGGCAACCACCGCAGGGCCGCCAGCTTTCCCCGCAGCGTGGCCAGGAAGCGACGCTGCGCCGCGGCCCGAGCCAACGCCCCCACCTCGACGGCGGCAATCCGCGGCGCGGCTGCCACCGGCATGAACTTGATCTGGGTGGCGAGACGGTTGCGGGCGACGAGCCTCGCATTCCAGGCTCCGGCACGGTCTACGCCGGCCTGCCAGGAAGCGTTTCCGCGGTGCCACACGACCGCCTCGGGGACGAACTCGAAGCGCCAGCCGGCAATCCGCGCCCGCACGTTCAGGTCGACGTCCTCATAGAAGGCGAAGTACCGCTCGTCGTAGCCACCGAGGTCATCGAACAACTCGCGCCGCAGCAGACAGGCGGCGCCGCAGACGCCGAAGATCTCACGCCTCTGCAGTAGCTCGGGGCGCTGCTGCATCCCGGCGCCCATCTCCACCGCGCGCCCGTCGCCGGTCAGCGCCTGGCCAACGCTATAGAGGCGAGCCGTGGCCAGGTTCGGGGGCCTCGTTGCCTCGAGCTGCAGGATGCGGGGCTGCACGCCGCCCAGCGAGGGGTCGTCCGCCAGCACGGAAAGCAGGGACTCGACCACGCCCGGCTCGAGGGCCGTATCGGCGTTCAACGAGAGCACGAGAGGCGCCGTGACCCGGGAGGCCCCGAGATTGACCGCGGCGGCGAACCCGACGTTCCGGGGCAGCGAGAGACAAGGGGTCCCGCGGCGCTCGAGGTAGGGGACCGAGCCGTCGCTGGAACCGTTGTCGACCACCAGCACCTCCAGCTCCACCCCCTGGCCCGCGAGCGAGTCGAGGCAACGCGGCAGAAGCTCGACTGAATTCCAGCTCGGGATCACCACCGCGAGAGGTGCGGATGCCGCCACGGCTGCAAGCCTGACAGCACTTGGGTCTGATGCGCTTGTCCCTCCAGATAGCCTCTCGGGGATGAATCAGCCTCCAGGGGAGACACAGGCAGGGCCTTCCCCCGCCCCGCCCCTGTACCTCGACGCCCGCCGTGAGCTCGCCGATCGCTTCCTGTTCGGAGAAGGCCTCGAGATCGGGCCGCTCCACCAGCCGCTGACCCTGCCCCCGACCGCCCGAGCGCGATACGTCGATCGGATGCCGATCGACGACCTGAGGCGGGAGTACCCCGAGCTCGCCGACTGGGACCTCACCCCAGTGGACCTCGTTGACGATGGCGAGCGCCTGGCGACGGCTGCTGAAGGATCGCAGGACTTCATCGTCGCCAATCACTTTCTGGAGCACTGCGAGAACCCGATCCGCACGATTGAGACCCATCTCGCCAGGCTAAGAGGAGGAGGAACCCTCTTCTACGCCGTGCCCGACAAGCGATTCACCTTCGACTTCCGCCGCCCGGTGACGCCGCTGGAGCACGTGATCGCCGATTACGAGGAGGGGCCGGAGCGCTCACGCCGCCAGCACTACGACGAGTGGTCGCGGCTGGTCGAGGCGAAGGAGGGCCAGACCGACGAGGAATGCCTAGCCCATGCTCGCGACCTGGAAGCGAAGGCTTACTCGATACACATGCATGTCTGGACCCAGGCCGAGTTCATGCGCCTGATCCTCCACTGCCGGGAACGCTTCGGGGAGTCCTTCGACCTCGAGGCGGGGGCCCGTCAGGGAATCGAGTTCATGGTCGTGCTGCGCAAGCAGGGCCAGATGCCGCCGCCGAATCCGATGGAGCACCCGCCGCTGCCAGCGACCAACGGGCTGCGGGCATGGCGACGACGCGCAACGCGGTTGTTCAGCGATAAAGCGTGACCAGGCTGACGGCCCGGTCAGCGACAGACCCGAACGGGCTGCTGAGCTTCGAGATGCAGGAACCACGGCTGGGAAGCGCGGTCGTGTGGGATCCCGATGTAGCTGGTTGATTCGCCTGGGGCGCCGGAGGTTTTGACGGGGAATTCGGCTACCGCGAAGCGACGGAGGCTGAAGCTCACGGGCGGCCCGGGAGCGACTTCAATTTTGGTTGAGCCGGGTGCCAGTTCCACGCCCGCCGGAGGAGCCGAGCCGGGAGCGATCGCAGTGCAGCTCCGGGCGGCCGCGTGCGCGTAGGTGCCGAATTCCGTTTCCAGCGAAACCGGAAGAGCTCGGGCCAGGACCACGTCCGCCCAGTGTCGACCGACTTCGCGGGTGGCGGCCAGCTGGACGGGCGAGTAGGCAGGGGAGCCGTGAGCTTCGACAGCGGACAGGTAATCACCGGCGTCGACGTTGACCAACGAAGGGGTGCCGGCGAGTTCCGGCGTCAATCTGAACGACGGTTCGACCGTGCGGCTGGCGATTTCGATTGCGCCGGTGTCAGCGCGGGTGAGCACCGTCTGTTCCTTCAGCCAATCGGCTCCTTCCTTCATTTGAGCCAGATTCGGCATCACCGCGACGGCCGTCAGCGCTCCGGCGATCAGAATTCCGCGCCGACTCAACCGCGACCCGCGCAGGAGCTCCGCGCTCACCATCAGGACGAAGGCGGCGCTGGCGTAGACATAGCGCGGCGAGGAAGCTTCCCTGCCCGGGATGTAGTTGAGGCCGGCGAGGATCCAGTAGCTGAAGGCGGCGACGAGGACCGGCCAGAGCGTCCAGGCAAACCCGGGGCGCCGCCACTTCACGTAGGCAATCAGAGCGACCACGACGATGATCAGCGGCCGGCCCCAGAAGGGATCGCTCGGTCCGCTGAAGTTGAGCGTGAGCAGACCGCTGAGTGCCGCAAGGGCGGTGCCGACACCTTCCAAGACGTAAGGCGGCAGGCGCAGGAGGTTGTGCAGAGTCAAGTGGTGTTCGGCTTCGTGGCCCCAGCCGACGTACCAGAGGCCGTAGAGGACAAAGGGAACGACGACGATCCAGAGCCGGCTCCAAAGACCCCGCTCGCGCCGTCTGACCCAAACATCGGCCGCCGCCGCCAATGCGAAGGACAAACCGAGGCTGCCAAAGCCGATGCCGATGACGATCAGCAGGCAAGCCCAAGCGTCCCCCAGGCGATCCTCGCGTTCGAGCAACAGCAGGACTCCCAGCCCGGTCATGATCGGGGCCACGAACTCGATCTCGAACGGCCAAAGCTGGACCTGCCAGGCCGAGCCGAGGAAGAGCAGCAGGGCGGCCATCATCAATGCCGACCAGTCCCCCAGGCGGCGGCGCACGTACGCGAACAGAAGCGCGCCGTTGGCCAGCAGCATGGCGATCATCACAAACAGTTCGGGATGAGCGGTGGTCATCCCGAAGGTGTTGATCAGCAGCTTCTCCAGGGCGACCTGGAACACCACGAGGTGCTCGTTGTGCGGTGCCAGGAAGTCGTGCAGCGAAGAGCCCTGCCTTTCCATCAGGAAAGCCCAGGTGTCCTGGAAGAAGGTGAGTTCCCAGGTCAGCGCGATCAGCAGCGCGGCGGCCCCTGCCAGGGCCGCACCGAGCAACAGAACCGGTGCATCGCGTCTCCGCAGCGCCATCAGGCGCGCGAGTCTAACCGCGAGGTCCGGCGTGCGAGCGCCGAACCCGGGGCACCCTGGCCGCCGGAGACCGGCACCGGCTCCGCAACCCGCGCGCGGATCTCCCCGGCACGCAGGGCGACCAAGCAGAAACCGACCAGGGCGCCGGCGGCCAACAGGCCGGCCCAAGCCGAGTACGCCACCCCGGGCATAGGGGTGAGCATCGGGGCATGGAGCGCCAGCATCAGCGCCGCATTTACCCCCATCAACCAGGTGCCAAAGCGTGGGTACACGGCGCGGACACCCACCGCGGCGGCGCAGAAGCCGAAGATCGGGATCACCAGGCTTCCTTGGTGGATCACAGCCCCGGCGCCGTTGCGCCCGAACATCAGGAGCGCCCATACGACGGCTCCGACCATGAAGGCGGCCAGGCACCAGAGCGCGAGGCTCCACTCCGCGGGGTCGCGGGCGCGGCGCCGCCAGCTGGCGGCGATCGCGCCCAGGCCGACGAGCATCAACCCGAGCGACGGCAGCAGGTAGTAGAAGAGGATCGCCCGAATGAACGCCGCCGCGCCCCCGAGCCGCCCGGCCTTCAGTTCTTCGAAGCTGTGTTCGAGGTCTTCGATCATCGGCCCGCCTCCGACAATCGAGACGAAATTCTCCGCCTTGTAGTGGAGGGTGCCGCCGAGCCCGATTTCTCGATAGGAGTCGGTGATCGCCTGCAAGCTGCTGCGGCCATCGACTTCGGAGACGCCGCCGAGCATCCACTTGGCAAGGCGGTCGCCGGGAGGGTCGCCCCAGCGCTGATAGGCGCTCCAGGGACCGACGAAGAGGATCCCGACCGCGATCAGGACCCCTAGCCAGCGCCAGCTCGGCAGGCCGCCGCGGGCGAGCGCGATCGCCGCCAACGGAATCACCCCGAACACGCTCCCACCGTGTCCCATCATCGCGAGGCCGAGCAGGGCCGCAAGCAGGGCAGCGCCCCAGGAACTGCGCCGCACGTCGGGCCAGAGTGGAGTCAGCACCAGCGCCGCCGCGGCCAGGAGCATCGCCGCAGGCAAGAGCTTGGGCCAGACGAAGAAGCCGTTGACGATCGCCAGGTCGGAGACCAAGACGGTCAACATCGCCAGCCCCCGCGTAAGCCGGCCGGCGCGACCCGCAACCAGCAGAGCCCATAGGCCGACGATCCAGAGCTGCTGCAGTACGACCCCCATGACCTGGTAGTGAAGCCCGCTGGAATCCCAGCCAAAGGGGCGCTCGAGCAAGGCGTAGCCGACCTGCAGAGGCGGCCGGTCGCTGGCCAGCCATTCACCGGGGAACTCGGGCGGTGGGCTCTGGTGTCCGTGGCTGAAGAACCATTCCGAGAAGAAGCGGGGGATCTGGTTGTCGCTGGGCAGCTGCCCCGAGAACCGGATCGAGGCGAGGCTCAACGGTTCCCGCGTGCCGCCGTGGAGGAAGCCGAGATAGACGAGGAAGGCCGATCCCAGCGCCCACAGCGCCAACGGGACGGCCAGCCGGCGCAACAGCGCCCTGTCGATGCCGCCCGTGCGCAGCAACCAGCCACTCAGCAGAAGCGAGCCGAAGGCGACGAAGAAGGAGGCCGTCTCGCCCAGCTCGTGGCTCCCGTAATAGCCCCAGAACGCGAGCATTGCCGCGGCGCCGGAGCCCACCAGGGCAACACCCAAGAGCACCGGCTCGCGGCGCTCACCCCTGCTCGCTACCAGCAGAGCCGCCGCCACACCAGGCAGACCCGTCAACAGAAGGTGGATCACGAGCAGGGCGAGAAGTTCACCCTCCACCATTGCTCAGCAGCTTCGCAGATACCGCAACCCGAGGCTCGCGGTAGTGTTCCGTCAATGCGCCGAGGAGCGAGCTCCGCAGAGCGCCATCCCCCCATGTCCGCCGAAAACGCAATCGCCGCTCCGAGCATCAGCGCGCCGTCGACTCCGACGACGGCCCCGGCGATCCGCGTCGAGAACCTGCACAAGTCGTTCCGCATCCCCACGAATCGCGTGGATTCCCTGAAAGAGCGGGTCGTGCACCCGTTCGCGGTCCGCGACTACCGCGAGCTGCACGCCCTCAACGGGATCTCCTTCGAAATCCACCAGGGCGAGTTCTTCGGCATCGTCGGCCGCAATGGCTCCGGCAAGAGCACCCTGCTGAAACTCCTGGCGAGCATCTATCGCGCCGACAGCGGCAGCATCCAGATCGCGGGCCGGCTGGCTCCCTTCATCGAGCTCGGAGTGGGGTTCAACCACGAACTGACCGCGCGGGAAAACGTCGTCCTCAACGGGGTGATGATGGGACTCACCCCCAGGGAGGTGCGACACCGCCTCGATGCGGTGATCGATTTTGCGGAGCTGCACGATTTCGCCGACCTGAAGCTGAAGAACTACTCCTCCGGGATGCTCGTGCGGCTGGCCTTCGCGGTGATGATGGAGGCCGAAGCCGACGTCCTGCTGATCGACGAGGTCCTGGCAGTCGGCGACGCGTCCTTCCAGCAGAAGTGCGCTGACGCGTTTCACCGAATGAAAGGCGAAGGCAAAACGATCGTCCTGGTGACCCACGAGATGGGCGCGGTCGAGGAGTACTGCCACCGCGCGATGCTGCTCAGCGACGGCAAGATCCAACACATCGGCGCCCCAGCGGAAACGGGACGCGAGTACCTAAAGCTCAACTTCGCCGGCGAAACGTCCACGGCCGGCGGTGAACCCAGCGCCGGAGAGGGGGATGGTGCTCGGCTGCTGTCCTGCACGATCTCCGGAGAGGCCGCCGCCGACAACAACCTCGAGCTGGGGGAACGCCTGAAGGTACGGGTCGAGGCCGAACTGCTGCGCAAGGTCTCCGTCCTGCACGTCGGGATCGTGGTTGCCAACGCCGACGACGTCTCGATGTTCGAACTCGGGGTGCCGGTGAGCTCAGACGACGGGGAGCCGATCCAGGGCGACCGCCTCGTCGTCTCGGCGATGATCGACAACCCCCTTGCCCCAGGGCGCCATTTCATCCACGTCGGCATCCAGAGTGCGTTTGGGATCTCGCATTACGTCCCTCGCGCAGCCAGCTTCGTGATCTACGGAGCACCGCAGGGACGCGGCATCATCGCCCCCCACTGCGAGTACGAAACGGTTATCGAGCAGGGCCAGGACAAGTGAGCACGCACGCCTCCGCTCCCGAACTGGAGACCGTCAGCGGGCCCTCGGCGCTCGGCGGCGGCCCCCGTCGCTTCTTCGACCTTCTCTGGCTGATGTCGATCACCGAGTTCAAGCGTGTCTACTTCGGCACCGTCCTCGGCTACCTCTGGTCGCTGATCCGCCCGCTGCTGCTCTTCGGCGTCCTGCTCTTCGTCTTCACGAAAGTCTTTCGGATCGGCAGCAAACAGGTCGAGCACTACCCCGTGATGCTGTTGCTCGGGATCGTGCTTTTCACCTTCTTCCAGGAAGCAACGAGCAACGCTGTCACCTCGGTGGTCGCTCAGGAGGGTGTTGTCCGCAAGACCCAGTTCCCCCGCCTGGTCATCCCTCTTTCGACGGTTGTCACCTCGGCGTTGAACTTTGGCCTCAACCTGATAGTCGTGCTGGTGTTCCTGCTCGCCTTCGGCGTCGACCCAGCCTGGAGCTGGCTCCTCTTCCCAGTGGCGCTCGCCCTGCTCTTCGTCCTCAGCGCCGCCGCAGGGATGGCCCTCTCGGTTCTCTATGTCCGTTTCCGAGACGTCGCGATCATCTGGGCGGTCGTCTCACAGGTGCTGCTCTACCTGACTCCGATCCTCTACCCGGTCAACGCGTTCAAGGAAGCCACCGTCCACGCCGAGCTCTATGAACACCTTCTGATGATCAATCCCCTGGCGGTCATCTTCACCCAGGTGCGCGTCTGGGTCCTCCACGAACCGGGGGCTCCTACGGCGCTGGAAGCCGCCGGAGGCTGGCTCGGATTGCTGCCGGCATTCGCGATCTTCGTCGCGGTCTGCCTCTACGGCGCCTGGATGTTCCGGCGCGAAGCTCCGCGCATCGCCGAGGCCCTGTAGGCAACTTCAGCGGCAGACGGTCCCGCCCTGGGCGCCCTGCAAGTGCAGGTACCAGGGCTGTGAGGCGTTGTCCCGCGGGATGCGCAGGACAGCCGCCGCCCCGCCGCCGACCGAGCCGAGCTGGACCGGAAATTCCTCCTGCGCGAAGCGGCGGGCGACCAACGGCTCGGGTGGGCCGGCGACGGAGATCCGCACCACACCTGGACCCACGGCTACTTCCTGACGGCCCGAGCCGCCTTCGCCGGCGAGCTTGACGCAGGCGCCTAGGGACGTGGCGCCGACGGGTCCTCCGCCGCTCGAGAGTGAAAGGGGAAGCGCTTTCGAAAGCAGGACGTCGGCCCAGCGGCGACCGTTCTCGGGCGCGCCGGCCAGCTCGGCCGGCGTGTAGGCCGGGGAGCCATGGCCATCGACCGCTTCGAAATAGAGCTTCGGCACGATCTCCACGGTGGACAGCGTGCCGGTGACTTCCGGCGTCATCGGCATTTCCGGCGGCACGGTGCGACGGGAGATTTCCAGCCCGGTGACCGCCGAGCGGGCGAGCAGCGACTGTTCCTTCAGCACGTCGGCCCCTTCCTTCAACTGGGCCAGGTTCGGACCGATCGCGAGGACGGTAAGAGCACCGGCCACCCAGAGGCCGCGACGCCCCAGCCGCAACCCCTCGAGCAGCTCCGCGGCGAGCATGATGACGAGGAACGCGCCGACGTAGGCGTAGCGGGTCGCGTAGGCCTCCCGACCGGGGATGTAGTTGAAGGCGGCGAGCACCCAGTAGGCCAGGGTGGCCGAGACGACCAGCCAGAAGCGGTCCGAGAAGCCCGGCCGCCGTGACTTCAGCACCACCGCGCCGGCGAGGAAGGCGATCAGCAGCACCCTCCCCCATTCGATTTCGGCCAGGCCGCTGTTGACACCGGTGGCCAGGCCGAGGAGGCAGGCGATCGAGGAGGCCAGCCCGTCGAACACGTACTGCGGGCTGAGCAGCACGTTGTGCAGCGTCAGGTGATGTTCGGCGGTGTGCCCCCACCCCGCGAACCAGGCCAGGTACAGGAGGGCCGGGATGGCGACGAGGTAGGAACGTCGCAGGCCCCGCCGCCGCCGTTTGAAGAAGACGTCCAGCGCCGCGGCCGGCACGAAGCAGAGGCCGACGCTGCCGAAAGCGATGGACAGCGTCAGCAGCAGGCAGGCCCAGGCGTCACCGCGCTCGTCGTCGCGCTCCAGGGCAAGCAGCATCCAGACCGCACAGAGGATCCCGCCTGAGAAGACGATCTCGAACGGCCAGATGATGATCATCCAGGTCGAGCCGAGGAAGAGAACCAGGCAGGCGGCCATCAGGCCGAGCCAGGCTTCGGTGCGCCGCCGCACGTAGACGAACAGGGCCCCCGCCGCGGCACACAGGCTGACGGTCATGACCACCGCTTCCGGGCGGGGGTTGATCATCCCGAAGAGCGTCACGCAGAGCTTGTTGATCGCCACTGGGAGCAGCACGAGGTGCTCGTTGTGGGGGCGGAGGAAGTCGCCGACCGAGGACCCCTGCCTTTCCAGCAGGAAGGCCCAGGTGTCCTGGAAGAAGGTCAGGTTCCACTGCAGGACGAGCAGCAGAACCCCCGACGCCACCATCGCCGCCCCGAGGAGGACGGTCTGCGGCTCCCATCTTCGCCAGGCCATCGGGGCGCGAGTCTATTTGCATCGGCCACGGGGGTCCCTCGCCGCCGCCATGCCGCCGGTAGACTCGCCGCCGATGCCTGATCAGACGACGTCGATTGGGGCAGCCGGCGCGGAGCAGGCGGCCGCCCACCCAGACGAAGCGGCCTCGATCGCCGATTTGCAGCGGGAGCTCGAGAGCCGCGACGAAGAGGTCCTTCGCCTGCGCGACCTGCTGATCCGCCGCGATGCGGAACTGGGTGCCGCGCGGGGGCGCCTGGCGATGATCGAGCAGGGCTCACAGCGACTTTCCAACGCGGCGACCCGAATCCCGATCCCGGGCGCGACCCGCCTGCTCCAGGGCCTGATCCGGCTCGTCCAGCGCGCCCTCAGATAAGTGGCGCCGCCGCGGTTCTCAATTCTCACGCCGGTCTTCGAAACGCCGGCCCCGGTTCTCTCGGCGATGCTGAAGTCGGTCCTCCGGCAGAGCTTCGGCGACTGGGAGCTGTGCCTGGTCGATGACGCGTCCCGCTCGCCTCACGTGCGGCAGCAGCTGGAGCGCGCGGCGGCCGAGGACCAGCGGATCCGGATCGCCTTCCGGGAGGAGAACGGCGGCATCGTCGCCGCCTCCAATGACGCCCTCGGCCTCGCCAGCGGCGAGTTCGTCGCGCTCCTCGACCACGACGACAAGCTGCACTCCGACGCTCTCGCCCTGGTCGAGGAGGCAATCGCCGCCAACCCCGAAGCCGACTATCTCTACACCGACGAAGACAAGATCGACGAACGGGGTCACCACGTCGGCGCCTTCCTCAAGCCCGACTGGTCGCCGGAGCGGATGCGCACGCAGATGTACTCCTGCCATCTCAGCGTCTTCCGCCGCGATCTGGTCGAGGCCGTCGGCGGCTTCGACCCGGAGTTCGAGGGGTCCCAGGACTGGGATCTGGTGCTGCGAGCGACCGAGAGGGCGCGGGCGGTCGTGCATGTGCCCCGCGTCCTTTACCACTGGCGCAGCCTCGAGACCTCGACCGCGGGCGCGGGCGAAGAGGCAAAGCCCTGGGCTTTCGAGGCCGGAGCTCGGGCGATCCAGGCCCACTGCGAGCGGATCGGCATGCAGGCAGTCGTCGAGCGCGACCTCTCCGACCCGGGCCTCTACCACCTGCAGCCGAAGCTGGGCGAAGAGCCTCTGGTCAGCATCGTGATCCCGACCGCAGGGCAGACCCGGGAGATCCGCTACGAGCAGACGACGCTGGTGCACAACTGCGTCCGCAGCATCGTCGAGGTCTCGACCTACGGGAACTTCGAGCTCGTCGTGGTCTATGACACCAACACCCCGGGCGAGGTGCTGAACAGCCTGCAGGCGGTCGCCGGCGACCGCCTGCGGCTGGTTCCCTACGACCGCACGTTCAACTTCTCGGCGAAGATCAATGCCGGGGCGGTGCGCAGCCGCGGCGAGCACCTGCTGCTGCTCAACGACGACATCGAGGTGGCGACCCCGAACTGGATCGAGCGCATGGTCATGTACTCGAGCTTGGAAGGGGTCGGGGCGGTCGGCGGTCGGCTCCTGCTCTCCGATGGCCGCCTGCAGCACGCGGGGGTCGGCTTCGAAGGCGGCCTTCCCGGCCATCCCTACTACGGCTTCCCGAGCGAGGGACCCGGCTATGCCAACGCCGTGAAGATCGCCCGCAACCTGCTCGCGGTCACCGGCGCCTGCCTGATGACCCCGCGGAGCCTCTTCGAGCAGGTTGGCGGTCTCAGTCCAGAGCTGCCGGTGAACTACAACGACGTCGACTACTGCCTGAAGCTGCGCACGATCGACCAGCGGGTCGTCTACGACCCCGACCTGGTCATGTACCACTTCGAGTCCTCGAGCCGCTCCTCCGAGGTCGAGGACTGGGAGAAGGACTACCTGCTGCAGCGCTGGCAGGGCGTCACCGTCCCGGACCCGTACTCCAATCCCTACCTCAGAGAGGGCTTCCCGCGCCTCGTCTCGCCGTTCCTCTGGGCCCGCCGCCGCCCGCGGCTGTCGCTCCTCAGGCGAGTCCGTGTCTGAGGTCCGCCTCGCGTAGGGCCTCTCGCATCGTCCCCAGCTCAGGGCTCCGATCGGCGGACCGTCGCGGTCCCTCCGCGACCACCCCCGCGAGCAGCGCTTCGACCGCATCCGTCCGCGTGGCCACGGAAACCACATCCGCGGCGTTCTCGCGAGCCCGCTCCGTGGCGCGCCGCAACTGGCCGCGATCCTCGTCCAACTGACCCAGCAGGACCGCGAGCCCGACGGCATCGCCAGGATCGAACAGCCAGCCGTCCTCTCCGTCGGTGACCGCTTCCGGCAGCGCGCCGATGCGCGAGGCGATCACCGGCAGCCCGCAGGCAAAAGCCTCGCGGGCGACGATCGAGTAGGTCTCGGCCACCAGGGAAGGGACGACGACCGCGTCGACGTCGGCCAACAGGACCGGGAGGTGGGAGGGGTCGAAGCCGTTGAAGAGGCGCAGCTGGAGGCCGACGATCCGCTCGCCCTCGTCCTGCAGCTCGAAGGAGAGAGGCGGCAGCGCCACCCCGAGGATCGTGTAACGGACGGCCGGCAGCGAGGCGAGGCGAAGCGCCTGCACGACCGTCTGGAACCCCTTGTGCGCGACGGTGACCCCGATCGAGGCAAGGTGCAGCGGCTCCCCCGGGCGCTCTTCCCGGAGCACCGGGCCGAAGTCAGAGACGGCGTTGGGGACGATCCGAATCGGCCGCTCGGGGCGGCGGGACTCGAAGGCGCCGGAGAGGAACCGGGACGGAGCCATGACCTCGTCGGCGTCGCGCACGGCCTCGGCGAAGCTCTCCGACCGCAGGCTCCAGCGCAGGCGCGCGCCGGGCTGCTCGCCGAAGCAATGCCGGGCACATGCCTCGCCGCCCTCCGGCCCAGCGCAAAGCTCGCCATTCCGCCGTTCGAGGTGGGCGCGCGGACAGAGCATGAAGAAGTCGTGCAGCTCCAAGAGGACGGGCACGCCCCAGCGATGGGCGATCGAGACGTAGCCCGGAGAGTGGTGAAGCAGATGGGTGACCAGGACGACGTCGGGCGCGAGCTCGGTGAGCATCCGCTCGAAGATCCGCTCGAGGGCCGGCTCGTGACCGGGGAAGCGGCCGAAGGTGGACCCGCCGCCGACGATCGAGACGACCGGCACTCGGTGGCGGGTGTCGCGCCGCAGGGCGAGCGTCTCGGGGGCAGGGCTGGGTTCGCGGGTGAGCACGGTCACCGTGTGGCCGCGGTCGGTCAGCTCCTCCGCCGTCTGCGCCGAGAGGCGCTCCACCCCGGCGACGCCGAGCGGCGGGTAGCCGTGGCAGACGAGCAGTACCTTCATCGACACCGGGTGCTCACGGCCGGCGGCGACGGCTGTTGGCGACGCGCGAGAACGCGTCGACCGCCTCCTCGGGCAGGTCGGTGTGATTGACGCCGACCCACTGCCCGGCGACCTGGGCGGCGCGCCGCAGGCTCGCCTGGATCCGCCAGCGCTCGAGCTCCTCGCCCTCGAGCTCCAGCTCGTCGTGGAGGTAGGCCCAGTCGCTGGCGATCATGCCCCGGACCAGGGCATCGGCCTCCTGCTCGTCGAGCAGGCGGCCGTTGATGTCGTGGTTGGCGATCCCGTCGTCGACGTTGCGCATCAGCCACTCGCGAAGGGAGTACTCGTGGGAGTGGTAGACCCGCGACCCGGCCTCGTGCACGAGTGCCATCCCCCGCTCCAGCACCGCCCGCGCCCAAAGCAGGTCCTCGCCGATCGCCCGCACCGGCTGGAAGGGCATCTCGCGCATCACGTCGGCTCGGATCGCCGTGCTGACGGTGTGGAAGTTCAGCAGCAGGCGCCGCTGCTCGATCGGCATCGCCGCGTAGCTGCCCCAATCCTCGATCCGCTTCAGCGACCGCTCCTCCGAGCCGCTCGGGTCGAGCAGGCCGTCGCGGCGCGAAAGCGGGTCGGCGTCGGGGTAGGGAATCACCCGGCTGCTCGCCCCGACGACGGTGGGGTCGGCGTCGAGGGCGGCGAGCAGCGGCTGCAGCCAGCGATCGTCACAGGGGCGGCTGCGCTGGTTCAGGAAGACGAGGACGTCGCCCGCCGCGCTTTCGGCCAGCAGGTTCCTGGTCAGGGCATGGTCGAACTGCGTGGGATCGATCGAGAGCACGGTCGCGTCGAACTCCTCGAGCACGTCGACGGTGTCGTCCCGGGAGGCCGAATCGACGGCGACGATCTCGACCTCGGCCGCCGCCCTCTGCGCCAGCACCAGGGGCAGCGTGCCGCGGAGAGCGTCCCCAGCGTCCATCACCGGCATCAGGACCGAGACGCGATGACGGCCAGGGCCATCGTCGAGCTCCCGGAACTCCCCGCGATGGACGATCTGCGCGCCGCCGTCGGCGCCGCGGCGCCCCCTGGCAACGGGGGCCGGGGACGAGGACTCCTCGCGAAGGCCGTCCAGGGCCAGCCGAGTCCGCTCGGCCTGCAGCTCGAAGAGCTGGTCGGTCCGGGCCGTTAGCAGCAGCTCCAGGCGGTCCTCCTCCTCGGTCTCGCGCTGAACGCTTGCCAGCAGCGGCGAGACCGAGAGCCGAATCGGGAACCGGGCGCCGTATTCGACCTCGATCAGCCCGTCGTCCAGGTAGTGGCGGAAATCGTCCGGCTCGATCTCGTCGTGCCAGCGCTCGGCGAAGAGTCGGCTGTTGCGCTCCAGGTGGCGATCGGGCTCGCCGTTCCATCTCGTCACCGACTCCAGGTGGTACAGGACGCTTTCGGGGCAGTAACGGATCTCGCCACCCTCGGCCCCGAGCCGGAGGCAGAAGTCGACGTCCTCGTAGCCGTTGAGGAAGGAGGTGTCGAACCCCCCGAGCCGCTGGAACATCCGCTGCCGCACGAGCAGGCTGGCGGCGGTGACCGCGACCACCGCCTTGCCGCGATTGACCGCCGGGTGGTCGCCGGGCAGGCCGGCGTAGAGGTGGCGCGGCCAGCGGTCCTGACCGATCGCCACCCCGGCGTGCTGAACCGTCCCGTCCGGATAGAGGAGCTTGGAACCGGCGGCCTCGACCCTCGAATCGTCGGCCAGCTCCCCCACCAGGGCATCCAGCCAGCCGGCGATCGCAATCGTGTCGTTGTTGAGGAAGAGCAGGTAGTCGACGTCGCCGGCGGCCTCGGCGCCGGCGTTGCAGGCAGTCGCAAAGCCGCCGTTCTCCGCCCGGGCAAGCACCTGCACGCGCTCGTCGTAGCCGGAGAAGCGCTCGACGGTATGGTCGCTGGAAGCGTCATCGACGACGATCACCCGCCAGTCGCAGCGCTCCGGCGGATTGCCGAGGAGCGCCTTGAGGCAGGTGCTGAGGAGGTGCGCCCCGTTGTAGGTCGGGACGATCACCGCACAGCTTCGCCGGGGGGTCATCTCCCCCGCAGCATCCGCTGCAGCACCTGCTGCACCCTGTAGAGGAACCCGAACGGGCTCCTGCGGATCCCCTCGAGGTAAGACTGGGTCTCGTGCAGCTGGGCGTGCACGCGCCTGATCTCCTCGTCGCGCCGGACCGCGTCTCCGTGCAGCTCCTCGATCTGCGCGTCTCGCCGCAGCAGCTGATCGTGCGCCTCGACCAGCGCCTTGCGGAGCTCGCCCTCGCGCTGCCCGATCTTGGCGATCTTGTCCTCCAGCTCCGCCGCACGAGCGGCGGCCAGCCGCAGCTCGGCCAGCTCCCGGAGCCGGGCCTGGATCTCGCGCAGACCGTCGCGATCCATCGGGATCGCCTTGGCGACGAACTGGTAGGTCCGGGCGTCCGGGTCGCTCTCCAGGCGCTCCCTGACGGCGAGAGGGATCGCCTCGGCGTCGAACGGGACCTCGGATGCGTCGAGGTTGAGGTCGTGCCGATGAAGCTCGGCGAGCCCGAGCTCGGCTTCGTCGAGAAGGCCCTCGAAGGTCTCACGGGTGAAGAACCGCAGGTGAGTGGAGTCGAGGAGGCCGATCTCGCGGTAGTCGAAGTGCCCTGTCAGGAGCGCGAGGCGCACGCTGCCGTGGGCGACGTTGGGGACCGAGATCACGAAGGCTCCATCCGCGGCGAGAAAGGGGCGCAGACTGGTCAGCGCGGCCAGCGGGTCCCGCAGGTGCTCGAGCACGTCGGCGGCGACGATCGCGTCGAATCGTTCGTCGCCCAACTCCGCCGCGAGGTCCAGCGCATCGAGGTCGCCGACGATCACCCGCTCGCAGAACTCGCCCGCGCGCTCGGCCATCTCGGCGTCGATCTCGATGCCGACGACGCTGCAGCCGCGCTCGCGGAAGACGCGCGACATGTACCCGGTGGCGGGGCCCAGCTCAAGCACCCGCTTGTTCTCCCCGACCAGGCGAACGACGTCGGCATGAACGCTGTCCGACGCCAGATCGATCTTTTCGAAGTCGTAACGCGCCGCAGAGGGATTCCGCTCCGCAGAGGCATCGGTCATCGCCGGGAGCGTAGCAACCGGATCGTCGGCTTCCAGGCGCCCCTGGCGCCTGTCGACGGCTAGAGTTCCGGCACTTGGACGGGCGAGCCGCATACCTGACGCTGCTCAAGCGAGGGCTTTGTGACCTGCTGGGACCTCAGACGATGTCTGCGGTCCCCCAACCCGACGGGAGCGTCAAGCCCGAGCCCCTGCCCACGTCCGAGCTCGAGCGAAGGGAAACGGGGGCAGACTGGCCGTTCAACGGGACGACGATGGTCGGGCTGCGTCGCCTCGACCATCTCCAGGCCTGCGTGGAAGCGATCGTCGAGGACGGGATCGAGGGGGACCTCATCGAGACCGGAGTCTGGCGGGGCGGGGCCTCCATATTCATGCGGGCGCTCCTCAACGGCCTGGGCGAAGCGGGGCGAGAGGTCTGGCTGGCCGACTCCTTCGAAGGACTCCCCCCCTCCCGACCAGAGGAGTACCCCGCTGATGCCGGCAGCGACGAGCACTTCGAATTCGACTTCCTGGCCGTCTCCGAAGCCGAGGTTCGCGCAGCATTCGAGAGGTACGGCATCTCCGACCAGGGCGTGCGCTTCCTGCGGGGCTGGTTCAGCGAGTCCCTGCCACCCCTGCGCGGCAACCAGCGGTGGTCGTTGCTGCGACTCGACGGCGACATGTACGAGTCCACGATCGTCTCGCTCGAAAGCCTCTACCCGGACCTCTCCCCGGGCGGGTTCGTGGTGATCGACGACTACGGGGCGATCCCGCAGTGCCGCGAGGCTGTTACCGACTTCCGCCAGGCAAACGGCATCACGGAGCCGATCGAGACGATCGACTGGACCGGTGCTTCCTGGCGCCGCAGCCGCTGAACCGCGACGGGCTTATTTGCGAACGATCCAGAAGGCCCCGGGGCTGGTACCGGGAGCGAGACTCGGCACGACAGCCCCCAGCCGCTCGGGGAACTCGCGGGCCACCGCCATTGCCGGCAGGACCACCTCGAAGCTGTCGTTGAAGGCGAGGAACGCCTGCAGGAGGTACTGCTCGGCCCAGTAGTACTGCATCTCCTCGAACCAGCCCCGGGGGTACTCCCAGGGGATGAAGATGTCGTGGAAGTGGACGAGAACGCCCGAGGCGAGGCTCGGCAGGATGTCCAGGACGATGTGGTTGACGTCGCTGCCGAGCTTCACCGTGTGCGTGGTGTCGACAAAGAGGATGTCCCCCGTGCCCAGCTCGCTGAAGCGATCCAGCGGGACGTCGTTCGCCGAGATCGGCTCGAAGACGGTCGGCTCGGGTGGCCCGTCGCCGACGATGTGGGCCCTTGGGTATGGGTCGAACGCGATGTGCTCGGTGGGCCGTCCCTCCGCGACGTTGCGGCGGCAAGCGTCGCCGATCAGCAGCGTCGTGTACCCGGATCCGAGCTCGAGCACCCGCCGCGGCTTGCGGGACCGGACCATCGCGTACAGCAGCTCGGCGTCCACCGCCTCGTAGTTTTCGTTGCGCAGGAAGAACCGCCCTGGAGGCGCCGGCCCCGAGAGCGGCACGTCCATCTCGGCGATAAATGGGGCGAGCTCGCCCTCGATCGTCTCCATCGCCCGGTCGAGCTGCAGATCGACGCCGCCAGCGGCGCTGCGCCGGTCCCAGATGTCCTCGGGCAGCAGCTCGAGGTCGGGGATCGGGCTGTAGTAGTTGCGGGCGACCACGTCGTAGCGGCCCCTGGGCAGTACTTCGTATTCACCCTCCACCTCGAAGCGCTCGTCGCGGCCCCGCGGAATCGAGACCTGGGAAGGGTCGGGCCCGGGCATGGCCGCCCCGGCCGGGTGGATCTCGTAGCCGAACCGCCGGGCCACCGCCCGGGCCAGCTCCTTGCCGCGAGCGCCCAGCGTCGACTGCTGCGATGCCTCCATCGGCGGCAGGCTAGCCAATCTCCCAGCGGTCGCGGTCAATAGGCTTGCGCGCGTGAACTACGAGCGCCTTTACAGATTCCGTTTCCGCGACATCGACCAGAACGAGCGCATCGCCGTCTGGCGGCAGATCAGCCCGCACGTCCACGAGCTGATGGGCCGGCCGCAGAAGGTCCTCGACCCGGCAGCCGGACGGGGCGAGTTCATCGGCTCCGTGCCGGCCCCCGAGACCTGGGCGGTCGACGAGGTCAGCTACCCGGAGGCGGCCCACAAGCCCGACACGAAAGTCGTGACCGCCTCCATTCTCGACGCCGACCTGCCGCTCGAACACTTCGACGGGGTCTTCATGTCGAACTTCCTGGAGCACCTGCCCAACCAGGAGACGATCGCGACCGTGCTGGAAAAGATGCGCGACGTGATGGAGCCCGGCGGCCGGATCGCCGTGATGGGGCCCAACTACCGCTTCTGCTCGCGCGATTACTGGGACTGCGCCGATCACTACGTGGCGCTGACCGACCGCTCGATCGGCGAGCACCTCTACGCCGCCGGCTTCGAGCCAACCACGGTCATCCCCCGGTACCTTCCGTACTCGTTCCGCGGTCGCCTGCCCGCCTCGCCGGCGCTGACCCGGGCCTACCTCGGAGCGCCGCTCGCCTGGCGACTGCTGGGCAAGCAGTTCCTGGTGATCGGCCGCCGGGAACCGAACGAGAGCTGATTCTCCTGGCTAACCGGTGGGCTCGCCGGTCCGATCGCGGACCGGCTGGTGCTGGGCCACGCGGTAATCGCCGCGGCTCAGCGCGTTCTCCAGCCAGACGTAGAGGACGATGAAGAGGTAGCGGCTGCCCATCTCCTTCATCTTCAGCTTCGCCTCGCCCGCGGCGCGATTGGTCCAATTGGTGGGAACCACCTTGTAGGAGTGACCGCGGACGATCGCCTTCAGCGGCATCTCCACCGTGAGGTTGAAGTGCTTCGAGAGCAGGGGCTGAATCGTCTCGATGACCTCGCGCCGGTAGGCCTTGAAGGCGTTGGTGGTGTCGTTGTAGCGGTGGCGGAACAGCACTCGGATGAACTGGTTGGCCAGGCGGTTGACGACGTACTTGAGCCGCGGGTAGTCGTAGACCCGCGCGCCGGGCATGAACCTGGAGCCGAAGGCGCAGTCCCAGCCCTCCTCGAGGATCCGGTGGTACATCACGAGGTCCTCGGGGTTGTCGGAGGCGTCGGCCATCACGATCGCCACCGCGTCGCCCTCGAAGACGTCGAGACCGGCGCGGATCGCGTTGCCGAACCCCCGATCCAGATGGGAGCGGTGGACCCTGACCCGTGGGTTCGCCATGCCGATCGCGGCGACGACGGCTTCGGTCGAATCTTCGCTGTCGTCGTTGACGACGACCACCTCGTAGTCGACACCCTCCCGCTCGAGGACCGCGACCACCCCTTCGACGGTCGCCCCCACCGACCCCTCCTCGTTCTGGGCCGGCATCACCACCGAGAGCTTCACGCGGCGCTCACGCTCCAGCGCTCGAGGTTCTGCTCGTACATCTCCCGCAGAATCTCCTCGATCCCGTAGCGCAGGTTCCAGTCCGGGTAGTCGGCCTGGAAGGGCGCCAGGTCGGAGATCCACCAGCGGTGGTCCCCGATCCGCGGCTCCTCCCCCATCTGCCAGTCGAGCTCGCGGCCGGCGATCCGCTCGCAGACCTCGATCGCCTCCAACATCGAGCAGTTGGAGAAGCGACCGCCGCCGATGTTGTAGACAGCCGCCGGCCGCGGGGAGCGGCGGAAGGCGTCGAAGGCGGCGATCAGGTCGGCGCTGTGGATGTTGTCCCGCACCTGCTTGCCCTCGTAGCCGAAGACCGTGTACGGCGTGCCGGTGACCACGCACTTCATCAGGTAGGCGAGGAAGCCGTGGAGCTTCGCGCCCGCGTGCTGGGGCCCGGTCAGGCAGCCGCCGCGGAAGGCGACCGTGGGCATTTCGAAGTAGCGGCCGTACTCCTGGACCAGCAGGTCGGCGGCCGCCTTGGAGACGCCGAACAGCGAGTGGGTCGAGGAGTCGATCGACATCGAGGTGTCGATGCCCTTGTAATAGGGATGGTCCGAGGGCAGCTCCAGGCGCTTCTCCAGCGATTCCAGCGGCAGCCGGTTCGGGGTGTCGCCGTAGACCTTGTTGGTCGAGCAGAAGACGAAGGGCGCGTCCGGGCAGTGGGCGCGGGCGGCCTCGAGCAAGTTGAGGGTGCCATTGGCGTTGACGCCGAAGTCGACCTGCGGGGCGCTGGCGGCCCAGTCGTGGGAGGGCTGGGCGGCGGTGTGGATGACCAGCTCGATCTGGCCGGCGTGCTGGCGGAAGATCTGCTCGACCCGCTCGGTGTCGCGGATGTCCGCGTTCTCCCAGCGGAACTCCGGATGCTCGGCGACCAGGCGCTCGGTCACGTGGGAGGTCGAGGACTCCGGCCCGAAGAACTGCGCCCGCATGTCGTTCTCGATCCCGACCACGTCGAACCCCCCGCCGACGAAGTGCCCGACCGCCTCCGAGCCGATCAGCCCCCCGGCCCCCGTGATGATCGCTACCGGCATCCGTTGCCTACTCCCTTCCCCCCGTCGGGGATTTGATCTCGAGCGCCTCGGCGATCCGCTCCTCGTCCGCCGCGATCCACTCGTGGATGTCGGCGAGCACCTGTTCGGCGCTGCGACGGGGGCGCCATTCGTCGAGGCTGAAAAGCCTTGCGCAGTCGGAAAGGTATACGGGCACGTCACCCTGCCGCGTCTCCCGCACCGAGCCGATCGGCACCTCGTTGCCGGTCAGGCGCCGGCAGATCTCGGTCGTCTCCAGCAGGGAGAGACTGCACTCGCGGCCGCCGCCGACGTTCACGGTCCGCCCGTCCCAGGAGCCGGGGTCGAGCAGCTGGCGCTCGACGAGGTCGACCAGGTCGTCGACGTGGAGAAGATCGCGCACCTGCTTTCCATGCCCTCCGAAACCAATGTAGTTCAGAGGGTTTCGGAAATAGTGGGCCAGCATCCAGTGCGTGAACACTCCCTGATCGACCTTGCCCATCTGCCAGGGCCCGGCGATGACGCCGCAGCGGTCGATCGCCGCCGGGACGCCGAGGCCGCTCCGGTACTCCTCGATCAGCAGCTCGGCCGCCAGCTTGGTGGTCCCGTAGAGGGTCCGCGCGCCGTCCAGCGGGAAGGCCTCGGAAATGCCGGCCGGCGAGACGCCCGGCACGTCCTGCTCGGAGGCGAGCTCGAACCGCGTCGCGGCCTCCTCCAGGTTCAGATCCACCTGCGGGGCGACCGGGTAGACGCGGCTGGTCGAGAGGAAGAGGAAGAAGGCGCCGTCGCGGCGGGCCAGCTCCAGGCAGTTGTAGGCGCCGGTGAGGTTGGTGTGGACCAGGTAGCCGGTGTCGCCGTCGACCCCGCTCATCACCGAGGGCTCGGCCGAGCACTCGACCATCGCCGAGATCGCCGGCACGGTGGCGAGGTCCTCGGGGTTGCGGACGTCGCCTTCCAGGAACTCGACGCCGGCCTCGGCGAGCCGGGGCAGGTTGAGCGCCGACCCCTTGCGGTAGAGGTTGTCGAGCGCCACGACCTCCCACTCCGGGTGGCGGGAGGCGAGGGCGACGGCCAGGTTGGAGCCCACGAAGCCCGCCCCGCCGGTGATCAGGATTCGGTCCATCGCGCGGGAGACTAACCGTGAGCGTCGCTAACGTTCTCCAGGTGACTCGCCTTGCCACCGCGATCGCGGTCCTCGGCTGCCTGTGGGCAACCAGCGCCTCGGCCGCCACCCTGCAGCCGATCGGCCGCTTCGAAGGGCCGGTCTTCGTCACCTCCGACCCCGGTAACCCGGAACGCCTCTTCGTCGTCGAACGCCCCGGCCGGATCGCCGAAGTGAACGAAGGCACCACTCGCACCTTCGCGGACCTCACTTCGCAGATCACCACCGGGGAGGAGGGCGGCCTCCTGTCGATCGCCCTGGCGCCCGACTTCGACTCGAGCGGCCGCCTGTTCGTCGACTACACCGGGAACGAGACGCCCTGGCCGGCGATCCACGTGGCCGAAATGCGGGCCAGCGGCAACAGCGCCCCCCTCTCGACCCTTCGCAACCTGCTGACCATCGAACACCCCGAAGACACCGACCACTACGCCGGGCAGCTGCAGTTCGGCCCCGAAGGAATGCTCTTCGTCTCGACCGGCGACGGCGGCATCTCCAACGACGAATTCCACAATGCGCAGAACCTCGAAAAACCGCTCGGGAAGCTGCTGCGGATCGATCCCAACCCCAGCGGCAGCTCCCCCTACACGATCCCCGCCGGCAACCCCTTCGCCTCGATCCCGGCCGATTTCGCCCCGATCTGGAGCTACGGCCTGCGCAACCCGTTCCGCTTCTCCTTCGACCGGCTGACCCACGCGATCTACATCGCCGACGTCGGCCAGGACCGCGAAGAGGAGGTCGACTCGGCACCGGCGCCGGGGCTGGGCATCGGCGCCAACTACGGCTGGAACTGCCGCGAGGGGACGATCGAAGGGCCGGCGACCGACGAAGGCTGCGCCGGCAGCGAAGCCTCCGACTTCGTCGAACCGATCTTCACCTACGCCCATCAGATCCCGACGAGCCCCTGCGCGATCATCGGCGGCTACGTCTCCCGCGACGCGGGCCTGGCCAGCCTCTACGGCCGCTACGTCTACGGCGACCACTGCACGGGCGAAATCCGCTCCTTCGACCCGGCGAACCCGAGGGGCACCGACCGCTTCGAGGGCCTGCAGGTCGAAGAACTCGACTCCTTCGGCGAAGACTCCTGCGGCCGCCTCTACGCGGTCTCGGGCAAAGGCGTCGTCTCCCGCGTCGAAGGCCCGACGCCGACCGACTGCTCGACCCCCACGACCGCCCGTGCCGCCTCGTTCGTCGGCATCAGGGCTCACGGCCGCCGGATCCGCCGTCACCACCGCGCGCTCCTGACCGCCTGGGTCTCTCCCTGCAACGGGCGCAAGGGCGAGCCGGTGAAGCTGTTCGAAGGGCGGCGCCACGTCGCCACCCGGTACCTCGACCGCGCCTGCACGGTGCGCTTCCGGCCGCGGATCCGTCACCGCACCACCTTCCGCGCCTATGTCGGCGAAGACGAAAGCTACGTGGCGGCGATCTCGCGCAAGCTGAAGATCAAGATCGACCACCGGCGCAAGGCGCGCCGTCCCGGCCGGGCCGGGTAAGTGCTCGACATCTGGGAAGCCAACCTGGACGCGACGGGCTGGCCGCCCCAGGAGGAGCTGCCGGAGGAGGAGCGCGCGCGCACCGAGCGCCAGCTGCGGCCGCTCTCGCAACGGCGCTGGACGGCCGCGCGCTGGGCGCTGCGCGGCATCCTCGCCGGCTACCTGGGCAGCGAGCCGGCGGCGGTCGAGCTGCGGGTCGATGACGGCGGCAAGCCGCGCCTGGCCGATCCGGTGGCGGGATTGCGCTTCAACCTCAGCCACTCCCACGGCCTGGGGCTGGTCGCGGTCGCCTCGGAGCGCGAGGTCGGCGTCGACGTCGAGTGGATCGACCCCGAGCGGGACTTCGAGGCGCTGGCCCGGCGGATGCTCGACCCCGGGGAGATCGAGGCGCTGCGGAGCGCCTCCGCCGACTCCCAGCCAGAGGTCTTCTACGCGGCCTGGGCAAGGCGCGAGGCGCTCGGCAAGTGCCTCGGCGTCGGCCTCGCAAGCGCTCCGGCCGGCCGCAGCGCCGCGGTCGCCGACCTGGAGATGCGACCCGGGTTCGCCGGCGCCGTGGCGATCGAGGCCGCGACGGTGCCGCCCCTGAGGCGGCTGACGATCGGCAGCGACCTGAGTCCCGTCTCCTAATGGCAGACCAGCGCCTCGACGCCGCCGACCCGCAGCAGCCAGGGTCGGTGCGAGAGGTCGCGGGGAAGCACGAGCGCGGTCGTGGAGCCTCCGGCGAGACCTTCGTCCGCCAGCGCGTCGGAAGCGGCGAAGCGACGCAGGCCGATCGTCCCGGGTGGGCCCGGGAGGAAGTGGACCTCGGTGGTTCCCGGTGGGAGCGGCCCAGATGCGGGAAACGACCCGCCCTGCCGGCGACACCCCGGACCCCCAAGGTGAGCTGCGGCGCCGCCTTCTTCGATCGTCACCGGCAGGGCGTTGGCGAGCACGACGTCCGCCTGCAGACGTCCGGTCTCCGGAGCGGCGGTCAGCTCTGAGGCGGTGTAGGCGGGCGAGCCGTATTCGTCCACCGCCCGCAGGTACTCGCCGGCTTCGATTTCGTTGAGGAACGGGGTGCCGGCGATTTCAGGCGGCAGGGTGAAGCCCGGCTCGACCGTTCGCCGGGCGATCTCGATCGCCCCCAGATCGGCCTTGGTCAGCACGGTCTGGGACTTGAAGAAGTCGCGCCCTTCGCGCAGCGGCTGCAGGTTGAGGACGGCCACCGCCACCGCGACCGCACCGCCTGCCACCAGGATCAAGCGGCGGGCGCGCAGGCCGGCGAGCAGGTCGGCAGCGACCAGGAGGACGAAGAGCGCGCCGACGTAGAGGTAGCGGCTCGAGTAGGCCTCGCGACCGGGCATCGTGCTGAAGGCGGCGAGAAACCAGAAGGCGGCCATCGCCGCCAGCGAGGGCCAGGCCCGCGATGGGACGCTGCCGCGACGGATCGTCGCCCAGGCGAGGCCGGCGACCACCGCCGCGAGCGCCACCCAGCCCCAGTTCGAGCGGCCGACCGCTTCGTTGAAGATCGTCGCCAGGGCGAGCAGGGCGTCGACGGAGGCCCGCAGCCCTTCGGCCACGTAGCGCGGCGAGACGAGGACGTGGTGGGCGGTGAGGTGGCTTTCGGCGTCCTGGCCCCAGCCGAGGTACCAGACCGCGTAGAGCAGCACCGGCGCCGCCACGAGGTAGGCCCGCCTCAGGCCCCGGGGGCGTCGGCGCTGCAGCACGTCGACCGCGGCGGCCACGGCGAAGGGGAGGCCGAGGCTGGAGAACCCGATCGAGATCGCCAGGAGGACACAGGCTGCGAGGTCGCCCCGCTCGCTTTCGGCTTCCAGCGCCAGCAGCATCGCGATCCCGAAGAGCGCCGAGCCGACGAACCCGATCTGAAAGGGCCACAGCAGGTCCTGCCATGCCGGGCCGAGGAAGAGCATCGCCACCGCCGCCATCAGCGCAGGCCAGGGGCCGAGACGGCGCTCCACGTAGACGAAGAGCAGAACCGCGACAGCGAGCAGGAGCGCCGTGAGGACGACGAATTCGGGCGTCGTCGAACCCATCCCGAAAAGCCGCAGCACCAGCTGCTCGATCGCCACCGGGATCAGCACGATGTGCTCGTTGTGGGGGTCCAGGTAGGCGCTGACCGAGGGGTCGCGCCGGTGCATCAGGAACTCCCAGCTGTCCTGGAAGGGCGCCAGCCCGGAGGAAAAGGACAGCAGGAGCGCCGCCGCGATCGCGGCGGCGCCCAGGAGCAGAATCAGCGCCGCCCAGCGGCCCCGCCCCTCAGGGGCGCGCGCGGCCACCGGTCAGCGACACCAGAGCTCGCCATGCGGGCTTCGGCTTGAACCGCGTGCCTTCGCGGAACAGGCCGACCGAGTCGCAGAAGTCGCAGAGCCCCTTGGCGTCTTTCCAGGAGAACCAGTAGACCTGCTTGAGGTTCAGCCTGTGCTGGTTGCTGAGCAGGAATTCATACGATTCCCGCAGCTCCCGGGCCTGCCCCTGGATCCCCTGCTCGAAAGCGTCGTGCTGGAAGTCGTTCTGCGAGCCCCAGCCCATCTCGGTGATGTAGAAGCCCGGCCGGTCGTGGTTTTCGACGCTGACTTCGTGGAATTCTTCGACCAGTTCTTCGAGCGTTTCGGCGTCGACCGCGTAGGGGTGCAGCGAAACCCCGTCGAAGCGCGCCTTGATGCCGGGATAGCGGTAGAGCTGCCGCAGGAAGGTCGCCGCCGGCATCCCTTTCTTACCGCTCGCGGTGGGCTGGCCGAACAGCCCCGACAGCACCACCTTGGCGCCCGGGTCGACGCTTTTGATCGCCTGGCTGGAGATCGTCACCAGCTTGCCATAGCGGTGCGGTGAGACCGGGTAGGCGAAGTAGAAGAAATTCGACTCGTTCCAGATCTGCCACTGGCGGATCGGGATCGGGCGCGTGATCGCCGGTTCGTAGTTGACCCCTTCGGTGGCGTGTTCGGCCCAGAATTCCCCGCCCGGCCCGTAGCGCTTGACCGCGGCCTTCAGGAAGGCGGTCCAGCCGTTGCGCGCCCGTGCGCTGTCGATCGGCATCGTCTGTTCCCTGCGCGTCGCCCAGCGGGGCGGCGAGCCGATCGAGGGCAGGACTTCCAGACCGGCGCGGGAAGCGGTTTCGAGGGCCGAGTCGAAGCCGCTCCAGTTGTACTTGCCGTTCGGCGTCGGCTGAATCGAGGCCCAGGGCAGCGAGAGGCGGATCGCGCCGATCCCCCCGGCCTTCATCCAGCGGGCTTCCTGGGGCGTGACCCCGGTCTGGGGAGTGATGCCGAAGAAGTTCCTCGGCGCGTGGAAGACGGTTTTGGCGTCGCCCTGCTGGGTGGCGAAGAGCAGGGTCGCGAGCAGCGCGACGACAGCGATCAGAGTGGTCGGGAAAAGTCTTTTCATGGCTCCGGGACGGTAGCGGGCGGGTCAGTCTGCAACACGGCGGCGGCGAACATGTAGCGGAGATGTCACCGAGCTCAGTAGGTGCCGCCGAGCTTGCGGTGATCCCAGGTCGCGGTGCGGACCGGCTTGAACCGGATGGCGACCCGTTTCGGCGCCTGGGCTTCAAGGCCTGCCCGGGCGTCGTCGCCGAGCGAGGTTAGACCATCGGCGTACCGAAGGGTCAGTTCTTCGGCGAAGGCGAGCTTCGTCCCGAGATCGTGGTGCAGCTCCGCCTCGGCCTCGATCATCGCTCCGCGCAGCTCGGAATAGTCGTGCCCGGCCTCGACCAGGACGGTGGCGCGAGGATCGCGTTCGAGGTTGCGGACCTTCTGCGACTTCGCGTAGGTCCAGATCCAGACCTCGCCCTCTCGGGAGACGAACCAGAGGGGCATCGAGTGCGGCCAGCCCCGCGGGCCGAGGCTGGAGACGACGGCGATCCGCTCGCTCTCCAGCAGCTCCAGCAGCTTGGCTTCGCTGAGCTGGATCTGGTCGCGCCGGCTCACCACGATCACTCTACGCGAGCGGCCGGGAAGCACCGCCGGCCTGAGGCTGGAATGCCCGGCGATAGGCGGTCGGGGTGGTCGCGGTGGCACGGCGGAAGTGGTCGCGCAGCGAGGCGGCGTTGCCGAAGCCGGCGCGCCAGGCGACCGTCTCGACCGGCAGGTCGGAATCCTCGAGCAACCGCCGCGCCTCCAGCACCCGGCGCCCGAGCAGCCACTGCAGCGGCGTCGTCCCGGTCTCCTCGCGGAAGCGACGGGCGAAGGTGCGCGGGCTGACCCCGGCGTGGCGGGCCATGGTGGCGACGTCCAGCGGCTCGGCGAGCCGCGCCTCGGCCCAACGGCGGGTCTCCTCCAGGGAGCCGCCCGCGGCCGCCACCTCGGGTTTGAAGAACTGCGCCTGACCGCCCTCGCGGTGCGGCGCCGCGACCATGTGCCGGGCGACCCGCTCCCCCGCCGCGGCGCCGAAGTCGCGGCGGACCACGTGCAGGCCGAGGTCGATGCCGGCGCTGAGCCCGGCCGAGGTGAGGACCGCGCCTTCGTCGACGAACAGCGCCTCGGCGTCCACCGAGACGGCCGGGAATCGCGCGGCCAGCTCCCCGGCCCAGAGCCAGTGCGTGGTGGCGCGGCGGCCGTCGAGCAGCCCCGCGTGGGCGAGCGCGAAGGCGCCGGTGCAGACCGAGAGCACGCGGGCGCCGCGCTCGGCGGCGTTTCGCAAGGCGGCGAGCGCCTCGGCCGGGGGCGGCGAGAAGATCGCGAAGTAGCCGGGGACGACGACGGTTTCGGCGTCGGCCATCGCCTCCAGGCCGCCGTGCGGCCGCAGGCCGAAGCCGCTGGTCGTGCGCACCTCCTCCCCATCGACCGAGCAGGTGCGGAATTCGTAGAGCGGCCTCAGCTCCGTGTCCAGGGCGCTGCCGAAGACCTGCGCCGGCGCGGTCAAGTCGAAGGCGACGACGCCGTCGAGGCAAAGCGCGACCACCCGGTGCCGACCCATGGCAGGAATCTAGCGAACATTGGCATTCCTGCCTCTGGATCGGGGGTCGGGGCGGCGGGATGATCGGCGCATGGAAATCGCGCTGCTTCTCTACGACGAACTCGCCCCGCTCGACGCGATCGGGCCCTACGAGGTCTTCCGCAACGCCCCCGGCTGGCGGATCCGCACCGTCGGCCCGGCCAAGGGAGAGGTGCGCTCGGAGAGCGGCTCCCTGGCCCTGGTCGCCGACCATTCCCTGGAGGACGTCCAGCGGGCCGACGTCCTGCTCGTCCCCGGTGGCGCCGGCAAGGGCGCGGTGCTCGAGGACGACGACGTCCTCGACTGGCTGCGGCGGATCGACGCGACGACCAAATGGACGACCTCGGTCTGCACCGGCTCGCTGCTGCTCGGCGCCGCCGGGCTGCTCGCGGGCCGGCGCGCCACCACCCACTGGCTCTCGCTGGAGCGCCTGCGCTCCTACGGCGCCGAGCCCGTCATCGGCCGCTTCGTCGAGGACGGCAAGGTGATCACCGCCGCCGGCGTCTCCGCCGGGATCGACATGGCGCTGCACCTGGTCGGCCGCGAGGCGGGGCCGAAGGTCGCCGAAGCGATCCAGCTGGGCATCGAGTACGACCCCCAGCCGCCCTTCGACGCCGGCTCGCCGCAGAAGGCCGGGCCGGAGATCGCCGGGCTGGTGCGCGCCGCCCAGGCCCGCGGCGCCGAGGCGCCGGGCAACGTTCGCTAAAGAAGCGGCACCCCGCGACGAATACCGGGGCGCCGATGGACGCTGGCGCCGCATACCTGGAGCTGCTGAAGAAGTCGCTCTGCGACCTGCTCGGCTACCACACCCTCTCCGCCGAGCTGCAGCCCGACGGCTCGGTCGCCGCGGCGATCCTCCCGGACAGCATGCGCGAGCGGCGCGAAACCGGCGGCGACTGGCCGCTCAACGGGACGACGATGGTCGGCATGCGGCGGCTCGACCACCTGCAGCGCTGCGTCGAAGCGGTGGTCCGCGACGAGGTCGAGGGCGACCTGATCGAGACCGGCGTCTGGCGGGGCGGCGCCTCGATCCTGATGCGGGCGACCCTGCGCGTGCTCGGCGCCGAGGAGCGCGAGGTCTGGGTCGCCGACTCCTTCGAAGGCCTGCCGGAGTCGCGGCCCGAGGAGTTCCCCGCCGACGCCGGCGACCGCCACCACTCCTACGACTTCCTGGCCGTCTCCGAAGCCGAAGTCCGCGCCGCCTTCGAACGCTATGAGCTTCTCGACCACCGGGTCCGCTTCCTCAAGGGCTGGTTCAGCGACACCCTGCCGCCGCTGAAGGGCGACAGCCGCTGGTCGCTGCTGCGCCTCGACGGCGACATGTACGAGTCGACGATGGTCGCCCTGGAGAGCCTCTATCCCGACCTCTCCCCCGGCGGCTACGTCGTCATCGACGACTACGGGGCGCTCGCCCAGTGCCGGGCGGCGGTCGAGGACTTCCGCCTGGCCAACGGCATCGACGATTCGCTGGAGCGGATCGACTGGACCGGCGTCGCCTGGCGCAAGGGCGCCGCCGACCGGGCGCTCGTCTAGCGCTTCGCTAGCCGGCGCGGGGCGCCAGCTCCAGCTCCGCCCAGGGCCCCTCGCCGCACATCAGCTGGGTGCGGCCGTCGAGCCAGTCCGGCTGCAGGTCGTCGTAGTGCGGGCTGGCCGGGTGACCCGACTGGCCGGTGAACATCTGCCAGCGCGAGCGGTCGGGGTCGGTCGGGTCGGCGACCATCCGCCAGCTCGGCGCCCAGACGGCCTTGTAGGGGTCGTTGGGGTCGTAGGCGATCTGGCTCACGGTCTCCTGCGCGCCGCCGGCGCGCAGGCTGCGGTTGAGCAGGCGGTGCAGCAGGGGGTTGGCCTCGCCCAGCGGGTGCGGGAACTCCATCTCGTGCACCCGCCCCCAGCGCCAGCCCTGCTGGTCGGGGCCGAAGCGGTCGGTGAGGTCGTCGAGGGCGCCGGCCAAAGCTTCGAGCGCGAGCTCGTCCCAGGGCCGCCCGATCAGCTCCTCGTCGGCTTCCTCCCAGAGCCCCATCAGGTGCGAGTGCCAGCGCCAGGGCGAGGTGACGTGCGGCGTGAAGCCGTTGTCGGCGCGGTCGAGCCAGCGCTCGCAGAGGTCGCGGTCGCCGATCGCCGCCCGCGCCACCTCGCGCGCCAGGCGCAGCAGGAAGGCCTGGTAGATCGTGCCGGCGACCGTCTCGGGATCCAGCCGCCCGTCCCAGCTGCGCAGGCACTCGATCGCCGCCCGCTCGCGCTGGCCCCGCGGCTGCAGCCGGCACAGCCGCTGCGCCGCCTCCAGCCCGGGCAGCGAGAGGTTGTCGGACTGCATCGCCTCGAAGCTCTCGATGTCGTGTTCGTCCGTCGCCGCGATCAGCTGCTCGATCCGCTTGGCGCGGAAGCCGTCAAGCCATTCGCTGGTGATGTGGTGGGGGTACTCGTCGCCGACGATGCGGTTGTTGGCGGTGACCAGGAAGCCGCTCTCGGGGTCGGTGACCTCCGGCAGCTCCTCATAGGGCACCGTCCCCTCCCACTCGAACTCGCCCGTCCAGCCCGGCTTCGGCAGGTCCGGGCAGCCGCCGCGCCGGCGCGGCAGGCGGCCGATCAGCTTGTAGCCGATCGAGCCGTGGCGGTCGGCCCAGACGAGGTTGGAGGCGGGCGAGGTGTGGTCGGCGAGCTTGGCGACCAGCTCGCGGCCGCTGGAGATGTCGAGCAGCTCGAACATCCCCGCGAAGGCGGTCGGTTCGGAGAGCGTCTGCCAGCTCAGCGCCAGCGGCTCGGCTGCGTCGGCGCCCAGCGCCTCGTTGACGATCGGCCCGTGGTGGGTGAGGCGGACGTCGAGCACCTCCGGCTCCTCGCGGCCCTTGACGGCGATCTCCTCGCGCACCAGCTCGAGCGGCCGCCACTCGTCTTCGAACAGGTAGCGGTCTCCCTCCACCCGCTCGACGAAGAGGTCCTGGACGTCGGCCATCACGTTGGTGAAGGTCCAGCAGACGTCGTTGTTCTGGCCCATGTAGATGCCTGGCATCCCTGGCATCGAGGCGCCGCGGACGAAGCGGCCGTCGTGGCGCAGCTCGATCTCGAACCAGATGCCCGGCATGCTCGGCGGCAGGTGC
>DASVWP010000279.1:0-7294 GCA_036393155.1 Solirubrobacterales bacterium | reverse complement strand
ACACGCTGGGCCTGATCGACGTCCCCGAGTGCGCCGCCCACGTGCCCGAGCTCTACTGCCAGCAGAAGTTCGGCTTCAAGGCGCTGGAGAAGTTCGAGGACGCCTTCCGCGGCAAGAAAGAGCGGGTGAAGCTGGAGAGCGAGGCGCTCGACGACAAGTACGAGATCTTCGCCACCAAGCAGCAGGACCAGGTCTGGCTGCGCCGCCTGTTCGCCCCCACCTTCATCGTCTGGCTGACCGAATCGACGCCCGGCAAGTTCGCCTTCGAGCTGGTCGACGGCACCCTCTGCTGCTACGTCAGCGGCCACAAGGAAAGCGCCGCCGAGCTCGACAAGATCGCCACCGCCTCGGGCGCGGTCGCCAAACGCCTGCGCGACGAGGCCGGCGAAACCAGCACGGCCGGCCAGTAACCGAGCGCTCAGAACCCCGCCAGCAGGGTGCCGGCATTGGCGATCAGGCCGGCGGCGATCATCAGCAGGACCGAGGGCACGAGGACGAGGGCGACGACCAGCTGGATCTTCGGGGCGGCGCGGGCGGCCCGCTCCTCCACCGCGCGGCGGCTGTCGCGACGCAAGGCGCTCGCCTGACGGCGCAACTGGTCGGCCAGCGGCGAGCCGAAGCGGCGCGAGCGCTCGATCGAGGCGACCAGGGTCGCCAGCTCGCTGCCGGGGACCCGCGAGCGCAGCGAGGCGAGGGCGACGCCCAGCGGCGCCCCGCAGGAGAGGTCGGCGACGACGATCCGCATCTCCTCCGCGAGCGGCCCCCGCCCGGCTCGCGCCAGCTGCTCCAGCCCGGCGGCCGGCCCGCGCCCCGAGCCGGCGCTGACCGCCAGCAGGTCGAGGGCGTCGGGCAGCGCGGCGAGCACTCGGCGATGGCGGCGTCGCGCCTCCCGCTCCAGCAGCGCATCCGGGAGGAAGAACCCGGCTGCCGGCAGGGCGATCCCGACCAACAGGGCCGTGCGACCCGGGGCCGCCGGGGTCGCCACCAGAGCGGCGAGGGCGCCCCCGGCGGCGCTGAGCAGCTTGGCGGCGAACACGGCGCCCAGCGACAGCCGCGCCGCCAGGCCGGAGCGGCGCAGCCGCTCCGGCAACCCGAGCCGGAGCGCCGCCCGGGGGGAGCTGGCCCCCAGCCCGAACGGCAGCGGCGGCAGCTCGCGGCCGGCCAGCAGCTCCCGCGCCGCGGCGAAGCCGAGCAGCACGGCGACCGCCGTGAGGAGCGCGGCGCCGCTCACTCGACGATCCTCGAGAACCGTTTGATCGCCACGAAGCCGACAAGCTGCAGGGCGCCGGCCAGCGCCAGCAGGACCGCCGAGACGGGAGAGCCGAGCAGCTTGGCGAGGAAACCGGGCTGCACGAGCTCTGCGAACAGCGCCCCGCCGGTCGGCATCGCGACAACGAGCAGCCCGGTGAAACGCGCCTGGGCGGTCGCCGAGCGAGCGTCCTCGGCAACCCGATCGCGTTCGGCGGCGCCGGCGGCGAAGCGGCGCAGGAGCCCGGCGAGGTCGCCGCCCGCCAGGCGCTGGCTGAGCAGCGCCGCGGCGAAAGCGTCGACGCGCTCGGAGCGCATGCGCCGCCGCCAGGCGGCGATCGCCTCGGCGGTCGGCGCGCCGAGGTCGAGCTCGGCCCCCAGCCGCGCCAGCTCGGCCGCCGGCGGCCCGTCGAGATAACCGGCCGCCGCGGGCAGCGAGGCGCGCAGGGAGCGGCCGGCGCTGAGCGAATCGGCGATCGCCGTCGCGACTTCCGGCAGCGAGCGCTCGACCGCGGCCCGGTAGCGTCGCCGCCGGCTTGAGATCGCCCAGGCGACGATCGCCGGCCCGGCCACCGCGAGCGGCAGTGCCACGGCGACCCCGCCGAGCAGCAGTCCCAGCAGCACCGCCGCGCCTGCCCCCAGGGCGCCGAGGCGGCGACGCTCCCTGCTCGATGGCGCATACCCCTCACGGCCCGCCCGCTGCAACGGCTCCAGGGCGAGCCGCAGCCAGCGCGCCGCAGCCGGGCTGGCGAGCAGCGCCTCGCGCGCCGCCAGCGCCAGCAGCCCGCCGGCGAGCGCGGCGACCAGGACCGACACCGGAGCGCCCGCCCCACTCATTGCGCTCCCTCGACCGCGCGCAGGGCCGCGCCCCCGGCGGACCTCACCACCTCGGCGATCGCGGTCACCCGCCGCGCCCCGTCCGCGCGCCGCTCCAGGTGGACGACCACGTCTATGCCGCGCCGAACCTGCTCGGCGATGGCCGCGTGCGGCAGGCCGAGGCCCGCCATCAGGGCGAGGGTCTCCAGCCGCGCCAGGGCATCGGCGGGCGAGTTGGCGTGGACGGTGGAGAGCGCCCCGTCATGGCCGGTGTTGAGAGCCGTCAGCAGGTCGAGCGCCTCGGCCCCCCGGACCTCGCCGATCACGATGCGGTCGGGCCGCATGCGCAGCGCGTTGCGGAGCAGATCCCGGATCGTCACCTGACCCCGCCCCTCGACCCCGGCCGGACGACTCTCCAGGCGGACCACGTGCGGCTGCTGCAGCCGCAGCTCGGCCGCATCCTCGATCGTCACCACCCGCTCGCCGGCGCCGATGAAGCTGGAAAGGGCGTTCAGCAGCGTGGTCTTGCCCGATCCGGTGCCGCCGCTGACGAGGATGCTGCGACGCCCTTGAACCGCCACCTCCAGCGCCTTCCTCTGGCGCTCGCTCAGCGTCCCCAGCTCGACCAGCTCCGCCGGACCGGGCCGGCGGACGCCGAAGCGGCGGATCGAGACAGTCGGCCCGTCGATGGCCAGGGGCGGGATCACCACGTTGACCCGCGAGCCATCGGCAAGCCGGGCGTCCACCATCGGGCTGAGCTCGTCGACGCGGCGGCCGAGCGGCCCGAGGATCCGCTCGATCGTGTTGCGCAGCTCCTCCTCGTCGGCGAAAGCGACCTCGGTCTCCTCGATGCGACCGCGGCGCTCGACGTAGACCCGGCCGGGGCCGTTGACCATCACCTCCTCGACCGCCGGATCCTCGAGCAGTTGCTCCAGGGGACCGAGCCCGACGCTGTCGCGGATCATCCGCGCCGCCAGCGCCTCGCGATCGGCGACGGGAAGCAGCGCCGCGTGCTCCTCGACCAGAGCTCGCACCGCTTCGCCCAGCGGGGCGGTCGCGGCGCGGCCGGCGGCCGCCTCGGTGCGGCGCCGCTCGACCAGCCGCACCCGCAGGCCCTCTGCGAGCTCGGCCAGCGCGCGCTCCTCGGCCGTTCCCACTCAACCCTCCGGGAGGATCGTCACCTGGCGGGCGAAGTTCTCGGCGGCGATCAGCCGCAGCGCCTGCGCGCGAGTCAGGCCGAGGGTCGCCGTGGCCACCCCTTCGGTCACCGATCCTTCGGGAGCCGGGCCGAGATCGAGCAGCGGCACCCCGGCGGCGGCGACATAGGTGCGGCCGCTGCCGCCGGCGTCGGGTTCGCTCGTCACGACCACGTCGACCCGGCTCCCGGACGGCCGCTCGCCGCCGAGGGTCAGTGCTCCGGCCCCGCTGACCACGATCTGAACCGGCCGCCGGCCGGCGCCGAGGGCCAGTCCCGAGCCTGAACCGGCCCGCGGTTCGCGCAACTGTGAGGCGAGGAGGTAGGAGCCGGCGGGAACCGGCGCGACCGGCGCCAGGCCGAGCGCCTGCGCGGGGGCGGAAAGGGCGCCCGGAGGCGCGAAGCGATCGGGCACGCGGCGCACCTCCAGGGTCGCGACGGACTCGCCGTCGATCGGCCGGGCGGCCGGCAGCGGCGAACCGGCAACCAGGACCGGCCGCAGCGCGCCGTAGCCGCCGGCAAGCCGATTGCCATAGCCATCGGCGATCGCCGCCGCCACCGCGGCGGTCCCCACCGCGGCGAGCAGGAATACGAGCGCGCGGGCGCGGCGGTTCAAGGCTCCGCTCCCTGCTCCAGGGGCAACTCGAGCACCGCCTCGGTCTGCGAGCCGTTGCGCCGCAGCTCGAAGCGGCCACCGTGCTCGGCCGCAACCCGCCTCACCACGCGCAGCCCGTGTCCGTGACGGTTCCGACCGGACAGGCGCCGCACGGTCCCAACCTGGCGACCCGCCGGCCTCACGGGCGGGCCGGAGTCGCGAACCAGCGCCCGGAAGACGCCGTCCCGAGCCCGGGCCTCCACCTCGATCCGCCGTCCACCATGCTCGATCGCGTTGGCGAGCAGATTGTCGAGCGCCTGCGCGAGCCGCTGCGGGTCCCCCGTCAGGGCCGGTTCGCCGCCCGCGCGCCAGAGCAGCCGCAGCGAGCTGCCGGCGGCCGCGGCGCTCGGCGTCCAGCGCGCCACACTCGCCTCGAGCAGCGTCTTCGCGCCCACCGTCTCCCGGAGCGCCGTGACCGCTTCCCCGTTGACCTCCCGCTGCAGCCGCTCCAGCGCCGTCGCCGCCATCCGCACGGTGTCCTCGAGGCGGACACCGTCGTCGTCTGTCCCACGGCCCGCGTCTCCGGCCGAGGCGCCCGCCGTCAGGGTGAGGACCTGGAGCGGGCGGCGAAGCTCATGCAGGGCCTGGTTGAGGGCGGCCCGGCGGCGCGCCTCCCGAACCCCACTCGCGCCAGCGGCCGCGGCCAGCGAGGCCGCGAACGGCCAGGCGGTGACGATCTCCCCAAGGCCCGGCATCGCGCCTCAGGCCCGTTTCCCCGTCGCAACGAACATGGCGCGCTAAGGACTCGCGAGGATCGACTCTCCCCGGCACGACCCAAGGCCGCCTCGAGGCGCACCCGCGGCCCCAATGCGGTCTCGGCCAGGCGCCTCGGGGAAGCGGGTGCGCACAGTGAGGACCTTTCTAGGGACGTTCCAGTTCCCTCGGTTCGACACCAAATCGTGCTCAGGTCGCGCACCTACGGCGGCATTCCGCTTGAAGACGCTCTTTCGCAGAGAGAAACGACCAAGCATTTTGGGATACTTGAGTCGACAACGGGCGCAAAATGCCCGGAAACCCCCCAGATGAGCCGCCCCCCGGCCTTTCATCGAATCAACGGAGGACCCCCCGTGCCCCAGACCAAAACCTCTCCGGAGGGGATCACGCAACAGCTTGCAAAGGCGCTTGCGCACCCGCTGCGGGTGAAGATCCTCACCTCTCTACACAAAGGCATCTCCAGCCCCAACCAGCTCGCCCAGGAACTCGGCGAGCCGCTCGGCAACGTCAGCTACCACGTCAAAACGCTGCTCGAGTACGACTGCGTCGAACTGGTGAAAACCGAGCCGCGCCGAGGTGCCGTCGAGCACTTCTACCGGGCGACCGAGCGCGCCTTCTTCGACGAAGCGGAGTGGGCGAAGATCCCGGCTTCTGCCCGCAAGGGGATCGTCGGCGTCGCCCTCGAAGCAATCGGCAAAGACGCGACCGAGGCTCTCCTCGCCGGCTCCATGGACGCCCGCCCGGAGACCCACGTCACCCACACCCCGCTGGTCCTCGACGACCAGGGCTGGAAGGAGCTCAACGACGTCCTCAAGGAGTCGCTCGACCGCGCGATGGAGATCCAGGTCGAAGCGGCCAACCGCCTCGCGAAAGCGAAAAAGGACGGCTTCCCCACGAAGCTGGCGATCCTCCACTTCGAGTCCCCGGCCAAGAAAGCCGAGTAAACCCGCCGCCGGCGACGCACTCGCCGCCCCCCGGTGGCGAGTGCGTCGGCCAAAGGCGACGGTTCACGCGTAACCCGCGCACCCGAAGAGTAGACGACTTCGTTCCAAAGGGGAACCGTCTTGGACCGTGGACCCGCTTCAGGCCTCAGGCGTCGATCAGGCGGTAGCCGATTCCCCAGCAGTTGATCACGTAGCGCCCGAACCGCGGATCGAGTTTGCGACGCAGTCGCGAGGCGTGCGAGTCGAGCGTTCGGGTTTTCAGCGGGCCCCTGTAGCCCCAGACGTCGTTCAGCAGCTCTTCCTTGGAGAAGACGCGGGTGGGATCGGCGGCAAGCGCGCGCAGCAGGGCGAACTCCTTCTTCGCCAGCGCGACCGGCTGGCCGTCGACGGTGACCCGCCGGCGCACCGGGTCGAGAACCAGGTCGCCGACCCGGCTGGGACCCTCGCGCAGCGCGTTGCGGCGACGCAGGACGGCGCCGATCCGCGCCCGCAGCTCCCCGTAGGCAAACGGCTTGGTGACGTAATCGTCCGCCCCGGAGTCCAGGCCGCGGACCCGGTCGGTGGCGGCGCTGCGACCGGTGAGGACGATGACCGGCAGGCGGGGGTCGAAGCGCGACTCGACGCCGTCGGCCTCGCGGATCTCGCGGAGCACGTCCAGGCCGGAGGCGTCGGGCAGCGAGAGGTCCAGAAGCAGCAGGTCGGGCTGGTTGAAACGGCACAGGCGCAGCGCGTCGGAGGCGCTGGGCGCCGGCAGGACGCCGAAGCGATCGGCGGCCAGGTGGTCGCACAGCAGCTCCAGGGTCATCGCGTCGTCCTCGCAGACGACGACGCTGGCGATCTCTTGTCGGTGTGGCAGCATGGCCTGGCTAAGGCAGGTGCGGGGTCTCGCTCTCCCCCCGCGCCGCCGATTCGCCCCGCGGCTGGGGCGCCGGCCGCTCGAATACCGCGTAGGCACCGCGGTGGGAGGCAAAGCGGCGCGGCGGCACGTCGAGGCGCCAGGAGAGCGGCCTGCCGTAGACGTCGAGGAACAGCAGGTCGACCGGGAAGCGCATGCCGAAGGTGTGGACCGAGCTGCAGCGCGGGATCAGCAGCCCGATGCCGACGCGCTCGCGAGGCAGGCCGGCGAGGCCGAAGAGGCGGGAGCGATAGCTGACGGCGACGGGGACCTCGCGACAGAGGATCTCCAGCCGCGGCAGGGCCCGCAACCTGCGCGCGATCCGCTCCTCCGCTCCCATGCCCCGCCAAGGCGATGCACGACGCCGAGTCTCCCCCGCCCCCCGTCCTCCAGCCCCCGCCGCGCCTCGGGCCTCTACGCTGCGCCGATGGCAGGCAAGCCCCGGGTAGCGGTTTTCGGCCCTCATCCCCTGCTCTCGGTAACGGTCGAGGCGCTGACCGCCGAGGGCGGCGACGACATCCACGTCCACGCCGCCGGCCAGGGAGTCTGGGTGGCGAGGATGGCGGCGGAGCTGGGGGCCGAACCGGTGCTCTGCGGCTTCGCCGGCGGCGAGACGGGCTCGGTCCTGCGCAGCCTGCTCGGCGAGCTGCCGATCGAGCTGCGCCTGGTCGAGACCGCCGAGCCGAGCGGCGCCTACATCCACGACCGCCGCAGCGGCGAGCGCGAGCCGGTTGCCCAGAGCGCGGCGATGCCCCCCTCCCGGCACGAGGTCGACGACCTCTTCTCGCTCACCTGCGCGACCGCGATCGAGGCCGACGCGCTGGTCG
>DASVWP010000278.1:0-4591 GCA_036393155.1 Solirubrobacterales bacterium | reverse complement strand
GGGGCGCGGCACGGGCTTTGGACCACCCGGATCGGTCAGTTCGCGACCCCCGCGGGCCTCCGGAACCCATCCCGCAGGGAGTCGTTGAGCTGGGTCACCAACTCCATCAGTTCGACCGGCACGGCGAGCACGACCGTATTCGACGCCGTCGGCCCCAGCCCGTCGATCGTCTGGAGCGTCCGGAGCTGCATCGCCCCGGGGCTCTCGCCCATCGTCCGCGCCGCGGCCGCCAGGTTCAGCGCCGCCTCCTTGTCCCCCTCGGCCTTGGTGATCGTCGCCCGCTTCTCGCGCTCGGCCGAGGCCTGGCGCGACATCATCTTCTTCAGCTCCTCCGGCATGTCGATGTCCTGGATGCGCAGCCCGGTAATTTCCAGCCCCCACCCCTTGGTGTCCTTCTCGACGTGCGCCTCGATCGCCCTGGCGATCTGCTCGCGCTCGGTGAGGAGCTGGTCCAGCGTCATCTGGCCGATGACGTCGCGGAGCGAGGTCTGGGCGTACTGCGCCACGACGAAGCGGTAGTCCTGGACCATGATGATCGCCTCGGCGGCGTTGGCGACGCGGAAGAACAGCACGCCGTCGATGGTGACCGGGACATTGTCGCGGGTGATGACCTGCTGCTTGGGGATGTTGACCGCCAGGACCCGGGTGTCGACCATGCGCACCTGGTCGATCAACGGGACGATCAGGAAGAGGCCGGGGCCCCGGATGTCCTTGTACTTGCCCAGGCGGAAGACGACGGCCCGCTGCCACTGCGCGGCGAGCTGGATCGCCGAGGCGAAGATCACGTCGGCGAGGAGCCAGGCGGCCCCCAGGACCGCGGCGAGGACCGGGTGTGCCGGCGCGAGCGGCGCGACGACCGCGATGCCGACCAGCAGCAGGACCGCGAACACCAGGCTCGAGATGTAATTGACCATGTCCGTCCCTCTCATCCCGCGCCCATCGGCGCGATGGCCCCCTCAGATCCCCGTGGGGAACGTCTCCGATACCTCGCCCGCCTCCCACCCGGCGGTGCGCTCCAGCGGCTCGACGGCCCGCGTCCGGTCGAAGTGGAGCACGGCGTCGAACTGGGCCGGCAGGCTCGCGGGGAAGTAGTGGCTGGCCCGCTCCGTCTCGGGCCGGTAGATCACACCGATGGCCCGCTCCAATCGCGGCGGGCGTAGGCCCGACACCCGTTCGTCGTCGCGGAGGCAGAGCAGGAACCGACCCGGGCCGACGTCGTGGAACAGCGACTCGTAGCTGCCAGCCAGGGCCGGGCGGACGCGCTTGCGCTCGGCCGGAGCGTCCCAGTTCGAGGCGGCCGTCACCGTGCCCTCGAAGGTGGTAAAGCCGACCAGGACCGCGTCGCGGCCGTACCGCTGACGCACGAGCTGGCCGACGTTCCACTCGCCCCGGGCCCCCATCTGCGTCGCCCGCGCGTCGCCGAGGTGGGAGTTGTGCGCCCACACCACGACCTTCGGGATGCCGCCCCGCTGGCCCAGGTATTCGACGAGGGCATCGAGCGTCTCGGCCATGTGGCGGTCGCGCAGGTTCCAGGAGGAGACCTCGCCGCGGTACATCGTGCGGTAGTACTGCTCGGCGTCTCGCACCAGCCGGGCGTTCTGCTCGGCGTAGAAGTAGTCGTCCTCCGCGATCCGGCCGTCACGCAGCGCGTACTCGGCGGCGGAGCGGCGCAGGTCGACGAGCTGGCTGATGACCTCGTGCTCGCAGGACGGGCCGAGCCCGAGCCCGGAGGCGAAGCCGTAGGCCTGGGTGTCCTCGCCGTAGAGGTCGAAGCAGGCGTAACGGGCCCGGGCCCGCCCGGCGGCCTCCGGGTCGACCTTGTCCAGGTAGGTGAGGACGGCCTCCATCGACGCGTGCAGGCTGTAGAGGTCCAGGCCGTAGAAGCCCGCCTTGGGCCGTCCCGTCCCGGCCTCGTCGTTGTGGGCGCGGAGCCAGCCGACGAAGTCGAGCACGTCGGCGTTGCGCCACATCCAGGCGGGGAACCGCCGGAAGCCCGCCAGCGCATCGATGGCCTCGGCGTCGTCGCTGAGGCCGCGGACATAGCGGTTGACGCGATAGGCATCCGGCCAGTCGGCCTCGACGGCGACGGCGATGAACCCCTTCTCGCGGATCAGTCGCTTGGTGATCTGGGCTCGCTCGCGGTAGAACTCGTGCGTCCCGTGCGACGCCTCGCCCAGGAGGACGAAGCGGGCGTCGCCGACCAGCTCCAGCAGCGGGTCATAGTCCTCGGCCGCGCCGACGAGCGGCCGCGCGGCCCCGCGCAGGGCCCGGATCGCCAAGTCCTCGGTCAGCCCCCACCCGGTCACGGTCGTCATGGCATCGCCCCCCCATCGGCCCCCGTCGCGGCCGCCACCGGGCCCTCGGCCCGCTCGAGGAGCTCGCGGACCTCGTCGTCGGTCGTCTGGGAGAAGTCCTCGTACCAGAGGCCGACGGCGTAGAACGGGTCCGGCGTGATGTCGCAGACGCACTCGTCCGCCTCGTGGCGGAACTCCTCGCACGTCGCGGGCGCCGCGGTCGGGACGGCCACGACGATGCGGGCCGGCCCGAGCCGGCGGAGGGCGGCGACGGCGGCGCGCATCGTCGAGCCGGTCGCCAGGCCATCGTCCACCAGGATCACCGTGCGGCCTCGCACCTCGGGCGCCGGGCGGTCGCCGCGATAGGCCCGCTCGCGACGCTCCACTTCGCGGAGCTCCCGCGCGGCGACGGCCTCGATGACCTGGCGGGGGATGCGCAGCGCCTGCACCACGTCGTCGTTGAGCACGCAGACGCCGCCCGAGGCGATGGCGCCCATAGCTAGCTCCTCGTGGCCCGGGACGCCGAGCTTTCGGACCACGAAGACGTCGAGCGGGGCCCCCAGCGCCCGCGCCACCTCGGAGGCGACCGGCACGCCGCCGCGCGGCAGGGCCAGCACCAGCACGTCGGGGCGGCCGGCATAGGCGGTGAGCTGCTCGGCCAGCAACTGGCCCGCCTCGGTACGATCTCGGAATGCGGTCGGCATGGTCTCCCTCGCGATCTCAACGGGCCGCCGAGGCGGTGGGAACCGGGCAGGAAGCGTCCTGGAAGAGGTCGCCGAGCGACCCGTCGGCCAGGATCCGCCGGATCGCCTCCGCCAGCAGCGGGGCGACCGAGACGATCTGAAGAGGCGGCCAGGGTCGGTCGGCCCTGGCCACCGTGTCGGTGACGAGCACTTCCCGGATGGCCTCGTGGCCCAGCTTGGCCCGGGCCGCGCCCACGAACAGCCCGTGGGTGGCGGCGACGGTGATCTCGGGGCGGGCGCCAGCCGCGAGCAGGGCCTCGACGGCCTGCGCGATCGTCCCGCCGGTCGCGATCATGTCGTCGATGATCAGGCAGGCCCGGCCCGCCACGTCGCCGACGACGTGCGTCACCTCGGTCACGGTGCCGCTGGCCCGCCGCTTGTGCAGGACGACGACCGAGGTGCCGAGCCGGTGGGCGTAGTCGGTGGCCATCGCGACCCGCCCGGTATCCGGCGAGACGACCACCGCCCCGGATGGCAGCCGGTCCCGCAGCGCCCGGCAGAGCGTCGGCACGGCCGTCAGGCTCTCCACAGGGATGTGGAAGAAGCCCTCGATCTGCGCCGCGTGCAGGTCGAGCGTGACGACCTGGTCGATGCCCGCCGCCTGCATCAACTGGGCCACCAGGCTGGCGGTGATCGGCTCGCGGCGGCCGTGCCGCCTGTCGGAGCGGGCGTAGCCGAAGTAGGGCACGACGGCGGTGACTCGGGCGGCGGCCGAGCGGCGGCAGGCGTCGGCGAAGGCCAGGAGCTCGACGAGGTGGTCGTTGACCGGCGGCGCCGTCGGCTGCACGACGAAGACGTCGCGGCCGCGCACCGACTCATCGAGCCGCACGGCGGTCTCGCCGTCGGGAAAGCGCTCGATCGCGCAGGCGCCCGGCCGCACGCCGAGTTCCGCCGCGATCGCCCCGACCAGGGCGGGATTGGCCGTGCCGGCGAAGAGGATGAAGTCTCCCATCAGCGTCTCCGAGGGTGAAGTCTCCCGCTCGTCAAGCACGTCGCGCTGCAACTGCTTGTCGCTCTTCATCATCGCCTCCCCTCCTCGATCAATCGAGGCGATTCCCCGCAACGAAATCGTCGTACTCGGACGAGGAGATATTTGGACCGCCTCCCGGGTCGGGAGGGGTCATACCGGTCTCGGCCGGGCGGCATGCCTCAGGTAAGGAGCATGCCGCCCGCGCCGATCGGGTCGAATGATCTATTTCCCCTCCCGGACCTCCAGGCGGCGTGCCTTCGGTTCCGGGTGCGAGGGAGCAGGCACGGTGACCTCGAGCACGCCGTTGCGGAACTCCGCGGTCGCCTTGGAGGCATCGACCCCCTCGGGCAGCGGGATGGCGCGGTAGAAACTGCCGTAGCTGCACTCGCTGTAGGAATAGCCCTCGCGCTCCTCCTTCTTCTCCTGCTTCCGCTCCCCCTGGATCGTGAGCGTGTCGTCGGTGACTTCGACCTTGATGTCCTCCTTCGTCAGACCCGGCAGATCGGCGCGGACAAGGAGATTGCCCTCCTTCTGCAGGATGTCGATCCGCGGCGACCACGCGGCCGGGATTAGCCCGACCTCGC
>DASVWP010000277.1:0-21619 GCA_036393155.1 Solirubrobacterales bacterium | reverse complement strand
CTGCTCGCCTACTTCCAGGGCCCGACCCCGCCCGGCCGCGAACCAGACCAGGCGGCGCTGCGCGAGCTGGTCCCGCAGCGCCAGCGCCGCGCCTACGCGGTGGGGCCGATCGTCGAGACGCTCGCCGACGAGGGTTCGGTGACCTTCCTGCGGCCGCGCTTCGCGCCGGAGATGGTGACCGCGCTGGCCCGGATCGAGGGCCGGCCGCTGGGGGTAATCGCCAACGACACCCGCCACATGGCCGGCGCGGTGACCAGCGACGCCGCCGACAAGGCGGCGCGCTTCCTGCAGCTCTGCGACGCCTTCGGGCTGCCGGTCGTCTCGCTCGTCGACACCCCCGGCTACATGGTCGGCGTCGACGCCGAGGCCACCGGGCTGGTCCGTCACGCCTCGCGGCTGCTGGTCGCCGGCGGCTCCCTGAAAGTCCCCCTGATCGCGGTGATCCTGCGCCGCGGCTACGGCCTCGGCGCCCAGGCGATGACCGGCGGCAGCCTGCACGAGCCGCTGCTGACGCTCGCCTGGCCGAGCGCCCACCTCGGCCCAATGGGCCTGGAGGGAGCGGTGCGGCTGGGCCTGCGCAAGGAGCTGGAGGCGATCGCCGACGAGGCCGAGCGCGAGCAGCGGGTGCGCGAGCTGACCGCGCTGGCCGAGGACAACGCGAAGGCGCTGAACGCGGCCGCCCTGTTCGAGCTCGACGACGTGATCGACCCGGCTCAGACGCGCGGCCTGATCGCCTCGACCCTGGCCGCCGCGGCGCCCGGCGACGCGGTCCGCGGCCACCGCTTCGTCGACACCTGGTAGCCGGAAGAGGCGCCCGCCGGCGGGCGAAGATTTCACTTGCCTGTAAGGGGGCGCGTGGGAGGATGCGGCCGATGCCGGCGCCGCTCCCCCCGCTGCCCGACGGATTCGCCGTCACCGTGCGCTCGCTGCACCGGGTCGCCGAGCGGCTGGTGGCTCCGGCGCGCAAGCCCGACAACGAGATCGCCCTCGAACCGACCCCCGGCGGCTTCGGCACCCCGCCCTTCGAGTGGGAGGGCGCGCGCCACCGGGTGCGCGTGGAGGGAGCGGAGCTCGTGCACGAGGCCGGCCAGGGCGAGCGCCGCGCCCCGCTGAGCTCCCTGACGGTGGCCGCGACCGTGCTCGACGGCCTGTTGCCCGAGACTTCCGTTCGCTCCTTGTCGCGCATGGAGCGAGAAACGGCGAACGGAACGGACGACGGCGCCCTGGAGGTCGACCCGGCCGCCGCCGCGGCGCTGGCCGCCTGGTATGTCTTCGGCCGCGAGGTGCTCGACCGGCTCGCCGCCACGGCGGCGCCGGCGGACGCTTCCTCGCCGCCGGTCCTCTGGCCCGAGCACTTCGACGTCGCGATCGAGCTCGGGGAGGAGGCCGCCGGGCGTCGCGCCACCTACGGCTTCTCGCCCGGCGACGAGAACCACCCCGAGCCCTACGCCTACGTCGCCCCCTGGCAGCCGCCGGCCGCCGGCGCGCCCTGGAACGCCCGCGGCTTCACCGGTGCCGAGCTCGGCTACGCGGAGCTGCTCGTCGCGCCGGATCCCGTCGCCGCCGCCCTCGACTTCCTCGCCGATCGCCGCGACCTGCTCGCCGGCACCACCTAGACGACCCCCCACGAAGGAGAAGAAGTGACCGAGCTGACCCCGAAGCAGGCCGAGCTGTGCGAGACGAGCCGGACCGACTACTCCGACCTGCGCGCCCTGTTCGTCAACTGCACGCTGAAGCGCAGCCCCGAGGTCTCAAACACCCAGGGGCTGATGGACATCTCGATGGAGATCATGCGGCGCAACGGGGTGGAGGTCGAGTGCATCCGCGCGATCGACCACGAGATCGCCACCGGCGTCTGGCCCGACATGACCGAGCACGGCTGGGAGGGCGACGAGTGGCCGCAGATCTTCGAGCGGGTGCTGGCGGCCGACATCCTCGTCCTCGGGATGCCGATCTGGCTCGGCGAGAAGTCCTCGGTGGCGACCCAGGTGATCGAGCGCCTCTACGGCAACTCGCACCTGCTCAACGAGGCCGGCCAGTACGCCTACTACGGGCGGGTCGGCGGCTGCCTGGTGACCGGCAACGAGGACGGGATCAAGCACTGCGCGATGAACACCCTCTACTCGCTGCAGCACCTGGGCTACGCGATCCCGCCGCAGGCCGACGCCGGCTGGATCGGCGAGGCCGGGCCGGGCCCGTCCTACCTCGACCCCGGCTCGGGCGGCCCGGAGAACGACTTCACCAACCGCAACACCACCTTCGCCGCCTGGAACCTGATGCACCTGGCGCGGATGCTCAAGGACGCCGGCGGCATCCCCGCCCACGGCAACCAGCGCACGGAGTGGGACGCCGGCTGCCGCTTCGACTTCCCGAACCCGGAGCACCGGGCTTAGTAGGAGGAGGGCTCACCAGACGGCGTCGTGCTGCTCCATCACGCCGAGGCCGCCGGCCAGCTCGAGCTCGCCGAGGGCGCCGCGGAAGCTGCCGAAGCGGTGGCGGTAGCGCGAGCTGATCAGGAGGAAGCTCTCGTCGCGGTCGTGCTCGGACTCGGTCTCGAACTCGAGGACCCGGCCGTCCTGCTGCTCGATCGCGTTGAGGTCGTGGAAGCGGACCGGGGCGGGCTCGTGTGGCTCGCCGTCGACCCAGATCGCCCGCTCGCTGCCGCTCGGGGGGTCGTTGACCCCGGCGACCAGGTTCCAGGCGACCGGGCGGCCGTCGGCGGCGCGGCCCACGCCGGCGGACCAGTGCCAGCTGGTGTGGCGGGCGTGGTAGCCGGCCGATTCGTCATCGACCCCAAGGGCTGACACCGCCCAGCGCCGACCCGGAACCTCGACCGTCCCCTCGACCGGCAGCCCGGCGCGCTTGCGGGTCCAGCCCCAGGCCCGCCCGCTCGGGCAGATCGCTTCGACCGGCGTCGCCTCGCCGAGCCGCAGGCTCGCCCGCAGGCCCTCGGCGTCGATCTCGATCCGCGGCCCCTCGATCCGCACCTCGCGGCTGCCCGGGCGCAGCGAGGTGTGGGCCCACTGGCGGCCGGTCGTCCGGTCGAGCAGGACCCAGAAGCACTGCCCCAGCGGCCCGACCTCGGCCCGCGCCGCGCACAGCATCAGCTCCTCGCCGAAGACCGCGACGTAGCGCCAGCGCTTGCGCAGCTGCCCATGGAGGAGCACGCTCGACGTATTTGGCGGTCCCTGGCCCGTAGAAGGCATCAGCCGGCGTCCGCTTCGAGCCGTTCGGCGAGCCGTTTCATCCCCAGCTCGCGAGCGGCCGCGGCGGCGCCGGCCCAGTCGGTCTCGCGGTCCGGCGGCCGCTCCACCTTCGCCTCGCGCAGGGTCGCGATGTCCTTGAAGGCGAGCAGGTCCTCACGCGCGTCGAGCAGGGCGCCGCGCAGTTTCGGGCGCTGCTCGCGGATCGCGCTGTCGAGCACCGCCTCCAGGGAGCCGTGGCGGCGCAGCAGCTCGGCGGCGGTCTTCGGCCCGACCCCCCTGGCGCCCGGAAGGCCGTCGGACGGGTCGCCGCGCAGAGCGATGAAGTCGGGGACCAGCTCCGGGTCGATCCCGTAGCGCTCGCGGACCTCCGCCGGCCCGACTTCTTCGGCGCCGCCCGCTTTGCCGCCGGTCTTCACGTACAGCACGGTCACCGCCTCGCCGGCGCACTGGTACATGTCGCGGTCCCCCGTCATCAGCAGCGCCCGGCCGCCGGCCTCGGCCTCGCGGCGGGCCAGCGTCCCCAGCAGGTCGTCGGCCTCGAGGTCCTCGCTGGTCGCGATCGTCCAGCCGAAGGCGGCGAAGAACTCGCCCGCCTGGGCGAACTGCGGAGCCAGCGCCTCGGGCATCGCCGCCTCGCGCTCGGCGTGGTAGGCGGGGTACAGCTCGGTCCGGTAGGAGGCCGCGTCGGGGCCGAAGCAGAGGACCACCGCCCGCGGCCGGTGCAGTTCGACCTCGCGCAGGATCAGGTTCGCGGTCCCCAGCAGCGCGTTGACCGGCCTGCCGTCGGGGCCGACGATCGTGTCCGGCAGCGCGTAGAAGGCGCGGAACAGCATCGAGGGCATGTCGACGGCGAGAAGCGGCGCGCTCACCTCTCCAGCCTATGCGCCGGCCGGCTCGGCGGCGAATCCGCATCGCGGGCGGCCGTCTGGGGTACGGTCCCCCGCATGCAGGCAGGGGAAGCGCCGCGCATCGGCCCCGGCAACCGCCGGCAGATCGGGCTCGTCAACTCGGCGATCGTCTGGGTCATCGGCCGCGCCACCGGCGGCCGGCCGCCGAACGTCTTCACGACCCTGGCCCGTCACCGCCGCCTCTTCCGCCGCTGGCTCTGGTTCGCCGGCGCCCTGATGCCCGGCGGCAAGCTGCCCCGCGCCGAGACCGAGCTGGTGATCCTCCGCGTCGCCCACAACACCGGCTGCGATTACGAGTGGGGGCACCACGAGCGGCTCGGCCGGCGCGCCGGCCTCAGCCCCGAGGAGGTGGCCCGGGTGCGCCGCGGCCCCGAGGCCGAGGGCTGGAGCGAACGCCGGCAGCTGCTGCTGCGCGCCGCCGACGAGCTGCACGAGCAGGGGCGGATCGGCGAGGAGCTCTGGAGCCGCCTCGCCGAACAGCTCGACCCGGTGCGGCTGATCGAGCTCTGCATGCTGATCGGCCACTACGAGATGCTGGCGATGACGCTGAACTCGCTCCGCGTCCAGCCCGAGACGGCGCACTAGCCGGAGCCGCGCACGGGGTTGATCCCCTCGCCGGCGGGGCCTACGCTGAACCCGTGAGGCTCGTCCGCTTCTTCGCTGCAGTCGGCTTCCTGGCGCTGTCGCTGCTGCTTCCGGCCGCCGCCGGCGCGGCGCCGGCGGTGAGCGGCGAATTCAAAGTCGAAGGGCTGACGACGAACGAGAAGCTGGTCGAAGGACCTGACGGGAACGTCTGGGCGGCGGTCGAGAACGGCACCAAGAACGTCGCCAGGATCACTCCGGCGGGAGCGGTGACCGAGTACGAACTGGGGATCACCAACGCCCAGGGAATCGCCAGGGGGGCCGGAAGGAGACCTCTGGGTGACGAGCAACGGGGCGGTGACGAGATTCTCGCCGGCCAGTCCCGAAACCACCAAAGCGACGACGCCGATCGCCGCGATCTCGACCTTCTATCCGATCGTCGCCGGGCCGGACGGCAACCTCTGGGTGGCGACGATCGAAAAACTGGTCAGGATCCCGCCCGCGAACCCCGCCGGCTTCAAAGAATTTCCCGTCGCTGAACTGTCCCCGCGCGACGTCGACGTCGCCGGCTCGCTGCTGGTCGTCGCCGATCTCGGCAACAAGAATCGGATCGCCACGTTCACCACGGCGGAACCGCCGGTAGAGGTCGACTACCCGCTGATCAAAAACGGCACCTCCCAGGGAGTGGCGGGAAACTCTGCGGGGCTGATCGCCTACTCGCAGGCGGGGACCGCCCCCGAGGGCGTCGGCCTGATCTCGCCTCCCAGCGCCGCGCCGCAGATCGACACGCCCGGCGGGGGCGATCCCTTCGGCGTCGCCCTGGGCTCCGACCAGGCCTTCTGGATCGTCCGCTCGGCGACCGACGACCTGGCGCGGTTGACGAGCGCCGGGGCGGTCACCTTTCTGCCCGGACTGAAAAACGAACCGCGCCAGATCGCCTCGGGCCCCGACAACACCCTCTGGGTCTCGCAGACGAAAACCGGAGAAGAAGCGGTCGTCCGGATCTCCGGCCTCGAACCGCCGTCCGTCCCGCCGGCGCCCGCTCCGACTCCGACCCCGGCGCCGCCGGCGCCCGCTCCCGAAACCAAGCTCGACAAAGGCCCGAAGGGGAAGGTCTTCACCAAGCGCAAACGGGCGACGGTCAGGTTCCGCTTCAGCTCGACCAGCGCCGGCGCGAGCTTCGAGTGCCGGCTGATCCACCTGCCGGGCAAGAAGGCCAAGGCCTCGAGGGTCACGCCGTTCTCGGCCTGCAAATCGCCGAAGACCTACCACCTGGTCCCGGGCAAATACCGCTTCGAGGTCAGGGCGGTGGCCGGCGGGGCGGTCGACGACACGCCGGCCAAGAGCAACTTCCGGGTGATCCGCAAACCGCGGCCCTGAGCGGCCGGCGCGGGCCGAGCGACGCACTTCACTACGGTTAGCCCGTTTGTGAAGGAGCGAGCTCTCGACATCACCGACCTGCAGAAGCGCTACCCGACCGGGGTGGAGGCGCTGAAGGGCGTCTCCCTGGAGATCAAGGAGGGGGAGCTGTTCGCCCTGCTCGGTCCCAACGGCGCCGGCAAGTCGACGCTGATCCACTGCACGACCGGGCTCGCCCAGCCGACCGGCGGCTCGATCGAGATCTTCGGCCACGACGCGATCGCCCACTACGCCGACGCCCGCCAGGCCGTCGGCCTGGCGCCGCAGGAGCCGAACCTCGACTGGTTCCTCACCGTCGCCGAGACGCTCGACTACCACGCCGGCTACTTCGGGATGCCCAAGCGCGAGCGCCGCGAGCGGACCGAAGAGCTGCTGGAGACCTTCTCGCTGACCGAGAAGCGCGACGAACGCACCCGCACGCTCTCCGGCGGGATGAAACGCCGCCTGCTGTTGGCCCGGGCGATGATGCACCGGCCGCGCCTGCTGATCCTCGACGAGCCGACCGCCGGCGTCGACGTCGAGCTGCGGCTCGAGCTCTGGCACTACGTCCAGAAAATCAACCAGGAGGGCACGACGATCCTGCTGACCACGCACTACCTGGAGGAGGCCGAGCAGCTCTGCGACCGGATCGCCTTCATCGCCGGGGGGCAGATCGTCGCCGAGGGCACCAGCTCCGACCTCGCCGCCCGCTTCGAAGTCGACAACCTCGAGGACGCCTACCTGGCGCTGGTCGGGCGCAAAGAGCTCTCGCGCTCGCACATCGAGCTGGCCGACGAGGTCGCGAGTTGAGCGCCGCGCAGATCCGCTTCGCGACGCTCTGGCGCCGCGAGGTCAACCGCTTCATGAAGATCAAGAAACAGACGCTCGGCGGGCCGCTGCTCGAAACCTTCCTCTACATCACCGTCTTCGGCGCCGCGCTGGGCTCGCGGATCAAGGAGCTGCACGGGATCGAATACATCCTCTTCGTGATCCCCGGCCTGATCATGATGGCGCTGGCGACCAACGCCTTCACCAACAACTCCTCCTCGATCCTGCAGCAGAAGTTCCAGGGCGCGATCCAGGATCAGCTCTCCTCGCCCGCCTCGCCGGGGGAGCTGCTGCTGGCGCTCTCGCTCGGCGGCTTCGTGCGCGGCCTGATGGTGGCGACGATCACCTTCGTCGTCTCGGTCATCCTGGTCGGGCTGCCGGTCGACCACGCCCTGGTCCTGATCCCGGCCCTGTTCCTCGTCGGCTTCTTCTTCTCGCAGCTGGGAGTACTGATCGGGGTCCGCGCCGAGCAGTTCGACGACGTCGCCTTCGCCCAGACCTTCATCCTGCAGCCGCTGATCTTCCTCGGCGGCGTCTTCTACTCGGCCTCGCTGCTGCCGCAGCCGTTCGAGACGCTGACCAGGTTCAACCCGATCTTCTACATGATCTCCCTCGTCCGCTACGGCTTCGTCGACTACACCGAAGTGAGCATCCCGCTGTCCCTGCTGGCGCTGACCGCCGCGACCGCGGTTCTCTTCGCCTTCAACCTGCGCCTGTTCAGCCGCGGCTACAAGCTGCGCGCCTAGCTGCGCCCGGTCAGCTGACGCTGTCGTAGATCCAGCTCAGGTAGCCCTGGCTGCCGACGGCGATCGGCGTCGCGATGATCTCCGGCTCCTCGTAGGAGTGGACCTCGCGGATCGCCGCCTCGACCTCCGGGTAGCGGCCCCGTGTCGTCTTCGCCAGGCACTGCCACTCCTGTGCTTCCTCGACCGAGCCCTGCCAGCGGTAGCGGCTGGTGACCGGGCCGATGATCTGCACGCAGGCGGCGAGCCGGTCGTCGACCAGGGCCGCGGCGATCCGCTTCGCCTCCTCCTCGGAGCCGGCGGTGGTCAGCACCTGGATGTACTCGAAGGCATTCATCCGCTCGTCACGCCCGCCGGCCGCCGGCTCATCCCGGGTCGGCGACCGGGACGGCCACGGGGCCGTCGTCGTCGGGCATCAGCAGGATCGCGCCCTCGCCGGTGACGTAAGCCTCCTCGCCGTGCTGGACGACGTCCATGCCCATCGCCTCCTCGCGGTCGGCGACCCGCAGGGGCATCAGGGCGCCGATCGCCCGCAGCAGCACGTAGGTCATGACGAAGGCGTAGGCCGGCCCGGCAAGCGCCGCCAGCGCCTGGTCGCCGAGCTGGGAGGCGTTGCCGTAGAGGAGTCCGTTGGAGGCCCCGTTCCAGGCGATCTGGGCGAAGAAGCCGATGAAGAGGATCCCGAAGAAGCCGGCGGTCCCGTGGGCGGCGAGCACGTCGAGCGTCTCGTCGACGCCGGTGCGGGTGCGCCAGACGATCACCGCGTAGCTCGGCAGCGCCGCCAGCGCCCCGAGCAGCATCGCCCAGCCGGGGCTGATGTAGCCGCCGGCCGGCGTGATCGCGACACAGCCGACGACGATCGCCGTCGCCGCCCCGATCGCCGTCACCTTGCGCCCCCGCAGGAGGTCGAGGGCGAACCAGACGACCAGCGTGCAGGCCGGGCAGATCAGCGTGTTGGTGAAGGCGAGCACGCTCGGGTTGCCGGTCGAGAAGCCGCTGCCGCCGTTGAAGCCGAACCAGCCGAACCACAGCAGGCCGGCGCCGAGCAGCACGTACATCGCGTTGTGGGGGAGGAGCGCCTGGCGGCCGTAGTCTTTGCGCGCCCCGACGACCAGCGCCGCGGCGAGGGCCGAGAACCCGGAGCCCATCTCCACCGGCACGCCGCCGGCGAAGTCCAGGGTGCCGTCGGCCTGCAGCCAGCCGCCGCCGAAGGCCCAGTGCGCGAGCACCGCGTAGACCAGGACCGACCACAGCGCCGCGAAGACCAGGAAGGCCCCGAAGCGCATCCGCTCGACCACCGCGCCGGAGACCAGGGCCACGGTGATGATGCAGAAGGTCGCCTGGAAGCAGAAGAAGACCAGCTCGGGGATCCGCGTCCCTTCGCGCGGCGCGAAGTCGACCCCGGAGAGGAAGGCGTTGCCGAGGCCGCCGACCAGGCTCGCGTGGCCGTCGAAGGCGAGCGAGTAGCCGACCGCCGCCCAGGTGACGGTGGCAACGGCGATCGCCGCGACGCACATCATGAAGGTGTTGAGGGTGTTCTTCGAGCGCACCAGGCCGGCGTAGAAGAGGCCGAGCGCCGGGGTCATCATCAGGACCAGCGCCGTCGCGACCAGCATCCAGGCGGTGTCGCCCGTGTCGATCCCCACGGCAGCGGTCATTTCGCCCCGCCCGTCGCGCTGTCGACCGGCGTCACCGCTTCGACGTCCTCGTCGCCGGTGCGAATGCGGATCGCCTGCTCCAGCGGCAGGACGAAGATCTTGCCGTCGCCGACCTCGCCGGTGCGGGCGCCCTGGCAGAGCGCCTCGACGGTGGTCTGGACGAAGGAGTCGGAGACCGCGACCTCGAAGCGCACCTTCTCGGAGAGGCCCATCTTCACGGTCGTCCCGCGGTAGGTCTCGACCCGGTCGAGCTCGCCGCCGTGGCCCTGCACGCGGCTGATCGAGAACCCGCGCACCTCGGCCCGGTAGAGCGCCTCGAGGACCTCGTTCGCCCGCTCGGGGCGGACGATGCCGATCACCAGTTTCATCCCTCTCCTCCTCCCGTCGACACGGCCCGAGCCTATTGGAGGAAGCGTTGCGAGGGCACCGAACCGCCCTGGCCCGCGGATCGCGCTGTCTACAATTCTCGATTCGATGGCCTCCCGTGTCCGCCGGCGGCGCCGCAAGCCGCCCAAGTCCCGCTGGCACAAGATCGCGATCCCGATCTTCGCCCTGCTCGCCGTGGTGCTCGTGGCGGGTGGCATCGCCGCGGCCTGGGCGATCAAGGTCTACAACTCGGCGCCGCCGCTCTCGAAGCTGAAACCGGTGGAGAAGGGCCGCTCCTCGGCGATCTACGCCGCCGACGGCAGCCTGATCGGGTTCATCCGCTCGGAAAACATCCGCCAGCCGGTCCCCGCGAAGGCGCTGCCGCAGGTCCTCAAGGACGCCACGGTGGCGATCGAGGATAAGAACTTCTACGAACACGGGGCGCTCGACCCCGCCGGCATCGTCCGCGCCGCGATCAAGGACCTGGAAGCCGGCGGCAAGCCGGTGCAGGGCGCCTCGACGATCACCCAGCAGCTGGTCCGCGACCTCTACATCCAGAACCCGAAGGACACGCTCGAACGCAAGATCAAAGAAGCCCATCTCGCCAACGAGCTCTTCGAAGAACACTCGCGCGACTGGATCCTCAAGGAATACCTCAACACCGCCCCCTACGGGACGGTCGAAGGCCAGACCGCGGTCGGCGCCGAGGCGGCGTCCCAGACCTACTTCGGCAAGCCGGCCAAGGACCTCGAACTGCGCGAAGCGGCGCTGATCGCCGGCCTGCCGCAGGCGCCCTCCGAATACAACCCGTTCCTCGACCCCAAGGCGGCGCTGGACCGGCGCGACGAGGTGCTGAAGGCGATGTGGGAACAGGGCTACATCACCGGCACCGAATACGCGGAAGCCCACACCAAGAACCTCGGGCTCAGCCCCGGCCACAAGTACCAGGTGATCAAGGACCCCTTCCTCTTCGACCTGGTGCAGCAGGAACTGATCAACAAGTACGGGATCAACACCGTCCGCAACGGCGGCCTCAAGGCCTACACGTCGATCAACCCGAAGCTGCAGGAAAAGGCCGAAGCGGCGGTCGCCACCTGTTACGACTGCTACCCCGGCAGCAAAGCCGCGGCCCTCGCCTCGGTCGACCCGAAGACCGGCGCGATCGTCGCCCTCGCCTCGACCGCCGGCGGCGAATCGGAAAGCCAGTTCAACTACGCCTGGCAGGCGCACCGCCAGCCCGGCTCCTCGTTCAAGACCTTCGTCCTGACGACGGCGATCAAGCAGGGGATCGACCCGGCGACCACCTACTACGATGGCACCTCGCCGATCACCCTGGCGATCCCCGGCGGCGGCACCTGGACCGTCCACAACGCCGAGCCAGGTGGCGGCGTGATGTCGCTCGAACAGGCGACCTGGGACTCGGTGAACGTCGTCTTCGCCCAGCTCGACCTCGACGTCGGGCCGGAAAACGTCACCGAAACGGCCGAACAGATGGGCATCGAATCGCCGCTGGAATCGGTGCCGGCGGAGGCGATCGGCGGTCTCGCGATCGGCGTCACGCCGCTGGAAATGGCCGACGCCTACGCGACCCTGGCCGACGGCGGCATCCACCACGCCCCGACCGCGATCAGCAAAGTCGTCTTCCCCAACGGCAAGGTCGACGAACCCGGAGCCGACCAGGGGGAACGGGTCCTCACCCCGGGCCAGGCCTACGACGTCACCCATATCCTCGAAGGCGTGATCACCTCCGGCACCGGTGCCGGCTACACCTACATGGGCTGCCCCTCGGAGGCCGGCAAGACCGGCACCTCCGAGGAAGAGTCCGACGCCTGGTTCGTCGGCTACACGCCGATGTACTCGACCGCGGTCTGGGTCGGCCACCCGCAGTCGCGCGAATACACCGGCTTCGGCGGGCCGACCGCCGGGCCGATCTGGCGCGCCTACATGGAAGCCGCCCAGGAAGGCAACTGCCCGGAATTCGAAACGCCCTCCAGCCTGCCCTCGCTCTCCAGCTACAGCAGCGAACACACCCGCAGCTCCTCGGAAGCCGGCAGCGGCTTCGAAGAAGAAGAAAACGAAGAAGCGGGCGAAGAAAAGAAGAAGCCGAAGTCCGAAGAAGGCAAGGAAGAAGCGGCCGAAGAAGCGCCTGAAGAAGAAGCCGGCTCGCCTCCGGAACACACCGGCCCGCCGCCCTCGGTCGAAGGCGGCATCTCCCCGGGCTGATCCCGTCCCTGGCGGCGCCGCCCGGCTGGCGCGCCTTGGCTAGAAGCGAATCTGGCCGCCGAGGCTGACCACGAGCTCGGCCGGAAGGTTGAAGTAGGCGGCCGGGCTGGTGGCATTGCGGGCCATCACCATGAAGAGGTCCTTGCGCCGCCGCGACATGCCCTGGTCGCCGAAGGGGACGAGGGTCATCTGCGAGAGGTAGTAGGTGACGTGGTAGGGATTGAAGTGGGCGAGTCCCTGGTCTCGCGCAAGGTTGATCGCCCTCGGCACGTCGGGGTCCTCCTGGTAGCCGTAGCGCAGCGTCAGGTGCGAGAAGCCGTCGTCGGGGTCGCCCAGGTAGTCGAGCTCAGCGCGGTCCTCGTCGGCGACGGTCGGCACGTTCTGGATGTCGACCGTCAGGATCACGACCTCTTCGGGCACCGCCCGCAGCCGCGTCTGGGCGACGCGAAGGGCGAGCGGCGTGGTCTCCTTCGAGGGGTTGAGGAAGACCGCGGTCCCTTCGATTCGCGTCGGCGGCGCCTTCCGGTGCATCTCGTCGATGAAGTCCGGCAGGGCGCCCTCGGCGCGGATCCGCTCCGCGGTGACGAGCTCCCGCCCGCGGTGCCAGGTCGTGAGGAGCAGCAGGACCACCATCCCCACCAGCATCGGGAACCAGCCGCCGGTGGCGATCTTCGGCAGGTTGGCGGCGAGGAAGAGGAGGTCGAGCGCGACGAACCCGGCGACGCCGAGGGCGACGATCGAGCGCGGCTTGCGCCAGAGCTTGCGGGCGACGACCAGGAAGAGCGTGGAGTCGATCAGCAGCGTGCCCATCACCGCGATCCCGTAGGCCGTCGCCAGCTTCCCCGAGGAGCCGAAGCCGAGGCAGAGGCCGACGACCAGGACGAACAGGGCCCAGTTGACGGCCGGCAGGTAGACCTGGCCGATCGTCTCGGGCGAGGTGTGCCTGATCGTCATCCGGGGCAGGAAGCCGAGCTGGACCAGCTGCCGGGTCACGGAGAAGGCGCCGGAGATGACCGCCTGGGAGGCGATCAGGGTGGCGCAGGTCGCCAGCACGATCATCGGCCCGCGCGACCATTCCGGCAGCAGTAGATAGAAGGGGCTGGAGACCGCGTGGGGGTGGCCGAGGATCAGCGAGGCCTGGCCGATGTAGTTGAGCATCAGGGCCGGGAAGGCGACGAAGAACCAGGCCCGGCTGATCGCCGGCCGCCCGAAGTGGCCCATGTCGGCGTAGAGGGCCTCGGCGCCGGTGAAGACCAGGACGACGGCCCCGAGGGAGAGGAACGCCGTCCCCGGGTGGTTGGCGAAGAACTCGACGGCGTAGGAGGGCAGCAGGCCCCGCAGCGCCGCGGGGTTGCGGAGGATCTCCGCGATCCCGGCGGCCGCCAGCGCGGCGAACCAGAGGCCGATGACCGGCGCGAACAGGCGCCCGATTGCCGCCGTTCCGTGACGCTGGATCGCGAACAGGAACGCCAGCACCCCGATCGTGCACGGGAGGACGATCGAGGAGAGGCTCGGCGCCGCCACTTCGACGCCTTCGACCGCCGACAGGACCGAGATCGCCGGCGTGATCATCGCGTCGGCGAAGAACAGCGCCACCCCGACGACGCCGGCGCTGAGCAGCGCGACCTTCACCGAGCTGCGCTCGACGGTTGCCCGCCGCACCAGGGCGTACAGGGCCATCACCCCACCCTCGCCCTCGTTGTTCGCCCGCATGATGAAGAGGACGAACTTGACCGAGACCATCAGCGTCAGGGACCAGCCGACGAGCGAGATCACCCCGTAGACGTCCGCCGTGGTCGCCCGGACGGGGTGGTCGCCGGTGAAGACCGCCTGCATCGCGTACAGCGGGCTCGTCCCGATGTCGCCGAACACCACCCCGAGCGCGGCGAGCGCCAGCAGGTTGGCGGAGCGGGGACGGTGGACGGCGCGTCCCTTGGCGGGGGAGCGTCTGGAGGAGGTGGCGGTGGTTTGGCCCATGGTCGATCCTTTTGCCGACCAGGCTTCCCGGCGCGCCGCCGAGCAGCTTACTCCTGCTTGGGTAAAGGCACCGTCGCTCCACTGGCCGCCGTGGCAGAGCGGCCCCGAAACCCAAGCTCTCCAGGGGCTGGGGGCAAGTCCCTGCAGAGACGGGAGTGGGGGCCTCCCCGGCACCGACCTATGAACGTACGGGTCCCGCCGACCCCTACTCCCCGACCAGCTCGATCCGGTACCCGTCCGGATCGCGCACGAAGCAGATGCGGTGGCCCTCGGTGCGCCCGCCGGGGCGGTAGGGCGGCTTCTCGGGGTCGATGCCGAGGCTCGCGAGGCGCTCCAGGGTGGCGTCGAGGTCGTCGACGGCGAGGGCGATGTGGTTGTAGCCGGTGCCGAGCTCGTAGGAGTCGACGCCGTGGTTGTAGGTCAGCTCGAGGACCGGGTTCTCGCCCGGCAGGTTCATGAAGACGTTGATCGCCTCCTCGCCGATCGGCATCCGTCCCGCCTCCTCGAAGCCCAGCTTCTCGTAGAAGGCGACCGAGCGATCGATGTCGCCGATTCGGTAACAGGTGTGGAGATAGGCAAGCATGGTCAGCGCGCTGACAGGCGGTAGGGGCTACCGCGGATGTAATACCACGAATATCCGGTACGACCGTGGGATTGTGTTGAACTCGCCGAGTGCTCTCAATACCTTGCGGCGCTCGGGCAACCTCTGGGAAGTTGCCGAGTCCAATCGAAGAAAGGCACCTCTTGCGAATCTCGTTCCTTCGCCCGCTGCGGGTGCGGGCCCTGGCACTGGCCGTCGCGCTGGCGGCGGCCGCCGTTCTCGTCATCCCCGGTCTCGCGACCGGCGCCGGCACCACGCCGCCGCCCGGGGCCAAGGTGGACACCGTCCACATCGTCCTCGAAAAGGGGAAGCTGAAGTTCGTGGCCCCGGAATCGGTCGACCAGGGCGACTACCTCGAAGTCCTCAACGAAACCAACCCCAAACAGGTCGGCCCGCACACCTTCTCGCTGGTCACCAAGGGCTCGATCCCGAAGACCGGCAACCAGCGCCACGACTGCTTCACGCCGAAGCACATCTGCATGGCCATCGCCCACTGGCACGGGACCAACGGCAAAGAACCGCCGAAGTACAACCCGGTGGAAGCCGGCCCGGAAGGCTGGAGCACGATGGGCACCATCAGCAAGAAGGGCGACTCCTGGTTCACCGGCGAAAAGCCGAAGGCCTCGATCGTCCAGCAGGTGACCGCCACCGCGGGCACGACGCTGTACTTCATGTGCGCCGTCCACCCCTGGATGCACGGCCAGATTACGGTCCTGCCGAGCGGTAGCTAGCGACGTCTGGGGAGGAGTCATCGGCCAGACGCCTGGGGCGCCGAGCATTCCTCGGCGCCCTGGGCGGCGGTGCCCTGGCGCTGGTCGGGCCCGGGCGGGGCCGCGGCGGCCTGCTGTCGCTGGAGCCGGAGGCGCCGCCGGCGCTCGCCGCGGTGCCGTTTCGCGAGCGGCTGCCGATCCCGCCGGTCCTCACCGACTCCCACCTGCACATCCCGATCCGCGAGGCCGAGGCGCAGATCCTCCGCGGCCCCAAGACGAGGCTCTGGACCTACGGCGGCAGCTTCCCCGGCCCGACGATCCGTCGCCCGGCCGGGCACCGCACGACGGTCACCTTCGACCACGAGCTGCCGGCCGGCGCCGGTGAGCTCACGGTCCACCTGCACGGCGGGCACAACCGCACCCAGTTCGACGGCCAGCCGGGCGGGCTGACCAGGAGCCAGCCCTACTCCTACTACTGCCATGTCCCGCGCGGGCTGACTCCCCGCCAGTCGGGCAACGACCTGCTGATCTCCCCGGGCGAGCGGAAAACCTACGTCTACGACCTGAGGGAGGACGGCCGTCCCTCGCGGGCGTCCTTCCGCTGGTACCACGACCACCGCCTCGACCGCACCGCCGCGCACAGCTGGCGCGGCCTGGCGGGGATGTTCATCATCGACGACGAGCTCGACGCCGGGCTGCCGCTGCCGCGGGGCGATCGCGACCTCCCGCTGATGATCGCCGACCGCAGCTTCGACCGCCACAACCAGCTCACCGACCCGTTCAAGGGGCAGCAGCCCCCGGGCGACGGCGTCCTCGGCACCACCGTGCTGGTCAACGGCGCGGTGATCCCGCACCACCGCGTGCAGGCCTGCCGCTACCGGCTGCGGATCCTCAACGTCTCCGGGTTCCGCAGCTACGACCTCCACCTCTCCAACGGCGCCCCGATGGTCCAGATCGCCACCGACAGCGGCCTGATGCCGCGGCCGGTCCGCCGCGAGCGGATCCTCCTCGGGCCGGCCGAGCGGGTCGAGGCGATCGTCGACTTCGCGAGCGCGCGGGGGGAGGCGGTCGAGCTGCGCAGCAGCGCCCGCCACGCCGGTCGCAACCCGGAAGGCTCGCACTGCTACGCGGGGGCGCTGATGCAGTTCCGGGTCGACTCGGCCCGCCAGCCCGACCGCACCCGGATCCCGCGCCACCTGCGGCCGCTGCCGGCCTGGACCCGCAGGGTGAGCCGGCAGCCCGACCACCGCTGGGTGATCTCGATCGGCGGTCTCTTCAGGACCACCTGGCTGCTCAACGGCAGGACCTTCAACCCGGCCCGCGCCGACGCCTTCCCGGTCCTCGGCACGACCCAGACCTGGGAAGTCGTCAACAAGACCTCGGTGGCCCACGTGATGCACCTGCACCACACCGACTGGTACCTGCTCTCGCGCAACGGCAAGCCGCCCCCGCCCTGGGAAGACTGCCTCAAGGAGACCTTCTTCGTCTTCCCCGGGGAACGGATCCTCCTCGCCGGCCACTTCTCCGACTACACCGGCAAGTTCATCCTCCACTGCCACATGTTCGACCACGAGGACCACGGCCTGATGGGCCAGTTCGAGGTGGTCCGAAGCTAAGAGGCTGTCTCAAAACTCCCGCGCACGCCTGGCGGCACGGGACACTTCGCGGGGCGGCGTCCTCGGTTGGCCAAATGGCTCTGCCATTCGGCCTCCCTGCGTCCTACCCCCGCTCGGCCCCGCACCAGCCAGCCGCACACGCGAGTTTTGAGACAGCCTCTAAAGCCGCGGCGCCTGGGGTCGATGCCTCTCGCAGTGGCGAGCACAACGCGACAACAGGCGATCAGGTCCCCGGGCCACTCCGAGGCCCGGGCGGTCGGCCTCCTGCTCGTCGCCGGCGCCCTCCTCGTCCTGGCCGCGACGGTGCTGGCAACCGCGGGGATCTACGTCAGCGACAGCGCGGGCGGGTACTCGGCGCTCACCCGCTGGATCTTCGCCGCGGTCTCGCTGAGCGTGGTCATGGTTCTGACCGGCGCCGTGGTCCGCGCCCGCGCCCGCGCCGCCCAGCGTGCCCAGCGCTTCTTCGAGCTCTCCAACGACATGCTCTGCACGATGGATTTCGAGGGCCGGTGCGTCGACGTGAACGCGGCCTGGGAACGCCTGCTCGGCTACGACGCCGAGGAGCTGCGCGGCAAATCGCTGCTCGACATCACCCACCCCGCGGACCGCGAGCGGGCGCGGCGCGAGACGCTGGAACTGTTCCGCGGCGTGCCCTCCTACAGCCTGGAGACCCGCGTGCGGGCCAGGGACGGCAGCTGGCACTGGCTGCGCTCGAGCTCGACGGTGGCGAGGGACGAGGGCCTCGTCTACGCCCGCTCGACCGACATCACGGAGCTGAAACGGATCGAGGGCGAACGCGAAGACCTGCTGGCCGAGGTGCAGTGGCTGGCCGACAGCGACGCCCTCACCGGGCTGCCCAACCGCCGCGTCCTCGACACCCAGCTGCCGCGGGAGATGGCCCGCGCCCGGCGCCAGGGGACGCCGCTCTGCGTGGCCCTGATCGACATCGACCGCTTCAAGGCCTTCAACGACGCCCACGGCCACCTGGCCGGCGACGAGGTGCTGCGCCGGTGCGCCCGCGCCTGGGACGACGCGCTGCGGGCCGAGGACACGATCGTCCGCTTCGGCGGCGAGGAGTTCCTGGTCCTGCTCCCGGATACCGAGCTCGAGGCGGCGGAGGCTGTCGTCGAACGGCTGCGGGCCGCGACCCCTGGCGACCAGACCTGCTCGGCCGGCCTGGCGCGCTGGCGATTCTCCGAGACCCCGGACGACCTGATCGGGCAGGCCGACGTGGCTCTCTACGTGGCCAAGGAGGCCGGGCGCGATCGGCTGGTCACGGCGCCCGAGCCCGAGTAGGCGGCGCCCACGCGGCGTCACGGCGGGCGCGGCAGTCAAGATGCCCCGATGGGCCGCGAAGAGCACGAGCTCGTCGTCCGCTTCCGCACCGCCAGGCGCGACCCGGAGCTGACCGTCGTCGAGGGCTTCCACGCCCTCAAGCACGCCCTGCGATTCGGCGCCGAGCTCCTCGAGGCGGTCGCCGTGGACCCGCCGCGGCTCGAGGAGCTGGCGAGCGAGCTCGCGCCCGACCTCGCCGGCTCGCTGGCGCCCCGCGTGCGCGAGGTCGACCAGGCGACCCTGGCCGACGTCGTGCCGCTGGTCCCGCGGACCGGGGTGGTGGCGATCGCCAAGCGGCCCGCGGTCGACGTCGCGGCGACGCTCGCCGACCCGCGGCCGGCTCCGGTGGTGCTGCTCGAGCAGCCGCGCAACATGGGCAACATCGGCGCCTGCATCCGCGTCTCCGCGGCGGCGGACGCCGCGGCGGTGCTCACCACCGGGGAGAACGACCCCTGGTATCCCGACGCGGTGCGCGGCGCCGCTGGCCTGCACTTCGCGCTCCCGGTCGCCGGCATCGAGGCGCTGCCGGAGAGCGACCGGCCGCTGCTCGCGGTCGATCCCGAGGGGGAGGAGATCCATCCGGGGCTGATCCCGGAGCGGGCGGTCCTGGCCTTCGGCACCGAGCGGCACGGGCTCAGCGGCGAGCTCCGCGAGCGCGCCGACGCCCGCGTGGCGATCCCGATGAAAGCGGGTGTTTCCAGCCTCAACCTCGCCACCTCGGTGGCGATCGTGCTGTTCTCGATGCGCCTCGGCAGCGCCTGAAGAGAGTCAGAAAACTACGGATGCCCCAGGGCAGGGGGCGGGGCTAGCGTGCGGAATATGACCTCAGGTCAGGCGCCGTGATGCCCACCAGAGAAAGGAAGCACCTTGCCGCTCGCAAACATCAGCTTCGGGGAACTGCTCCTCTTCGCGCTGGAGATCTTCTTCTTCGTGATCTGGATCTGGATCCTGATCACGATCCTCACCGACCTCTTCCGTGATCACGAGCTGTCGGGATGGTGGAAGGCCGTCTGGGTGCTGTTCCTCGTCTTCATCCCGTTCCTGACCGCGCTCATCTACCTGATCGCCCGCGGGGCCGGGATGCGGGACCGCACGATCAAAGCCCAGGCCGACGCGAAAAAGCACTTCGACGAATACGTCCGCCAGCAGGCCCACACCGGCACGGCGGCCGACGAACTCCACAAACTCAACGAGCTGCGGGAAAAGGGCGCCCTCAGCCAGGAGGAGTTCGACAAAGCGAAGGCCAAGCTGCTCGGCTGAGCTTCCGTCCCCGGGACCGATTCGCCGCCTGGAGCGGCGAATCGGCCCGTCGGTGGGGCGCTTCGAAGTCCTGCCGAATGTGCCTATTTGCAAGGGAAGTTGCAGGTTATTAGCAACTCCTAACAATTAGGGCCGATCTCCGCTAGCCTGCTCGTCGCCGGCTGGGTTCGATTTGCGGACCCGGTCCCGATCGATGCAGGCCTTCTCTTCTCACACCACTTCCGGCGCGGCCAGGCGACGCGCGCTGACCCTGGCGGCGCTGCTGCTGGCAGCGCTCTGCGCGCTCGCCGCGAGCTGGGCCGGCAGCGCGCCTGCGGCGACCCCGCAGGAAAAGATGGAAGCGACGAAGGAAAAGCTCGAAGGGGTGCAGGCGCACCAGAGCGCGCTGGCGGAAACGATCGCCGAACAGAACCGGGCGATCGACTCGATGATCGGCGAAGTCTCGGCGCTGCGCCAGAAGCAGGCGGCGGTGGAGGCCGAACTGGCCGAAAAGCAGGGCGAGCTGGAACGCGCCACGGCGGCTCTCGACAAGGAAAGGGAACACCTGGAAGCGGTCCGCGAAGAGCTCGGCCGCGCCCTCGGCGTCCTGCGCGACCGCCTGGTCGCGATCTACGAGTCGGGCTCGCCGGACGTGCTCAACGCGATCCTCGAATCCGAAAACTGGGCCCAGATGTCGGCCCGGACCGAATACCTGAACCGGATCCAGAGCTACGACGACGCGGTCGTCGAACGGGTGAAGACGCTGCGCGACGAAGTCACCGAAGCGGTCTCCCACCTCGCCAACCACCGCGCCGAAGTCCAGCAGGCCCGCGACGAAATCGCCGCCACGGAGCGCGAAGTCGCCGCCGCCCGCGAAGAAGCCGAGGCGCGGTTCGCCGAACTGAAGGAAGCGCAGGCGCAGCGCCGCGCAGCCCTGGAATCCCTGGAGTCGCGCGAACAGGCGCTCAGCGACAACCTCTCCGCGATCTCCGAACAGATCGCCTCCGAAGGCGGCGAAGCGACGACCGGGATCATGCCGCCGCCGCTCAGCCCCGGGCAGATGGCGCACGTGATCAGCGAAAGCGAGGCCAGCGCCCCCGCCGCCGCGCCGCAGGCGGTCCAGGACGCGATCGCCGCCGCCAACTCGATCGCCACCACCCCCTACATCTGGGGCGGCGGCCACGGCTCCTTCGAATCCTCCGGCTACGACTGCTCGGGCGCGGTCAGCTTCGCCCTGCACGGCGGCGGCTTCCTCGAAAGCCCGCTCGACTCGACCGGCCTGGAGACCTGGGGCGAACCCGGCCCGGGTCAGTGGATCACCGTCTACGCCAACGCCGAACACGCCTGGATGGTGATCGCGGGCATCGCCTTCGACACCGTCGGCGGCCCCGGCCCGCGCTGGCACTACCCCTGGGTCGACTCGCCCGAAGGCTTCGTGGTCCGCCATCCGGCGGGTTATTAACCGCTTCTCACCCCACGCCGTCAGGCAGAGCGAATAGGGTCGCGGCGACGTGGAACCGATCACCTACCTGCAGGCGATCATCATGGGCGCGCTCCAGGGGATCGCCGAGCCGTTCCCGATCTCCAGCCTCCGCCACGCGGTGATCCTGCCCAAGCTGCTGGGCTGGAACATCCACCAGAACGACGAATTCTTCCTCGCCTTCCTGGTCGCCACCCACTGCGCCACGGCGCTGGTCCTCTTCTTCTTCTTCCTCGAGGACTGGAAACGGATCTTCCACGGCTTCGTCCGCTCGCTGCGCGGCCGGGCGACCACGGCGGACGCCGACGCCCGCCTCGCCTGGGTGATCGTCGTCGGCACGATCCCGGCCGGGATCCTCGGCGTCGCGCTGGAGCACAAGCTGCGCACGCTCTTCGCCTCGCCGGAGGCGGCGGCGCTGTTCCTGATCGTCAACGGCATCCTGCTGCTGGCCTTCGAGCGCCTGCGGCGGCGGCCGCCGCGCGCCGGCGACTACAAGGGCGACGTCGACAGCCGGATCTCGAGGATGAGCTTCAAACGGGCCTTCGCGATCGGCACCGCGCAGGCCCTGGCGCTGATTCCCGGCATCTCGCGCTCGGGGATCACGATGGGCGGCGGCCTGATGACCGGGCTCTCCAACGACGACGCCGCCCGCTACGCCTTCTTGCTGGCGACGCCGATCATCGGCGCCGCCGGCGTCTACAAGATCCCCGACCTGCTGGGCCACGCCGGCGACGGTGTCCGCGGCCAGG
>DASVWP010000276.1:0-9691 GCA_036393155.1 Solirubrobacterales bacterium | reverse complement strand
CCCTGAGCGCGGCGGACCCGATCACCGAGCCCGCCCTGCACCTCGCGCTCGGCCGCGCCCATCGCGACGGCGACCTCGTCTACACGGCGTCCAGCATGCCGATCCGCGACCAGGAGTCCTTCCTGGCGGCGGAGGCGACCGACGCGCTGTTCCTCTGCAATCGCGGCGCCAACGGGATCGACGGCCTGATCTCCTCCGGCATCGGCGCCGCCAAGGCGAGCGGCCGGCCGGTCACCATCGTGACCGGGGACCTCGGCCTCCTGCACGACATCGGCGGCCTGGCGGCCCTGCGTGAGGTGGAGACCCCGGTGCGGATCCTCGTCATCGACAACGGCGGCGGCGGCATCTTCCACTTCCTGCCCCAGGAGGGAGTCCTCGAGCCCGGGGAGTTCGAGACCCTGTTCGGCACTCCGCGCGGCCTGGAGACGGCCCGCGTCGCCGCGCTCTTCGACCTCCCTCACCGGCGGCTGGAGTCGCTCTCCGAGCTCCCCGAGGCGCTTGCCGCGGGCACCGGCCTGATCGAGGTGAGGACGGACCGGCAGGCCAACGTCGAGGCCCACCGCCGGGCCACCGTTCAGGTCCTGCAAGCGCTGCGCGGCGTCGAGTAGACCTTCAGCAGGCGAGCGGAGGCGCTTCGCGCCCGGCCCCCGGCTGCCAGGACACCCCTCGGACGATGTCCTTCCGCTCGGAGATGACCCGCGTCGGGCAGGTGCCGTCGGCGTTTACCTCCAGGATGGATTCGCTGCCTCCCATCGAAGGTCCAATGCCGTGCCGGGAGTAGACAAGCCGCTCTCCCGAAGGATCCCAGCTCGGTTCGCCCTCGATCGCCTTGGCCGTGTTGGTCAGCTGGGTGCGTCCGGAGCCGTCGGCATTCGCGACGGCGAGATCGGTGGGGGTGAACGAGAGGTGAAGCCTCGGTATCACGCGCCGGGGGCGTTCCACGGTTATCAGGGCAAGATGCCTGCCGTCCGGCGAGTACTTCGGTTCAGTCGCGTTGTTGGCAAGGAGACCGGCCCCGGATCCGTCGAGGTGGACCGCCAGCGCGGAGTAGTGGGCCCGTGCGATCCCTCGCGAGCGCACCCGCGAGACGGCGAGGAGGGAGCCGTTCGGGCTGAACGAGGAGGGGTACTCGGAGAGCCCGTTGCGCCACGGCGTGATTTGCCGGGCCCTGCCGCTGCCGATACGGACGATCCAAATCGAGACGCTGTGGTAGACGGTTTCGCTGGCGCCGCCCGGGAGTGGTCGCTGGCGACCACGCACCCGGGTGAAGGCCAGCGTGTGGCCGTCAGGCGACAGCACGGGGTCCCGGCCGTTTTCGGTACCAGCCACCAGGGCGACATTCCCGCCGTCTGCGTCGGCGAGGAAGACACCGGCGACGGAGTCACGCCTGTCTTGAGTAACGCCCGGGAAGGCGAAACGGCCCCCGTTTGCGGACCAGGCGGGGGGACCCAACGGAATCGGGTCGCCATCGCGCGGGTCCACGACAACGCGCTGTTCGGCGCCAGAGGCATTCGAGGTGACGATCTGGACGCCTGAATCCCCGAACCGGAAGAAGCTCAACCTTGGTCCGGCGGGAGCCGCCGCCGACGCGCCACCGGCGAGCGGCGCCACGAGCGCGCACGTCACGGCCAAGACGCCTCCCAGGCGACGGATCACGCGGGAATTCTTACCTATTCGGCCACGAGAGGCAGCAGCGCCTGGAGCTTGACCTCGGTCTCGGCCAGCTCCGCTGCGGGGTCGGACCCGGCGACGACGCCGACGCCGGCGAACAGGTGGGCCTCGCGGTCGCGCAGCAGGGCGCTGCGCAGGGCGACGCAGAACTCGCCGTCCTCGGTCGCGTCCATCCAGCCGACCGGCGCCGCGTACCAGCCGCGGTCCATCCCCTCCAGGTCGGAGATCGCGGCGGCGGCGGCGGGCCAGGGCTCCCCTCCCACCGCCGGGGTCGGGTGCAGCAGGCCGGCCAGCTCGATCGCCGAGTGCGGCTCGGCCAGCTGGGCGATCACCGGCGTCGCCAGGTGCTGGATGTTCGCCACCTTGACGATCTCCGGCTCCGGCGCCGCCTCCACCCAGACCGCGTGGGGCCGCAGGGCGCGGACGATCCGCTCGGCGACGATCCGCTGCTCGCGCCGGTTCTTGTCGCTGCGCAGCAGCTGCTCGCCGAGGTGGTCGTCGACCGCCGGGTCGGAGCTGCGCCGGGTCGAGCCGGCGAGGGCGACAGTGGAGGCGCCGGCGCCCGAGCGGCGGATCAGCAGCTCCGGGCTGGCGCCGATGAAGGCCGCCTGGGGCGTGCCGCAGCAGAAGCAGAAACAGGCCGGGAACTGCTCGCGCATGGCGCCGAAGATCGCCGCCGGGTCGTAGGCCGCAGCGGCGGTGACGACCACCTCGCGGGCCAGGACGACCTTGCTCATCTCCCCCGCTTCGATCCGCTCGGTCGCCGCCGAGACGGCGTCTTCGAACTCGCCCGGGGTGCGGGCGCTGCGGATCGTCGGCGCTGCGACCGGCTGCGGGTCGAGCATCGGCAGCGGCACCTCGGCGCGCAGGGCGGCGACCCGCGCCACCGCGCCGGCGGCGAGGCGCTCGGCGTCGGCTCCGGGGCCGGCGATCGCGTTGACGGTGAGGAAGGTCCGCTTGCCGCTGCGGCAGAGCGAGAGCTCGGGCAGGACCAGCGAGCCGGGCGCCAGGGAGGACCAGGTCGGCGAGCCGCCCCCGTCGGGAGCGAAGGCGAAGCCGCCGAGCCAGGCGGGGCCGGCACCGGCGGGCAACCCGGGCGGCTCGTAGAGAACCGCGTCGCGGCCGATCCGGGCCGCCTCCTCGGCGACGTCGCGGAACCGCCCCTCCCCTCGGGAGGCGGCCTCATGGGCGACCCCAAGTCCGGCCAGGGCGAACTCCCGGTCCGGCTGCTCCCAGCAGAACCAGCGATCGGACGCCAGCCGCGAAGCGAACACCGCCGCACAGGGATCGGCGACGTCGACTTCCGCGGTGACGCTGACCAGCGTCCGCCGGCCGCGCTTCAGTGCCTCCTCGAGTCCCGCCGCGATGCGGCCGGGCAACGCCTCGAGGGCCGCGCCGAGACTCAGTCGGAGCCTCTCGCGATTGCGATCTCTCCGGTCCTCACCATTTCCACGAGGCCGTGCGGGCGCACCATGCGCTCGAAGGCCTCGATCTTGTCGGCGGAGCCGGTGACCTCGATGGTCATCGTGCGGCGGGCGACGTCGACGATTTTGGCCCGGAAGATCTCGGCGAACTGGATGATCTCGGCCCGGTTCTCGACCGCCGAGGAGACCTTGAACAGCGCCATCTCGCGCGCCACCGTGTCCTCCGGCTCCATGTCGCGGATCTTCAGCACGTTGACCAGCTTGTGCAGCTGCTTGGTCACCTGGTCGATCGGGTGCACGGCGCCGTCCAGCGTCAGGGTGATCCGCGAGACGCTGGGGTCGTCGGTCGGCCCGACCGCGAGCGTGTCGATGTTGAAGCCGCGGCGGGAGAAGAGGCCGGCGACGCGGGCCAGCACGCCGGGCTTGTTCTCGACCAGGATCGAGAGGATGTGCTTGCGGCCGCTCAGCTGCCCGGGGACGTGCAGGTCCTCGAGGCGCACCGCCTGCGGGGTCCCGGCCTCCATCAGCTGACCGTCCTCAGGCCGGGCGCCTCGACCATGTCGCGGGCGGCGTTGCCGGGCGGGATCATCGGGTAGCAGTTCTCCTCCGGGGCGACGCGGACGTCAAGCAGCACCGGGCCCTCGGTCTCCAGCGCCTTGACCATCGTCTCCTCGAGGTCGTCGGAGCTCTCGCAGCGCATGCCGGTGGCCCCGAAGGCCTCGGCCAGCTTCACCCAGTCGGGGCTGGTGCCGTTGTCCACCGCGCTGTAGCGGCGGTCCCAGAACAGCTCCTGCCACTGGCGGACCATGCCCATGTAGCCGTTGTTCATCAGGAAGACCTTGACCGGGATGTCCTCGGTGACGCAGGTCGCGAGCTCCTGGATGTTCATGATCAGGCTGCCGTCACCGGCCAGGCAGACCACCGCCTCCTCGGGGCAGGCGACCTTGGCGCCGATCGCCGCCGGCAGGCCGAAGCCCATGGTCCCCAGGCCACCGGAGTTGATCCAGCGGCGCGGTTTCTCGAAGCCGTAGTACTGCGCCGCCCACATCTGGTGCTGGCCGACGTCGGAGGTGACGATCGCGTCGCCCTGGGTCGCCCGGTGCATCGCCTCGACCATGAACTGGGGCTTGATCTCGCCGTCCTTGCCGGGCTCGTAGAAGAGCGGGTGCTCGCGCTGCCAGCCGCGCAGCATGTCCCACCAGGCATCGAGGCGCGAGGAGTCGGTCTGCAGCGCCCGGTACTCGCGCGTCAGCTTCGGCAGCACCTGCTTGACGTCGCCGACGATCGGGATGTGGGCACCGACGTTCTTCGAGATCTCGGCCGGGTCGATGTCGATGTGGATCACCTTCGCGTGCGGGGCGAACTCGGAGAGCTTGCCGGTGATCCGGTCGTCGAAGCGGGCGCCGATGTTGACGATCAGGTCGGCTTTGTCCATCGCGTAGTTGGCGGTGAAGGTGCCGTGCATCCCGAGCATCCCGAGCCAGTGCTCGTGCGAGGCCGGGAAGGCGCCGAGGCCCATCAGCGTCGAGGTGACCGGGAAGCGGTCGGAGGCCGCCAGCTCGCGCAGCTCCTCGGAGGCGTTGCCGTTGACCACGCCGCCGCCGGTGTAGAGGATCGGCCGGCGCGCGTTGGCCAGCGCCTTGGCGGCGATCCGGATCTGCTTGATGTTGCCGTCGGTGGAGGGCTTGTAGCCGGGCAGGTCGACCGGCTCGGTGCGCGGCTCGTAGTCGATGTCGGCACGCGAGAGGTCCTGCGGCACGTCGACCAGCACCGGCCCCGGCCGCCCGGTCGAGGCGAGGTGGAAGGCCTCGTGGACGTACTCGGGGATCTGCCGCGGGTCGGTGACCTGGAAGGAGTGCTTGACGAAGGGCAGCGTGGCGCCGAGGACGTCGGCCTCCTGGAAGCCGTCGGTGCCGATCAGCTCGGTGCGCACCTGGCCGGTGATGAAGACGGTCGGCGTCGAGTCGAGCATCGCGTCGGCGATCGCGGTGATCAGGTTGGTCGCGCCGGGCCCGGAGGTGGCGAGGGCCACGCCGACCCGCCCGGAGGCCCGCGCGTAGCCCTCGGCGGCGTGGCCGGCGCCCTGCTCGTGGCGGGTTTTGACGTGCCGGAAGTCGGCGTCGACGAGCGCGTCGTAGGTCGGCAGGTTGGCCCCGCCGGGGATCCCGAAGACGTTGGCGACGCCCTCGGCCTGCAGCGATTTCATCAGCGCGTCGGCAGCTCTCATCGGAGCAGCGATGGTACCAGTGGGGAGAGGTCCGCCAGCCGCCCGCGGGGGCGCTGCGCGGTGGCGCCCGCTACGCCTGGCCTGCAGGCGATTTGGCCGGGTTCCAGCGCGTCCGGGGGTCGATCGCCGACTCGATCACGTGGCCCTTGTAGCGCTCGATCGCGTGGATGATCGACTCGACCAGCTCCTCGCCGAGGAGCGTCGGCTGCAGGCCGAGGTCGAGCAGCTTGGTGTGGATCGCGTTGTAGTAGTGCTCTTCCTTCTCCACCCGCGGGTTCTCGACGTGGTCGACCTTGACCGAGTAGCCGAGCTGCTCGCCGGCCTGCTTGACCAGCTGCGCCAGCTCGAGGACCGAGAACTGCTCGGTGAACTGGTTGAAGACGCGGAACTCGCCCCGCTCGGCGGGGTTGAGGGCGGCCAGCTCGACGCACTGCAGGGTGTCGCGGATGTTGAGGAAGCCCCGGGTCTGGTGGCCGCTGCCGTAGACGGTCAGCGGGTGGCCGACCACCGCCTGCACGCAGAAGCGGTTGAGCACCGTGCCGAACAGCTCGTCGTAGTCGAAGCGGGTGATCAGGCGCTCGTCGCGGGCGGTCTCCTCGGTCTCGATGCCGTAGACGACGCCCTGGTTGAGGTCGGTGGCGCGCAGGCCCCAGGTGCGGTAGGCGAAGTGGATGTTGGTCGAGTCGTGGACCTTCGAGCAGTGGTACAGCGAGCCGGGCAGTTTCGGGAACGGCAGCGTGTCGCGCCGCCCCTTGTGCTCGATCTCGATGTAGCCCTCCTCGATGTCGATGTCGGGCTGGCCGTACTCGCCCATCGTCCCGAGCTTGACCAGGTTGCAGTCGGGGACGTGGTCGCGGATCGCGAACAGCAGGTTGAGGTTGCCGATCACGTTCGCGTGCTGGGTTTCGACCGCGCGCTCGCGGGAGAGCATCGAGTAGGGCGCCGAGGCCTGCTGGCCGTAGTGGACGACCACCTCGGGCAGCGTCTCGGCCACCACCTCTTCGAGGAAGTCGCCGTCCTCGACCGCGCCCGTGTACAGGCGGATCTGCTCGCCGGAGACCTCACGCCAGGCCTCGATCCGCGTCTCCAGATCGGCGATCGGGGTCAGCGAGGCGGTGCCGTGTTCGGTGTGCCAGCGGCGGCGGTTGAAGTTGTCGACGACCGAGACCTCGTGCCCGCGGGCCGAGAACCGAAGCGCCGTGGGCCAGCCCAGATAGCCGTCGCCCCCGAGGATGAGGATTCGCATAAGTCGCGGCAGCTTAGTTGACGGGTGGGATGGCGGGCGGGCCCGGCGGCGCTTGCCAGCGCCATAGCATCGGCTTCGTGAGCGCGCGGCGAGCAAGGCCTGGGGACGGTCGGTGAGCGGCCTGGCGGCGCGCCACGGCGGCCGGGCGGGCCTCGCCGCCCTGGTCGCGGTCCTCCTGCTCGGGCTCGGCCTGCGGCTCGGGGAAGCCTGGGACGGCCGGCCCCCCGTCTACGACGCCGCCGCCTACGCGGCGATCGCCGCCAACCTGGACGAGGGCAACGGGTTCACCGTCGGACCGCGGGCGACCCAGCCCTCCACGAACTACTCCCCCGGCCTGCCCCTCTTCGTCGCCGGTCTCTACGAGGCGACCGGCGGGGTCCACGAACGGCTGGCGCGGGTGGTGCTGGCAGTCGTGGGAACGCTCTCCGTGCTGTTCACGTATCTGCTGGGAAGGCGACTGACGAGGGTGGTCGTGCGCCCGTCGCCCCACCGACCCGGTTCAGGTGAGGTCGGCGCGGCGACGGGCGCTGCCGGCGCTGACTTCTGGCCCGCGCTGCTCGGGGCTCTGGCGGTGGCAATTTTTCCGGCGCTGCTCGAGTACCAGGGGATGCTGATGAGCGAGCCGCTGGCGGCGACGCTGCTCTCTGGGTCGGTGCTGGCGGTGCTGTGGGCTCGCGAACGCGAGGGGCCGCTTGCCTGGCTGCTGCCGGGCGCGCTGCTCGGAGCGCTCAGCCTGACCCGCCCCGAGTACCTCGCGGTCTCGGTCCTGATCGCGGTTCTGGTCGCCCTCCCCGGCTTCCGTTCGCTGTTTGTCGCTCTATGCGCGACAAACAGCGAACGGAAGGACTGGAGGCCGGCGTTGGCGCGGGCGGGCGTGCTGCTCGGAGCCCTCGCGGTCGTTCTGGCGCCCTGGACGGTCCGCAACGCGGTGGCGCTGGAACGCTTCGTGCCCGTCTCCACCGGCGGTGGGCAGGTCCTGTTCGCCGGCACCTACCTGCCCTCGGGTGGCGACCCCGAACGGGTCGGCGCGGAAGTCGTCGCCCGCCACCCGGAGCTCTTCGCCCCCGACGCGACCGAAAAGCTGCGGCTGGAGCAGATCCTCGCGCGGCTCGCCGCCCACCGCTACCCGGGGACGGAAACCGACCAGGCGCTCTCGAAGATGGGCAAGGAACAGCTCTGGGACGACATCGGCGAAGCGCCGCTCGAATACGCCGGCTTCCTGGCGAAGAAGGTCGGCCGCGTCTGGTTCCACCCCGCCCGCAACGTCATGCGGGCGCCGGCCTGGCGCATCCTGCAGTGGGCGCTCGTCCTCCTCGGCCTGCTCGGCCTCGCCGTGCTGGCCTGGCGGCGGCGCTGGGAGGCGCTGCTGCTGGGGGCGATTCTCCTCGCGATCACCGGCATCAGCGCCCTCCTGGTCGCCTCGCCGCGGCGCGTCCTGGTGCTCCTGCCGCTGGTAGCCGCGCTGGCCGGGGTCGGCCTCGCCTGGAGCGCGAGGGCGGTGCGGCCGGCCCGCACCCCCTCCCGTCAAGGAAGGGACCCGGACCGGCCGCGCTCCCAGCGCTCGGAGGCCGTCTAGCTGCGACTAACCGTGCTTGTAGGTGACCGTGAAGGTCAGCCTCACGTACATCGCCGAGTCGGCGCCTTTGAAGACGCACTTGTATTCGACCTTGTTCGGGTTGCTCATCGCGACGGTGGGGGTGCAGCGGTAGGCGAGGACGATCTTCGGCTTCTCGAGGCCCATCGCGATGACCTTGTTCATCGCCTTCTTCGCGTAGCCGCAGGTGGCGTATTCCTTCTGCGCCGAGTTGACGTAGCGCGAGTAGAGGCTGCCCTTGACGGTGCCGCCGACCACCTTGCTCGACTGGGTCGTGCAGGTGCTGGTGGTGCCCTGGGCGGACGCGGTGCCGCCGAGGGCGAAGACGGCGCAGATAACTGCGCCGGTGAGGATCAGGGAGATGCGACGCATGCGGTGCTCCTTGTGGTGAGGTGGATCCTGGTCGAAGGGAATTCGCGGCCCCGGCCCCCAGCCCTGCGCGGCAGCCTGAGTCGTCGTGCAGGGTGATCGGCCGCGACGACCGGGTTCTTGAGCCGGTCGCCCGGATAGCCTGAGCCGGCCTTGACCGCCCTCTCCACCTGGATTCGCGGCCTGCCGGCCCGCTACGGCCGGCGGACCCTTGTCGCGCTGGCGCTGATCGCCACCCTCGGCCTCGGCCTGCGCGCCTACGCGGTGGTCCACCCCGTCGCCAACCCCGCCGACGACTCCCACGCCTACTACGGCCTGGCCAAGGCGCTGTATGAGGAAGGCAGCTTCGGCGGGCCGGAATTCACCGACTCCAGCGACTGGTCGCCGGGGGCGCCGCTGCTCTACGCGGCGAGCTTCTACGCCACCGGCGGCGCCCGCGAAGGCACGGCGCGGATCGTCGAGGCGCTGCTCGGGGTCGCCGCCATCCTCGTCGTCTTCGCGCTCGCCGAGCGGCTGGGGAGCGTCGTCCGGGCGCGGGGGGTCGGGCTGATGGCCGCGGCGGCCGTCGCCGTCTACCCGGCCTTCATCCACTCCACCGGCGAGCTGATGAGCGAGCCGCCGGCGATCCTCACCCTGCCGGCCGCCGTCCTCGCCTTCCTCTGGGCGGCGCGGATCGGGGAGCCCGGGACCGCGCCCGGGCCGCTCGCCCCGCGCTCGCCCTGGGCCTGGCTCCTCCCCGGCGCCCTGTTCGGGCTGACGGCGATGTTCCGGCCGGAGTACCTGCTGGTCGCCGCCGCCTTCGTGGTGCTGGCGGCGATCCGGCTCTGGCCGGGGCGGGGCTGGCGCCCGGCGCTCGCCGGCGCGGCGGTGATCCTCGCCGCGATCGTCGCCGTGATCCTCCCCTGGACGATCCGCAACGCCGTCGTCCTGCACCGCCTGGTCCCGATCTCCACCGGCAGCGGCAAGGCGCTGTACGTCGGCACCTTCCTCCCCGCCGACGGCGAATACCAGCGGGTCAAGGCGCTGCTCTACAAGCGCTACGACCACAAGACCCTGCCGCCGAACTCCGAAGCGCTGAACGAAGTCGACCCGGTGCCGCTCTTCAACCGCGTCGCCGACCGCTACCCGGAACTGCCCCGCGACTCCGCCCTCGGCAAGAT
>DASVWP010000275.1:0-5599 GCA_036393155.1 Solirubrobacterales bacterium | reverse complement strand
GGGCTGGGCGGCGCCCTGGTGGCGCTGTTCGCGGCGCTGATCTCGCTCACCGTGCTGCCCGCCGTCCTCACCCTGCTCGGCAGCCGCGTCAACGCCGGCGCACCCGCCTTCCTGCAGCGCCGCGCCGAGGCCGACGCCCGGCCCGCCGAGAGCGGCTTCTGGTACCGCCTCTCGCGCTTCGTGATGCGCCGCCCGGTGCCGGTGGCGACGCTCAGCGCGCTGCTCCTGATCGTCCTCGGGCTGCCCTTCCTGGGCATCAGGTTCAACACCGTCGACCCGACCGTGCTGCCGAGCTCCTCCAGCGCCCGCCAGGCCTACGACATCGTCAGCTCCGAGTTCCCGCCCTACCACGAAACCCCGATCTGGATCGACGTCGAAGGCGGCGGCCCGGGCGCCGCGGCCGCGGTGGCGGCGCGGGTGCGCCACGTCCCGGGGGTCGCCGAGGTGGCACCGCCGCAGCGGCTCGCCAGCGGCGTGACCGCGATCCAGGCGATCTCCGCCCATCCCTTCGCCTCCGATGCCAGCCAGGCGACCGTGAAGCGGATTCGCGAACTCGCGACGCCCGCGGGGAGCGCCGTCCTGGTCGGGGGAGCGACCGCCGACTTCGTCGACTTCCAGGCCAGCCTCGGCCGGCACCTGCCGATCGCCCTGGCGATCGTCGTCCTCGCCACCCTGGTGATCCTCTTCCTGATGACCGGCTCGGTGGTGCTGCCGGTGAAGTCGCTGCTGATGAACTTCCTCAACCTCAGCGCCGTCTTCGGGCTGCTAGTGCTGGTCTTCCAGGACGGGCGGCTGGAAGGGCTGCTTGGCTATTCGAGCCCGGGGGCGATCGAGCAGACGATGCCGATCCTGATGTTCGCGGTCGCCTTCGGCCTCTCCACCGACTACGCCGTCTTCCTGCTCTCGCGGATCAAGGAGGCGCGCGACAACGGCGCCTCCGACAGCGAGTGCGTGGCGATCGGGCTGGAGCGGACCGGGCGGATCGTCACCGCGGCGGCGCTCCTGTTCGCGGTCGCGATGCTCGCCTTCGCCACCTCGAAGATCATCTTCATCAAGGAGAACGGGGTCGGCACCGCGCTCGCCGTGCTGATCGACGCCAGCGTCATCCGCGCCCTCCTAGTCCCCTCCCTGATGGAGCTGCTGGGCAAATGGAACTGGTGGGCCCCGGCGCCGCTGCGGCGGCTGCACGAGCGCTGGGGGATCCGCGAGGGCGGCGAGGGGCCGCTGCCGAGCGGCGAGCCGGCCGGCTAAACCTGTCTCAAGCTGTTTACAGCGGGTCGCCCGTTCTCCATCATGCTTGCGGGGAGATGGCCGAGCGCACCGAGACGGAGCAACTGCTGAGCGAAGCCGTCGACGCCACCCGTCGCACGCACCTGGCCAACGAGCGAACGCAGCTGGCCTGGTGGCGGACCGGGCTGACCGCACTGGCGGTCGCGCTGGGAGTCGGCCGGGTGGTCCCCGAGCTCGACAAGAGCGCCACCCGCTGGCCCTACATCATCGCCGGCGTCGGCTTCGCGCTGTGGGGCATCCTAGCGATCGCCTACGGGACGGCGCACACGACGGCGATCGAGCAGGCGCTGGTGCGGGGCCGGTTCCTGCGCGGCAAGCGCTGGCCGCTCGCCGTCCTGACGACGAGCGGGGTTGCCCTCGGGCTGCTCACCGCCCTGCTGATCCTGCTCGACTGAGCGCCCCGGCGACGATCCGACCGAGCAGGCCGCGGCGCGCGCGCCGCGGCACCGTGGTCGATTCTTCGGTTTCTTCGGCGTAGTTGAAGACGGTGCCGTCGAAGGGGAGCAGCGCCGCTTCGCTGGTGTAGCCGAGCTTTTCCAGTCCGAACAGCTCCTCGAGGGTGAGCAGGAAGGTGAAGTGGTTGAACTTCCCTTCTTCGTCGACGGTGCCGGGCTTGACGTAGGGGGAGATCAACAGCATCCCGACCCGGCCGCCGCCGCCGCTCGCTTTCGTGCCGGGAACGGTCCCTTCCGCCGCTTCGACCGGCGGCACGTTCGGATAGGCCGGATACAGGCAGCAGGCGCTGGTGTCGGCGTGTTCGCCCGCCTGCGGCGCCTGGGCGGAGGTGATCGCGATCAGCCCGCCTTCCTTGTAGGCCTCCGAGGCGGTGATCGCCGGGACCACCTTCTCGAGGAATTCTTCGGCGTCGGCCGGGCCCGTCACCTGGCCGGGCACGCAGGCCACGGCGCCGCCGCTGTGGCAGACGTTGGGCGCGATGTAGGAGAAGGCGGGCGTCTTCTTCGCGTTGGCGAGGTCGGCGCTCAGCTGTTCGAGACCGGTGTCGCGGCCCGCGCATTCGGTTCCGTCGACGATCGAGTGGAAGTAGACGAAGGGGTTGCGCCAGGTCACGTAGCCGTCTTCGGGGGTCGGCGCCTGGTTGAGGTCTGGAGTGCCGAGAGCCGGGTGGCGGCAGCTGGTCGCCTGGCCGGTCAGCGCGCCCTTTTCCATGTCATCGAAATAAGCCTTCCACTTCAGCTTCTTCGCCACCAGCTGGCTGACGATCGTTTCCGTGCTCGCCGGATAGACGCAGCCGTTGCCTTCGACCTGGCCTTCGGCCGCTTCGGTCCCCGGGACGAGGTCGCCGTAGTTGGGACAGTCGAGCTGGGTTTCGGGGGTGGGTCCCTGACCGCTGAGCAGGGCGATCTCGTTGGCGAGGACGCCGGAGGTGACGCCGTAATAGTTGGTCAGCAGCTCCCCCTGCTTGGGCAGCGTCTGCGACAGGTAGGGCGCGGTCGAGGCTTTGCCGAAGGTTTCTTCGTAGCCGTTTTCGCCCAGCACGATCAGGAACACGTGCTTGACCGGCGGCAGTTCTTCGACCGCTTCTTCTTCTTCGGGGTTGAAGGGGACCAGTTCGGGTTCTTCCGCGGGAGCTTCTTCGGCTTCTTCTTCGGGCACCGCCACTTCTTCTTCGGGCAGCGCCGATGCGGTCGCTTCTTCGGCGGGCGGTTCCGGTTCGGCGCCTGCCGTCGCGGGCGCCCGTTCTTCCGGTTCTTCGGGCGGCGGCGCGGCCGCGGGGGATTCGAAGAGGATCGTGCTGACGCCGGCGCTCTGGGCGATCTGGCTGGTCGCCGAGCCGAGCATGATGCCGAGCGCCATCATTCCGAGCACCGCGATCGCCGCGGCGCGGGGCGAGGGCATCGTCCAGCCGGTGCCGGTCTCCTCCCGCTGATCCTGCGTCGCCCCCGGGCCGGCGGTCTCGGTGGCGGCGGCCCCTGCCCCGCCCACCGCTGCGCCATCCGCGGCGCCGGCAGCCGGGTCGGGATCCTCGAGGCCTCGGCGGCGCCGCTGCAGACTCGAGATCTGCGCCTCGACCGCGGCCGGGAGCGGCCCGCGGCGGGCCCCGCAGGCCAGGCAGTAGCGCTGGTCACCGCCGAAGCGGGCGCCGCACTCGGTGCATCTGTGGAGCCCGTTCGAGCCGCGGGCGTCGTCGTCTTTCGGGCTGGCCACGCTGCGCCGGAGTATCGGGTCCGCCCGTTACCGAGATGTGAAGATCTTGAGTCCGCGCCAGCCGGTGCGACCCGCGCGTTCACAGGTCTTAAACATCCTCGGTGAGGGGCCGCCTGAAGATGACACGGTGACTGCCGGCTCCAACCCGAGCGGCGAGACGATGACCGAGGGGCAGTACACGCCGAGCCCCGCGACCGCGCCGATCGAGCCTCCGACCACGCCCCTGCACGTGGCACCCGAGCACGCCCCCGCCCAGCCGCAGGCGGCGCCGCTGCACACCGCCTCCTTCGCCGCCGCCGGCGAACAGTGTCCGCAGTGCGGTGCCCACATGGCGGTCGACCAGCGCTACTGCCTGCAGTGCGGTCAGCGCCGCGGCGACCCCCGCCTTCCCTTCATGGACGCGGTGGTCTTCATGGACGCCGTCAAGCAGCCCCAGCACGCGGCGGCCGCGCCTCCTCCTCCCCCGCGCGAGCAGAGGTCGCGGATGTCGGCCAACGCCTCGCTGATCGCCGGTGTCGCCACCCTCGTCCTCGCGATCGGAGTCGGGGTGCTGATCGGGCGCTCTGGCGAAGGCAGCGCCTCGACCGCCAACAACACGCCGCAGGTGATCAAGGTCGAAGGCGGCGCCGGTGGCGGCTTGGAAACCGCAACCGGCAACACGGAAACGGGCGGAAAGGCCGAAAAGGGCGGCGGCGAATCGACCGTCGGCGGTGGCGCCGGTGGCAAGAAGAAGCAGGCCAAGAGCCTGCAGGAAGCCGAACACGAACAGGCCGCGACGGAAGTCCTGCAAACGAACCCCAACGCCAAACCCCTTCCCCCGCCGACGGTTCAGAAAGGCGGGAAGTGCGAACCCGGCCAGGCGGGGTGCAGCAAGAGCGGCAAGTTCGAAGGGACGTTCTTCGAATGAGGCTGAAGGCGCCTCCGCGCGGCAAGAAGGCGAGGGCAGCGGCCGCGGCGGCGCACGGGGGCCCGACGGCCGCGCCGGCGCCACGGGGGGCCGGAGCCCCCCAGGGCGGCGGCGCCAGCTCCGCGCTCAGCTCCGCCTACGGCCAGGAGTTCATCGTCGACCTCGAGCGCCGTCGCGACCAGTTGGTCGCCCGGGTGGCCGAGCTGCAGTGGGACCTCGGCGGGCTGGTCTACGAGATGGCCACCCGCAACCAGATCAACGTCGAGGCGATCGTCAAGCGGGCGGTTCCGCTGCAGGACGCCGACGCCGAACTGAGCGAGGTCGAACGGATCCTGCGGATGGACGAAACGGGTGCCGCCGGCAGCTGCGGCAAGTGCGGCGCCCCGCACTCCAGCGGCGCCACCTACTGCTGGCAGTGCGGTCAGCCGCTCCTGCAGCAGATCTCCGGCGACTCGATCCTCCGCCGCTGAAGGCTTCCCGCGACCGGACACCAGGCGCGGCCGTCGCGAGGCGGCCGCGTTCTCCTCAGCCGAAGCGGCCGGTGACGTAGTCCCGCGTGCGCGGGTCGCGCGGGTCGGAGAAGACCCTCTCGGTCTCGTCGAACTCGATCAACGTGCCGACCGACTGTGCGCCGCTTGTCGACTCGAGGCTGAAGAACGCGGTTTTGTCGGCGACCCGTGCCGCCTGCTGCATGTTGTGGGTGACGATGGCGATCGTGAAGCGGCCTTTGAGGCTGTGCATCAGCTCCTCGATCGCGCGGGTGGAGATCGGGTCCAGCGCCGAGGCGGGCTCGTCGAGCAGCAGCACTTCCGGCTTCACCGCGATGGAGCGGGCGACGCACAGCCGCTGCTGCTGGCCGCCGGAAAGGCCGAGGCCCGAGGCGTGGAGCTTGTCCTTGACCTCGTCCCAGAGGGCGGCGCCGCGCAGCGCCGTCTCCACCCGTTCGTCGAGATCGCGCTTGAGGCCGAGGTTGCGCGGCGCCCAGGCGACGTTGTCGTAGATCGACTTGGGGAAGGGGTTCGGTTTCTGGAAGACCATGCCGATCCGCCGGCGCACCTCGACCCGGTTGGCGCGGCTGCCGTACACGTCGTGGCCGTGGTAGAGGATCTGGCCCTCGATCCTGAAGCCCGCGACCGAATCGTTCATCCGGTTGAGGCTGCGCAGGAAGGTCGTCTTCCCACAGCCCGAGGGACCGATCAGCGCGGTGATCTCGCCGTGCTGGATGCGCAGCGAGAC
>DASVWP010000274.1:0-5642 GCA_036393155.1 Solirubrobacterales bacterium | reverse complement strand
AGTCGCCGTAGCGGCGGCGGCAGTCCTGCATGAAGGCGAGCGGCCGGAAGCTCCAGCGGAGCGTCTGGACCAGCGGGCTGCTGCGCGGTTCCGGCGGCAGGCTCACCGCGCAAGGATCGCAGAGCGCGGGCGCGCCGTGGGTCCGCTCCCGGGATGGTTAGCATCGACTTAATGACTGCCATCGCCGAGCTGCAGCTCCTCTCCTCCGGGAAGGTGCGCGAGATATACGAGTGGGAGGACGACCTGCTGATGGTCGCCTCGGACCGCATCTCCACCTACGACGTGGTGATGCCGACCCCGATCCCCGACAAGGGGAAGGTGCTGAACCGGATGTCGGTCTTCTGGTTCGGGCTGACCGGGGACATCGTCCCCAACCACTTCATCTCCGAGGACGTGCCCGAGGAGGTCGCCGAACGCGCCATGCGGGTGAAACGGCTGGAGATGTACCCGGTCGAGTGCGTGGTCCGCGGATACCTGTCCGGCTCGGGCTGGAAGGAATACCGGGAAAGCGGCTCGGTCTGCGGGATCGACCTGCCCTCCGGGCTGGTCGAGTCCGACAAGCTGCCGGAGCCGATCTTCACGCCGTCGACCAAGGCGGAGATCGGCGAGCACGACGAGAACGTCGACTTCGACCGGGCGGCCGAGATCATCGGCGACCGGGCGCTGCTGGAAGAGCTGCGGCGGGTCTCGATCGAGGTCTACAAGCGCGGCTCCGAGCACGCCGCCGAGCGCGGGATCATCCTCGCCGACACCAAGTTCGAGTTCGGCCGCGACGCCGGCGCCGAGGTGGTGCTCGGCGACGAGGTGCTGACGCCCGACTCCTCGCGCTTCTGGCCGGCCGACTCCTACGAGCCCGGCCGCACCCCGCCCTCCTTCGACAAGCAGTACGTCCGCGACTGGGCCTCGGAGACCGGCTGGGACAAGAAGCCGCCGGCGCCCGAGCTGCCGGCCGACGTGGTCGAGCAGACGCGGGCCAAATACGTCGAGGCCTTCGAGCGGATCACGGAGACCCGGTTCTAGTGGCGGTGCCGTCGCCGTGGTGAAGGCGCGGGTGCTGATCCGGCCCAAGGAGGGCATCCTCGACCCCCAGGGCAAGGCGGTCGAGCGGGCGCTGCCGGCGCTCGGTTTCGAGGGGATCGGGCACGTCCACGTCGGGCGGATGGTCGAGCTTGAGGCGGAGGACCCGGCGCGGCTGGACGAGCTCTGCGAGAAGCTGCTCGCCAACCCCCTGATCGAGGACTACGAGATCCAGACCCTGTGATCTGGGGCGTCCTCCAGTTCCCGGGTTCCTGCGACGAGCGGGACGCCCTGCACGCCTGCGCCGTCGCCAGCGGCGAGCCGGCGCGGCTGGTCTGGCACGAAAGCCGCGACCTCGGCGGCCTCGACGCCGTCCTCGTCCCCGGCGGCTTCTCCTACGGCGACTACCTGCGGGCCGGGGCGATCGCCCGCTTCAGCCCGGCGATGGAGGCGGTTGCCGAGTTCGCCGCGGCCGGGGGGCCGGTGCTTGGCATCTGCAACGGCTTCCAGGTGCTCTGCGAGGCCGGCCTGCTGCCGGGAGCGCTGCTGCGCAACGCCGAGCTGCGCTTCGTCTGCCGCCAGGCCGAGCTGATCGACGAGCGAGGCGGCGAGCGGCTCTCGATCCCGATGAAGCACGGCGAAGGGCGCTACTACGCGCCCGAGGCGATGCTCGACGAGCTGGAGACTGGCGGCCAGGTCGCCTACCGCTACGCCGAGGGCCACAACGCCAACGGCTCGGTCCGCGACATTGCCGGGGTCCGCAACGCCGCCGGCAACGTGCTGGGGCTGATGCCGCACCCCGAGCACGCGGTCGACCCGCTGACCGGCTCCACCGACGGGCTGAAGGTCTTCGAGGCGATGGCGCGGGTGGCGGCGTGAGCGTGGAGATTTCAAAACACCGCGAGCTGGGGCTGACCGACTCCGAGTACGAGCTGATCGTCGAGAAGCTGGGGCGCGAGCCGGGCGACGTCGAGCTGGCGATGTTCAGCCTCCTGTGGTCCGAGCACTGCGCCTACAAGCACTCGCGCAAGCTGCTGCGGCGGCTGCCGACCGAGGGCGAGCGGGTGGTGATGGGGCCGGGCGAGAACGCCGGCGCCGTCGACGTCGGCAACGGCCACGCGGTCGCCTTCAAGGTCGAGTCCCACAACCACCCCAGCGCGGTCGAACCGTTCGAGGGCGCGGCGACCGGGGTCGGCGGCATCCTCCGCGACGTCTTCGCGATCGGTGCCCGGCCGATCGCGATCCTCGACTCGCTGCGCTTCGGCGAGCTCGACTCGCTGCGCTCGCGCCACCTGCTCGACGGCGCGGTGCGGGGGATCGGCCACTACGGCAACTCGATCGGCGTCGCCACGGTGGGCGGCGAGATCTACTTCGAGGAGCCCTACGAGCACAACTGCCTGGTCAACGCGATGTGCATCGGGCTGGCCAAAACCGAGGACATGGTGCGCGCGGCGGCGGCCGGGGTCGGCAACGCGGTGGTCCTGATGGGCGCCTCGACCGGGCGCGACGGGATCGGCGGCGCCTCGGTGCTCGCCTCGGCCGAGCTCGGCGAGGGCGACGAGGCGAAGCGCCCGACCGTGCAGATCGGCGACCCCTTCGAGGAGTCCAAGGTCCTGGAGTGCTGCCTTGAGCTGCTGGAGAAGGGGCTGCTGGTCTCCCTGCAGGACCTCGGCGCGGCGGGCCTGACCTCCTCGGCCGGGGAGATGGCGAGCGCCGGCGGGGTCGGGATCGACATCGACGTCGCCGCGGTGCCGCTGCGCGAGGCCGACATGGAGCCCTTCGAGATCATGGTCTCCGAGTCCCAGGAGCGGATGCTCGCCGTGGTCGAGCCGAGCCGGGTCGAGGAGGTCGTCGCGGTCTGCGAGAAGTGGGAGACCGGAGCGGCGCGGATCGGCGTCGTCACCGACAGCGGCCGGATCCGGGTCCTGCGCGGGGCCGAGGTGGTCGGCGAGATGCCGGTCGAGGCGCTGGTCGACGGCTGCCCGCTGTACGACCTGGGGCCGGCCGAGCCGGAGGGCTGGATCTACGGCAACCGCCAGACCCTGGCGCCGGGGGCCTCGCCGGAGGAGGAGCTGCTGGCCCTGCTGGGCGCCCCGAGCATCGCCTCCAAGCGCTGGGTCTTCGAGCAGTACGACTCGCTGGTCGGCTCGCGCACCGTGCGGCGGCCCGAGGCCGCTGACGCCGCGGTCCTGCAACTGCCCGAGGCGGGCAACGCGATCGCCGTCTCGATCGACGGCAACGGGCGCCGGGTCGCCTGCGACCCCTACGCGGGGACGATCGAGGCGGTGCTCGAGTGCGTGCAGAACCTCGCCTGCGTCGGCGCCGAGCCGCTCGGCCTCACCAACTGCCTCAACTTCGGCAACCCCGAGAAGCCGGTGCCCGCCTGGCAGCTCGACCGCGCCGTGAGCGGGCTCGCCGACGCCTGCACGGCGCTCGGCGTCCCGGTGGTCGGCGGCAACGTCTCCCTCTACAACGAGGGGCCCGACGGCCCGATCTACCCGACGCCGGTGGTGGCGATGGTCGGCGAGCTGCCCGACCCCGCGCAGGTCGCCGGCAGCTCGTTCGTCCGCGAGGGCGACGCGATCGCCCTGCTGGGGCCCTTCGAACCGGTGCTCGCCGGCTCGGAGCTGGCCAAGCAGCGCGGTGAGCTCGCGGCCGGGCTGCCGCAGCCCGACGTCGCCGCGGTCGCCGCCGCCTGCGCCACCGTGCGCGACGCCGTGCGCGCCGGCCGCCTCGCCTCCGCCCACGACGTCAGCGACGGGGGGCTCGCCTGCGCCCTCGCCGAGTCGGCGATCGGCGCCGGCATCGGCTGCCGCGTCGACCTGCAGCACCTGCGCGAGCGGGGCTGCTCGCCCGAGGACGCCCTGTTCGGCGAGGGCAGCGGCGGCTTCCTGGTGAGCGGCGAGCGCGCTGCCCTCGAGGCGCTGGGCGCAACGCCGGTCGGCGAGGTCGGCGGCGCGGCGATTGAGATCGCCGCCGGGGACCGCAGCCTCTCGCTGCCGCTGGCCGAGGCCGAGAGCGCCTGGCGCTCGCTCGCCGGGCGCGTCGACAGCCGCTAGCCTGGAGCCCAGCGTGGGCAAGGTCTTCGAGCGGATCGACGAGCACCAGCGGGAGTGGATCGCCGAGCAGAGCCTGTTCTTCGTCGGCTCCGCGCCGCTCTCCGGTGAGGGCCACGTCAACGTCTCGCCGAAGGGGCCGATCGGGACGCTGCGGGTGCTCGACGACCACACGGTCGCCTACCTCGACATGGTGGGCAGCGGCGCCGAGACGATCGCCCATCTGCGGGAGAACGGCCGGATCGTCGTCATGCTCTGCGCCTTCCAGGGACCGCCCCGCATCCTCCGCCTGCACGGTCGCGGCAAGGTCGTCCCGGTCGACGACCAGTGCTTCGCCGAGCTCTTCGAGCGCGCCGGCTTCGAGGACCCCCACCCGGTGCGGGAGGCCCGCCGGGCGATCGTCCTGGTGGACGTCGACCGGATCGCCGACTCCTGCGGCTACGGCGTCCCGCTGATGGGCTACGAGGGCGAGCGCGAGCACATGGAGGCCTGGGCCCAGAAGAAGATGCGCGTCGCCTCCGAGGCGATCGAGGAATACAAGGCCGAGAAGAACACCGTCAGCATCGACGGCCTGCCGGCGCTGGACCTGCCCTCGACCTCGTCGTAGCGGTGCGGCACCCGGATCGCGCGGTGTTACACTCGCGCCATGCCGACCACCAGGCCGCGTTACACCGTCACCGACACGGGCGAGCTGCGCGAGCTGCTCGACGGCGCGCAGAGGCGCTGGCCCGAGGTTCGTGACCGCAAGGAGCTGCTGATCAGGCTTGCCGTCCTGGGCGGCGAGGCGATAGAGCAGGAGGCAAGCGCGCGCCGGCTGGCGGTCGAGGAGACCGCCGGGGCGCTCAGCGGTCTCTACACGCCCGACGAACTCCAGCGACTGCGCGAAGACTGGCCAGAGTGATCGTCCTCGACGCCAGCGTCCTGATTGCCCACCTCGATGACCGAGATATCCATCACGAGGCGGCGACCCGCTTGCTCGGCGAGTCCGGCGGGGAGCCCCTGGGGGCCAGCTCCGTCACCCTGGCCGAGACGCTGGTGGCCCCGGCTCGGGCCGGTCGTCTCGAGGAGGCGCGGATCATCCTGGCTCGCCTCGGCGTCGCTGATCTGGGAATCGGAGAGGATGCCCCGGCTCGCCTGGCGGAACTGCGCGCCACGACCGGGGTCAAGCTGCCGGACTGCTGCGTGCTGGGGGTGGCCGAGGAATACGAAGCCCGAATCGCCAGCTTCGACGGTCGGCTTCTCGACGCCGCCCAAGAGCTCGGGCTCAGAACCATCGACTGAGTCCGGCCCGAGTCGGTCAAAGCGAGCCAAATTGCGGCTTCGCTCGGCGGCGGCGCGGTCTTCACCCATTGCTAACCTGCGCGGGTAGGCAGTTCGCCTGCGCGTCCGTCTCTCACTGACAGCGAGGAAACGCGCCCTTTTGACTCCGTTCGAGCGGGGACCGATCGACGATCGCGAGGGCCCGCGCGATGAGTGCGGGGTGTTCGGCGTATACGCGGCCGGGCACGACGTCTCCCGCCTCGCCTACTTCAGCCTCTACGCGCTGCAGCACCGCGGCCAGGAGTCGGC
>DASVWP010000273.1:0-12695 GCA_036393155.1 Solirubrobacterales bacterium | reverse complement strand
GAGCGCAGCAGCAGCGCCGCGGTCTCCCCTGGCTGATGGCCTTCGGCCAGTTCACGGTCGAGCCAGCGCCTTTTCAGGAGGACCCGAAGACGAACCAGCGGCGATCGCGTGCTTGCTCCCATTGCCTGACCCGCGCCAAACCATAGTGCCGCATCCGGCCTTGAAGGCAGGTGGAGTTGACCTGCACTCCACCGAGTGAGGTTGCGCTGCGGCATCGGCGCAAAGGTCACGTCGGCCGGTTACGGATAGCACCCGCCAACCCTCGGCCTAACGTCTTCGCGTGGATCAACGGGCGGTCCCGAACCCCCTGCGCATCGCCGTCGCCGAGCGGAACGTCCGGATGCGGCGGGCCCTGCGCGCGCTGCTGGAGGCCGAGGGCGGCTTCGAGCTCGAGGGCCAGGCACACGACCTGGCCGGGGTGCGGCGGGTGCTCCGCCTCCAGCAACCGAACGTGATGCTCCTCGATCTCGCCTTGCTGGCGCCCCACGGCCTTCTGCTTCTTCCCCAGCTGGCCCGCGAAAGACCGCAGACCGCGATCGTGGCGACCGGGCTTTCGCAGTGGGCCGGCCAGGAGGAGGTCCTGTTGAGGCTGGGGGCAAAAGGGTTCATAGCGAAGACCGCACCGCCGGAGTCATGGCTGGTCGCGATTCGAGAGTCCGCGCGGCAGGCGCCGAGGCTTGACAACGGACACTGAAACATCCTGGGGGTTCGGCCCTGGCAATCCGCTCGCCATTCACGGTCGCCCAGAGGCCCGAGGATCGCCGCCACGCTTCGGAGAAAGCCGACCCCGCCCCTCGAAGCAGCCCCTTTTAGCTGGCTGCGTCCTCGGCGTCCTTCAGCAGCGGCGAGGTCTCGAGCACGAAGGTGAAGGAGATCAGGTCGGGGTCCTGCTGGCTGCTGGACAGGAAACCCACGACCTTTCTCCCGGCGTGGCGTTCGACCACCTCGATCAGCGGCCCGCGAATCGTCTCGGACATGTCGACCCGGCCCTGCGCGACGGCCCTGCTGGCGCCGGCCTCGAACATCGTCCTCTCGCCCCGCGTATGGCCCTCGCGCAGCAGCACGAGGACGCAGTCCTCGTGGATGTAGGTCTTGGATTTCGTCGGGCCGCGTCCGACCAGGTCCTTGAGGAGGACGACGATCTCCCGCGAGATCTCGGCCCGGGGCCCGAGATGTCGCTCGCTTCCGTCCTCCATCGGGCAAAGGCTGTCAAAGGGTGAGGTGACAGAGGCTTCAGGGGGTGGCCGTGCTGGCGGTGAAGGGGTCCTCCCCCGAACGGGCCTCCCGCGCTCATGTCAGCGAGCACACCCCTGTTATGCATCGAGCCGCGGGGCCGCTTCCGGCAGGGCAGTCAGGCGTCCTTGCGGCGGAGGGTGAGCGAAGACATCAGCTGGTCGAAGGTCTCCTGGTGGAGGAGCACATCTATGACCACTCATCAACACTCAGTCTGGGAGCCGCCAAGCCCGGAGTTCCTGTCAAGGGGGTGGCTTCGGGCCTCCCGCCAGAGGAACCGTCAGCGGAGCCGCAGGACTTCGCTCGACCGCGCATAGCCGCCGCTCGGCTGGGAGGTTCTCGCGACGGCGACAGCGCGCTTCGCCCTCTCCGCATCGGGGCCCAGCGGCACCGTGAGGCTCTGGCCGGTGCCGCCGATCACCGCGAAGGGCACCGTGTGCTTGTTGCCTCTCGTCGCCAGCGCCAGGGTCCCGTTGCAGGTGCTTGCCCGCGACCCGAGGCATCTGACAAAGACCAGCGCCTGTGAGCCGACCAAGCGCGCATTCCCGGAGGGAAAGGCGAGGCTGAGTTCGGAGGAGGCATTTGGCAGGAGGGCGGCAGAGGCCCCGCCGGAGCCACCGAGAAGCGCCAGCGCGCAGAGGACTCCCAGGACGCCAGATCCGGCTCTGAGGCGAGTGGAAAGGGGTCTGGGAACGGCGGTCACCCACACATGGGACCACATTTGTATGAGAAGCCTCCTAGTAGATTCGGCCAAGTCGCCTCTCAACGCTCAAGTTTTGACCTCTGCCGCCGCCGGGGGGGCTTGCTGCGGGCGCAATCGCAGCTCCCTGGGGGCGTGGTCCTCGCTCAAGGGCGGGTGGATGGCTGCCGACCTCTCTAGGTAGCGGCGCCCTCGGTCGCCTTTGACCTGCCGGTGCCGGGATGAACAGCCGCGAGAGCACCCGATGGATTTGACCCGCGCAAAAGCTTGCCTGAGCCCGCGTCAAGGGGCCTTTGCCCTGTTTGCGATCCTCATGGTCGCGACGCTGTTCTCGCCGATTCCCGCTGCCGCCAAGCCGAGCTGCGATGGCAAGAAGGCGACGATCGCCTCCAACGCCCCGAGGATCGTCGGCACCAAGGCCCCCGACGTGATCGTCGCCGATAGCGGCGATAACACGATCTATGGCGAAGGGGGCGATGACGTGATCTGTGCGGGAGGGGGCAACGACACCGTCTACGGCGGGCGCGGCGACGACACGGTCCTCGGCGAAGGGGGCAACGACACGATCTACGGCGAACGGGGATCTGACCACCTCGACGGGGGCGCCGGCTCGGATGCGCTCTTCGGCGAAACGGGCAACGACCGACTCCAAGGCGGCCCGGGCGACGGCGACCGACTCAACGGCGGCCCGGGGGATGACTCGCTCTTCGGCGGGCCGGGCGACTTCGACATTCTGACCGGCGGCCCCGGCAACGATCAGATCGATGGCGGCCCCGGCGTCCACGACATCGCCTCCTACGCGGGCACCGGAGGCGCCGTGACGATCAACCTCCAGGCCCAGACCGTCAGCGGCGCCGAGTCGGAGCGCCTGAGCGGGGTCGAGGACGCGATCGGCGGCTCGGGGGCCGACACGCTAATCGGCGACGCGGCCACGGCGAACAGGCTCGACGGCGGCCCAGGCAACGACCGGTTGCTCGCCGCCGGGCCCGGAGATGAAGCCTTCGGCGGGCCGGGCTCGGACGAATGCGGTGGCGGCTTTGCCGCTGAGAGCTCCTGCGGGCCGAGCCAGGGCGCGGGCGGGACCGCGGTGGAGCTCTACGAAAGCATCGACGGGGCCGCCAGCCTGATCATCACCGGCAGCGAAGGCGCCGATGACGCGACTGTCAGCTACGCCGACGGCACCTACACCGTCAGCGGCGGGCCGGGAGGCGCCGAAGTCCTCCTCGGCGACCCCGCTTCAGCGGCCTGCTCTCGCGACCAGCTCGCGGACTCGGTCTCCTGCCACGGCCACGTCTCCTCGATCCTCGCCTCGCTCGGCGCCGGCAACGACGCCTTCGCCGTCACCGACAGCGTGCCGGCCTCGGTCTCCTCGATCATCGACGGCGGCGGGGGCTCGGACAACCTGCGTGGCGGGCGCGGCGACGACGTGATCTACGCCGGCGAGGACCATGAACCCGACACCCTCGAAGGCGGCGGCGGGGACGACGTCCTCTACGGCGTCAACATCTTCCACCCGCGCAAGGAATCCGGTGCGGCCACCATGCGCGGCGGCCCCGGAAACGACCTCTTGATCGGCGGCCAGCCCTGCGACGGAGACCTCTTCGACGGCGGTCCCGGCAACGACGACAGCGCTTCCTTTGCCCGCGTGCGCAACAGCGGCGTCTTCGTCGAGGCGACGATCGGCGGTCCCGTCCTCGACCCCAACGTAGGTCACTGCGATGCCGGCCACATCGACTCGAGCATCGAGAAGATCGAGGGCTCGCCCGGCCCCGACATCCTGACCGGCGACGGCACCCACAACGTCCTCCTCGGCCGCGGCGGCAACGATGAGCTCGACGGCCGGGGCGGCAGGGACACCTGCATCGGCGGCGGCGGGCGCGACCGGGCCAGGAGTTGCGAGCAGACCGCCTCGGTGCCCTAGCGAGACATCGGGCCTTTCGGGTTGTTTTGGACCCAGTAGACGAGGCCGCTTGGGATGCGCCTCGGAGGTCGTGTGCTGAAGAAGCTGATCACAGTTCTCGCGCTTGGCGCGATCGGCCCGCTCGTCCTTTCGGGTGTCGGGCCCAACGCGCTCGCCTCGCCCTCGCCTTCCTCGAGCCGGGTTACCCTCGTGATCGTCGGCGGCCCGGGGCCCAACAACCTCCGCGTCTCCCTCAGCGCCGACGGGCGCAGCTACATGATCGCCTCTTCGAGCCCCCTGGAAGTCTCTCGGGAAATCTGCACCCACCCCGAAGCCGACCCCGACCGGCTTGCCTGCGCGGCGAGCGCGATCTCGGACTTCGAACTCGACGGCGGCGCGAGCGACGACGTCCTCGCCCTCGGCGCCAAGGTGAGCGCGCCGGCGACCCTGCAGGGCGGAGGCGGGAACGACAAGCTGATCGGGGGCGGCGGCACCGACAAGCTGATCGGGGGACCGGGGAACGACACCTTGGTCGGCCGGGGCGGCAACGACTTGCTCTACGGCGGCGACGGGGAAGACCGCCTGATCGGCGGCCCCGGCGAAGACACCTGCATCGGCGGCCCCGGTCCCGACTCGGCGGCCTCTTGCGAGCTCCCGCGCGGCATTCCCTAGCCTTTGAGATCTTGACCGGCCTCGAGAACCCCACCCACATCCTCTTCGTCCTCGTCATCGCGGTTTTGCTGCTGGGGCCGAAGCGGCTGCCGGAAGTCGGGCGCTCGCTCGGCAGCGGAATCCGCGAGTTCCGCGCTGCGCTCTCCGAGGAGCGGCACGACGACAAGAGCGGCTCCTGAGCTGGGGCGAGCTGCGAGGAAGTGAGCCTCTGCGCCCTCGGCCTGATCTCGGTCCCTTCCCACCTCGGCTACCTCGTCCTCTTCGCCCTGATCGCCGCCGAGTCCGCCGGCGTGCCGCTTCCCGGTGAGACGGCGCTCTTCGGCGCAGGCGTCCTCGCGCGCAGCGGGGAACTCGACATCCTCGTCGTGATCCTCGTCGCCGCGGCCGCCGCGATCCTCGGCGACAACCTCGGCTACCTCCTCGGTCGGCGCGGCGCCCGGGCGGTGCTCTTGCTGCCGGGCCCGCTCGCCCGCCAACGCGCCGCCTTCTTCGAGCGGGGCGAGCCCTTCTTCCAGCGCCACGGCCCCAAGGCGGTCTTTCTCGGTCGCTTCGTCTCGATCCTGCGGATCGGCGTCGCCTGGCTCGCCGGGATGCACCGGATGCGCTGGCGGACCTTCTTCTTCTGGAATGCCCTCGGGGGCATCGCCTGGGCGACGCTGGTCGGGATGATTGCCTACGCGCTTGGCGAAGCCGTGGAGCGGTTGTTCGCGTTCGTCGGGGTGGCGGGAGTCCTCGCCGTTGTGGCGGTTCTCTACGGCGCGCGGGCCTGGGGCCGGCGACGAAGGGACGCGCTGGCCGATGCCGAGGAGCCCTGAGCGCGCCGGCTGTCGGAGGCAGTGCTTCTAGCGGTGCGTCGAGCCCTTGTTGTTGACGGCCGCTGGTGGATCACCTGCCTGCAGTAGAGCGGGAGGGGTCGATCGAGTCGATGATCGCGGTGCCTTCGGGGCGGACCCTTCGGCCGCACTGGATCGTTTCGTCCTTGACGGTGTCGGCGGCGAGGATCGCGTCTTCGCCGCCGCTCCCGTAGAAGCGGTCGACGCCGGTCTGGCCCTAGATCACGCAGATCGGTCTCGGCCTCCGAGAACGACCAAGACGAGGAAAAGACAGAGGCCCGCGACCGCGCCAAGAAGCTGGGGCCTTCTCCGGGAGGCAGCATGAACGCCCCAGCCGCAGGCCAGGCTGCGCCGAGGACCGAGGGCCACCTGCCAAGAGGTAGCCGGCGATCTCGGGCCTGTCCGAGTCGCCGCGCCCCACCCCATGCACCAGGACCCCACGTACAGGGCTCCTGCACCCGGAGGCGCACCGCCAAGTGGGTTGCGAGGGAAGGATGCCTCACCGGGGCAAGGCGATCAGCCCGATAGCCCGGCGGCGGATGAGGGGGTGGAGCCACTGCCTCCGGCCTGGCTTCGCCGGCGCGCCGCGAAGCGCGAACGCCGAGAGCCGAGCCCAGGCGGCGCTCACCGGGTAAGTTGGACGAGGGTGAGCCGGCAGACGAGCTACTTCGCGAGCTCGGCAAGAAGCACGTGATCGTTCCCCAGGGCGGGCACGGCCAGCACGTCGGGGTCACCGTCTCCGACGTGAGATCCTCCGAGGAGGCGGCGATGAAGGTCGCCGCGATCGCGACGAGATCGACCGAACTGACAGGCCTACCTATCCTGGCCGACACCCTCGCTGATCGAGGAAGACGACGCGGACGCCGGCTGATTGCATGGACAGGCCCACCTTGTTGGCCCTTCGGCCCGGACCTACTCTCCGGGGCAGCCAGAGCCAGGATCGCCAGCACCGTCGCCGCGAGCAGGGTCAAGCCTGAGCCCGATGAAATGATCAGGGCTCCGACCACAAGCCAGCGCGCTCGGATGGACGTCTGCTCGGACCGGCAAGTGACGATCGAAGTGCTCACCGAAGAGATCTACTGGTGATCTGTTCCTTCGCATCGGACACATTCAAGCGCAGCGCGATCGCAGAGAGTGCAGCGTGATTGCGTTTACAGCGTCGTGACATCGCCCGCCTAGAGTTGGCCGATGATCACGACGAGGGTGACTACCGCCAGGATCAGGAGCACCAAGGAGACGGCCAAGGCGCCTTTGCCGACGAAAGGCTCATTTGGTCGGTGCGCGAAGCAGACCACGCTCACCCCCGCAAAGCCGCTCGCCAGGAAGGCGGATCCGGTTGAGCCGAGGAGCGCGGCGACCGCGGCGACCGCGGCGACCAGCCCGCACCAGCCGCCCAAGGACTTCCATGTCGGCGTGGCCATGGTGTCGCATAGCTTAAGAGCGGTCGCGACTTGACCTGGCTGCTCCTGGCCTTGCTCGGGCTCGCGGTCGGCACCTTCGGCACGCTCGTCGGGGCCGGGGGCGGCTTCATCCTGACGCCGGTCCTGCTCGTCCTCTACCCGCACGATTCGGCGCTGACGATCACGTCGATCAGCCTCGTCGTCGTCTTCTTCAACGCCCTCTCCGGCTCTGTGGCTTACGCTCGCATGCGCCGGATCGACTACCGCTCCGGGGCGGTCTTCGCGGCGGCCGCGCTGCCGGGCTCGGTCGCCGGCGCGCTGGCCGTCCGGCTGGTGCCGATCCGCGTCTTCGACGCGATCATGGCGGCGATCCTGGCCGCGGCGGCGCTCGCCGTGGTGCGCCTGCGCCCCCATGGCGAGCGGACGCAGCCCCACGGCCTGACCGAGCCGCGGGAGATCGTCGACCGGTCGGGCGCCGCCTACCGCTACCGCGTCCCGGTCCGCCGCGGCGCCGCCTACAGCGTCCTCGTCGGCTTCCTCTCGAGCTTCCTCGGGATCGGCGGCGGCGTCCTGCACGTCCCCCTCCTGGTCGGGGCGCTCGGGTTTCCCACCCACGTCGCCACGGCCACCTCGCATTTCGTCCTCGTCTTCATGTCGGCCACCGGCAGCCTGACCCACCTCATCTCCGGCGTCTTCGCCGGCGGAAAGGGACTGCACCGGGCGCTCGCGCTCTCCGTCGGAGTGCTGCCCGGCGCGCAGATCGGCGCCCGCCTCGCGCAGCGCCTGGCGGGCCCGAAGATCCGGCGCATCCTCGGATTCGCGCTGGGGGCGCTGGCCCTGCGCCTGATCGTCTCGGCGCTCGGCTGACGCTCTAACCCCCGTGGCGGTGGTGTTCGCGGCGTTCCTTTTCGCGCCGTTCGCGTTCCCTTTCTCGTTTCAGCTTCGCCTGTTCACGGCGGGTCAGCGGCAGCGGCGGGGATTCCTCGCTGCATTCCCGGCCCGAGCAGGTCTCCAGGCGCTCGAGCTCGCGGTGCAGGAAGGCGCGGACCGGGAAGAAGTTCGGCCGCCGAACCACGTTGTTGAGCTCATAGGGGTCGGCTTCCAGATCGTAGAGCTCTTTCTCCCCGTCGGGCCACTCGATGTACTTATAGGGGCCGAGGACGATGCCGTAGTAGTTCTTCGGCGGCGCCACGATCGAGGCGGTGGCGCCCTTCCCGGCGCGGCTCGCCCGCGCCCGCGCGGCTCCCGCCGGCTTCGGGCTCAGGCCGCCGTCTTCTTCGACGTCGGCGGATTCGACGAAGGACTCGAAGAGGACCGGCCGGCGGGTGAGCAGCGTTGGATCGTGGGCGAAGGCAAACAGCGAGCGCCCGTCGATCGGATGGTTCGCCTTGACGTGGGCCAGTTCGAGGATCGTCGGCGCGATGTCGACGTTGGCGGCCAGCTCGTTCGTTTCGCTGCCCGGCTTGATCCCCGGCCCGCGGATCAGGAAGGGTAGGTGGGTGGAGGGCTCATAGGCCAGGAACTTGCCGCCGACCAGGCGGTGCTGGCCGTAGAAGAAGCCGTTGTCGGAGGTGAAGATGACATAGGTGTCGCGGAGGCGGTGCATGGCGCCGAGCTCTTCGACGATCTCGCGCACGCCGTCGTCGATCCCGCGCAGCGAGGCCAGCGCCTTGTCGTAGTAGATGCGGTAGGTGTGGATTTCCTGCGGGCTCAGGTAAGGCGCTTCGCGCACGAAGCTCGGCTTGTCGTTGACGTTGCCCTCGTCAAAGCCCTGGGCGCGGTTGTCGGGCAGCGGTGCCCCGTCGAACCAGGTGTAGTAGCGCGGCGGCGGCTCGGGGCCGGCGGGACGGCGGAAGTCCCCGTGCGGGGCGGTCTCGTCGAGCTGGAGGTAGAAGGGCTTGCCGGCGGGAGTCGCCGCCAGTTCGCGCAGCGCCAGTTCGTTGAACTTGTCGGTCTCGTAGTTGCACGGCAGGCCGTTGGCGGGGGCGGTGGGACAGCCGGGGTCGTCGCGTTCGCCGTATTCGCGCGTTTCCCAGCTGCCGGAGTTGCCGAAGGGCCCTTCCAGGACGCCGTTGTCGCTCAGTTCGTAGCCGTAGAAGTAATGGTCTGAATCGGAGTTGATCACGCTCTGCCAAGCGCTCCAGCCGGGCGGGACTTCGGCGGCGCTCGAATATGGCGGTTCGCCGTAGCCGTTCAGGAACTTGCCGACGTGGATCGTGCGGTAGCCGTCGGCCTGTAGCCAGGTGGCGATGTTGTGGCGCCAGCCGGGGCTCGAGCGAAAGCCGGTGTAGCCGCCGTTGGGCTCGACGTTCCCCTTGTCCTCGTTGTGGGCGTAGCGGCCGGTCAGAAGGCTCGAGCGCGAGGGCGCGCAGAGCGAGTAGGAGGCGTAGTAGCGGTTGAAGGTGGCGCCGCGTTTGGCGATCAGGTCAAGGGTGTTGGGCATCGCCCGGATCGCCGGGGCGCCGGGATAGGGGGTGAATGCGGCATAGAGCTGTTCGAGGGTCGAATCGTCGGTCTGGATGACGACGAAGTTGGGTCGCACCGGGAGCGCCGGGCCGACCTGGGCCGCCGCCGGCCGCTGGCCCCAGAGCAGGTAGACGGCCGCGACCAGCGCGAGGACGCTCGTCGCGAGCACGACGAGCGGCATCCGCGCGCGCGTCGCCGAAGCCCTGTCAGTGACCGAAGGTGGCATCCCGCGCCCGCTTAAACCGCACCCCGCGAGCATAGTTTCGCCGGATGGCTCGCCGTCTTTACACGGCCCGAGGTCGAGAACGACCTTGCAGACGTCACCGGGGCGGGGCGGCCGAGCCGATCCCTCGCGACACGCCCTACGCGGCCGTGATCGACTCCGACCGGCCGATCGTCGTCAAGCACACCTGGCTTGACTCGCCCCAGCCCGCCCTCGGTGTGCTCTCAACCACCGCCCATCCCGAAAACCCGTCCCCGGGCCAACGTCGAAGATCACCGCCACCGCCCTCGCCCTCCGCGAGGTCCCAGGAGATGACCTCCAGGACCGTCTCGCGGCGCCGGCCGCTGCGCCGCCCGCGGTGGGCGAGCAGCAGGAAGCGGTGGCCCAGCGGCGGCCCGGCGCCGGGCCGGTAGAGGACGGCCGGCGCGGTCGCCAGCCGTCGCAGCCACCGGTGCCGGCCTGCCGGCAGGCGATCAGCCCCCCGCCCGGCAGGGCCGGACCAGCGTCGCCGCCATGCTCGGGCCGCCGGTGAAGACGACGTCGGCATGGGCGAGGAAGTGACCGCCGACGCAGCTCGCGAGCAGGTAGCTCTGCTTGCGTCCGTGACGGCGGAAGAGGCGGTGCACGTGGAAGGCGAACCTGGTCACCGAGCCCGAGCCGCCGGCGATCCGCGGGATCCTCGCCACCGCGCGGGTCCCGTAGCGACCGCGGTGCTCGTGCCGGATCCTCACCGTGGTCACCAGCGCGGTCGGCGTCGGCACCGAGACGTAGGCATGGATGTACATCGTCGTCACGCCGTGGTGGACGCCGCCGTTGAAGAGGACCAGCGGCCCGGTCGACTCGAACGGATGCGATTCCGGGAACTGCACCTGCACGGTGGTCTTGCCGTGCCCGACGATCGCCGGGCGGCAGGCGCGTTCGGCGGCCCTGGTGTCCCGCGACTGCAGCTCGCGGGCGTGGCAGACCGACAGGCCGCGGGCGTTGATCGTGCCGTGGCGGTCGAAGTCGATCGTGATCGTCTTCGCCGCCGGCGGGTGGCTGCCGTCGACGGTCGCGATCGCGCCGGAGGCGCTGAGGGTGATCGGCGAGAGCTTCCGCGCCGAGAGCTTCTTCGGCGCCACGCCGCCGTTGGCGGAAAGCACCAGGTTGCCGGCCCTGACCACGGTCGGCTTCGTCGCCCCCGCCTGGGCGACCGCCGCCAGCGCCAGGACGGCGCCGAGCGCCAGGCCGCAAATGAGTCTGATCTTCATCGCTTCCTCCCTGTTCGGGCTCTCCCTTTCCTTTTCTCTCTCAACCCGACAGCTACCCGAGGGGCGGCGGACGCTCCTCGCGATGTCATAGAGCGAACGCCGGCGAGGTCATCTCGCTGACATCGCCCCGGGGCCGGGACCGCTCAGGGGAGCGCCGGGGCCTCGCCCGCCACCGGGGCGGCCGGCGGGCGCGGGGGCGGCGCGGCGGCGCCGGCGTAGGCGCGCAGGACGTCGCGGTGGTCGAGCCAGCCGACGACCGTGCGGGTGCCGGGAGCGACGATCGGCAGGCCCTCGCGATCGCCGCCGGTCAGCCAGTCGACCGCCACCGGGAGGGGGCCTATTGGGCACTACTTCCGCGGGCTCAGCCCGACTTCTCGGTCCAGTGCAGCGTGCCGAGCGGGACTCCATAGAGCACACACAACGCGTCGTTGATCGCCTCTTGGGCCTCACGCCGCAACTTGAAGGATGCCTTGCCGCGATTCCACGCAGGCTTCGCGTAGTGGACCTTCCCCTCCTGGTCGTAATAGCGGGCGATCCAGACGACATTGCCGCTGGGGTAGATCCGCTTATAAGGCGTCTGACGAGGGAGGCTTTTGTAGGTCGCTCCAGTTACCAAGCTCCCCAGCCTACCCCCCTTATCTGCTCGCTTGCGAGCGGCCGGCACTACGAGCGATTGCTCAGGTTTTCGCTTCGAGGGCCATGGCCGCGGGTCGACAGGTCCTCGCGCCCTCGGCGAACGACCTAGCATCAAGCCTCTAGCTGTTACGCCGCCCCCTTCCCAATGCAGCCTGGGATTTGCGGTGGGCCCTCTCCCCATCGCCCCTTTCCTGGGCAGATCGTCGCGATCCCCACGGAAGGAAGTGACCCGAGAGCCTTCTTGCATCCACATCAAACGTCCGCTTGCTGCCGGTGGGTGCCGCTTCGCGCCACCGCCTGACTGCTACGTGTTTGTGTGACATGGCCCCCCTTTTTGGAGGAGTTGGGGCCACTGGGCCACTACTTTTAAGGACTTGAGGCCGAGAAAACCGCTTAAACTAGCCAAATCTTGAATGCGCCCGACGGGAGTCGAACCCGCGACCTTCGGCTTGAAAGACCGACGCTCTTTGGGCCCCCGAAAGGACCCGTTGACCACTGAGCTACGGGCGCTCACCCGGAACTGTACCCGCGCAACGGTTTTTGAGCGTTGCCCCTTGCTTGAGGGGTTGGGATGGAGCTAGGGCTGGAGGGGCGCGTCGCCTTGGTGATGGGGGCCAGCCGGGGCCTTGGGCGAGGGATTGCGGCCGCCTTGGCGCGGGAGGGGGCGCGGGTGGCGATCGTCAGTCGCTCGCGGGAGAGCCTCGACGCCGCGGCGGCGGAGATCGGCGAGCGGGCCGCTCCTTTCGTCGCCGACGCCTCCGACCTCGAGCGGCTCGCCGGCCTGCCGATGGAGGTCGCCGAAAGCCTCGGGCCGATCGACATCCTCGTCGCCAACACCGGCGGCCCGCCGCCTGGCGGCGCCCTCGACCACGGCTTCGAGGAATGGGAGGACGCCTACCGCTCGCTGGTCCTCGCCCCGCGCATCCTCGCCGGCGCCGTGCTGCCCAGCATGCGGGCCCGCAAGTGGGGCCGCATCGTCAACGTCGGCTCCAGCTCGACGCTCGAGCCGATCCCCGGCCTCAACCTCTCCAACTCCCACCGCATGGCGGCGGTCGGCTTCCTGAAGACGCTCGCCAGCGAGGTCGCCGCCGACGGGATCACCGTCAACACCGTCGCCACCGGCCGCTTCGCCACCGACCGCATCGCAATCGCCGCCGGCTCGATGGAGGAGGCCGAAGAGGCCGCCCGTCGCGAAGTCCCCGCCGGCCGCCTCGGCCGCCCCGAGGAGTACGGCGACCTCGTCGCCTTCCTCTGCTCCGACCGCGCCGCCTACATCACCGGCACCGTCATCCCCATCGACGGCGGACTCCTCCGCTCCGTCTAACCCCGACTCCCGCTGAGGCCGTAGGACCAAGCCAGGGGCGTGCCGCCGGCGGCGCGGC
>DASVWP010000272.1:0-3067 GCA_036393155.1 Solirubrobacterales bacterium | reverse complement strand
CCCTGCTCCCAGCGGTGGTAGAGGTCCTCGTAGGTGACGTTGGCCATCAGGCTCTGGGAGGCGACGCTCATCTCTTCTCCTTTTGGTGTCGCATTGGCCGGCCCGCGGAGCCTAGCGCGATCCTGGCCAGCCGGCCAGGATCGCGCCGTCGGCCTATTCTTTGACGAATTCGCGCACCTGTTGGTAGACCGTTTCGTCGGTCAGCAGGGAGAGGTGCGAGATGCACGCGGTTTTCGTGTTCGTCGCCCCGGTGAGGATCACGCTTTCGTCGGGGTTGATGAATTCGTCGCACGGCGACCACCAGGTCCCGTAGTTGACGATCCCCGGCGTTTCGTCGCCGGCGTTGAGTTCTTTGAGGAAGGTGGAGCCGATCCGCATCTCCGTGCAGGAGGTGCTGAAGCAGAGATTCGCGGTTTCGGTCCCGTGGTTGGGCCCGCCGAGCGAGACCCAGTCGTCGACCTTGGATTCGCCGCCGTCGAACTTGATGTACCAGCGGGTGTTGAGGCTGCCCATCGAGTGGGCGATGATGTCGACCTTTTCCGCGCCGGTGTTTTTCAGCAGCTGTTCGACGTGGGACTTCACTTCGGTTTCCGCGTCGACCTTGTTCGACTGATTCGTGTTGTAGCTGTAGGCCATCAGGTAGGACTTCGGCCAGCCGTCTTTTTCGAACCGTTCGATCATCGTGTTCCAGTTCGATGCGCTGCCCTGGTACCCGTGCACGAACAGGATCGGATCCAGCGCGAACGAGGCCGCCGGCGTCACCGCCGCGGCGGTCGCGAAGAGGGCGAACGCGCAGGCGAACGCCGCAAGTGCTCTCTTGAGCATTTCCCCTCCTTGAATCAGGCCGGGTCTGCGCCTCTCCCGTACGCCTCCCGGGTCTTAGCGCAAGTTATCAAGGAGATTTGAGTACTTGCCCTTACGCGGGCCGGTCGATCTCGCGCTTGAGGATCTTGCCGGTTGGGCCCTTGGGCAGCTCGTCGAGGAACCAGACCAGGCGCGGGTACTTGTAGGCGGCGATCCGCTCCTTGACGTACTCGCTCACCTCCTCGGGCTCCAGGCGCTCGCCCTCGTGGAGGACGACCGCGGCGCCGATCTCCTCGCCCCACTCGTCGTGGGGGACGCCGACGACCGCCGCTTCGCGGATCTTCGGGTGCTCGTAGAGCACCTCCTCCACCTCGCGCGGGTAGACGTTGTAGCCGCCGCGGATGATCAGGTCCTTCTTGCGGTCGACGATGAAGAAGTAGCCGTCCTCGTCGACCCGGGCCATGTCGCCGCTGTGGAACCAGCCGCCGCGCATCGCCTCGGCCGTCGCGTCCTCCCGCTGCCAGTAGCCCTTCATCACGTTGTGGCCGCGGATCACGATCTCGCCCACCTCGCCCTGGGGTACCGGCTCGTCGTTCTCGTCGACCACGCGCATCTCGACCCCTTCGATCGGGGTGCCGATCGAGCCGGGCTTGCGCTCCATCCCGGGGTGGTTGGAGGAGGCGACGGGCGAGGTCTCCGAGAGTCCGTAGCCCTCCAGCACCACGCAGTCGAACGCCTCCTCGAAGCCGCGCAGGACCTCGACCGGCATCGAGGCGCCGCCGGTGATGCAGGTGCGCAGGCTGGAGGTGTCGAACTGCTCGCGGCTCGGGTGGTGCAGGAGCGCCCCGAACATCGTCGGCACGCCGTAGAAGTGGGTGACGCGATCGCGCTGCATCGTCGCCAGCGCTTCGCCGGGGTCGAATTTCGGCACCAGGGTGAGGCAGGCGCCGACCGTGAAGGAGGCGTTCATGCTCACCGTCTGCCCGAAGGAGTGGAAGAGCGGGAGGGCGCCGAGGACGACGTCGCCGGCCTTGACGCCGCTGGTCGTGCGGCTGGAAACGTCGGCGTTGCGGAAGAGGTTGAGGTGGGTCAGCTCGGCCCCCTTGGGGCTGCCGGTGGTCCCCGAGGTGTAGAGGATCACCGCCGTGTCCTCCTCGGCCGTCTCGGCGAACTCGGGGGAGGGCTCCTGCTCGGCCAGCATGGAGCCGAAGCCCAGCGGCTCGACCTCGAGCAGCTCGGCGCCCGCCTCCGCCGCTCCCGCCGCCGCCTCCTCGGCGAAGCCGTGCCAGGCGAGCAGCAGCCTGGCGCCCGAGTCGCCGAGGTAGAAGGCGATCTCCCGCCGCTTCAGCAGGACGTTCATCGGCACCACCACGCCACCGGCGCGCAGCAGGCCGTAGTAGGCGACCGGGAACTCGGGCACGTTGGGCAGCATCACGCCGACCCGATCTCCCTGCCGCAGCCCGCGCTCTCGGAGCACGGTGGCCAGGCGCGCGCTCGCGTCGTCGAGCTGGCCGTAGGTCAGCGTGGTCTCGCCGAGCCGCACGGCGGGGCTCTCGGGCGCCCGGGCCGCGCTCTCGGTGAGGATCGATGCCAGGTTCAGTCCCAAGCTCCTGCCGCCTCCGGTCGTCGTCTCGCTCCGGGGTGTCTTCGTCGACCCCCGCCCCGCGGCGAGCATAGCCAGGCGCCGCGCCCCTCGGCAAGCGGCTCAGGATGAGCGACCGGGTGGCGGCGTTCGTTAGGCTCGGTTCGATGAGCGAGCCCGGCGAGAGCGCGATGAAGGACCTGGGAGAGCCCGGGTCCTATCTGACCGTGAAGCGCGGCGTGCCCGTCTTCTCCAGCGACGGGCAGCGGCTCGGCCGGGTCGTCCGCGTCCTCGCGGCGGCGAATCTCGACATGTTCGACGGCATCGTCTTCGACACCACCGCCGGGCCCGGCGGCCACCGCTTCGTCGACGCGCCCGAGGTGGGGCAGATCTTCGAGCGCGGCGTGATCCTGAAGATCGACGCGGCTGAAGCGACGGCCCTGCCGAAGCCCGGGGCGAACCCGGGCGCGCTCTCGGTCAATCCCGGTGACCTCGCGGGCGGCGGCGGGCGCGGGCCGCTGCGGCGCGCCTGGGACTCCCTGACCGGCCGGCGCTGAGGGCGGACCGCCCGCCGGGCGGCGGGCGGTTAGGATGCCGATCGATGCGGGGAGCGCTCCTGACCATGGTGCTGTGCCTTGCGCTGGTGCTCAGCGCCTGCGGCGGCTCGTCGTCGAGCTCGAG
>DASVWP010000271.1:0-14188 GCA_036393155.1 Solirubrobacterales bacterium | reverse complement strand
CTGCGACCAGCTCTACAGGACGCTGCGCGACCGCGGCATGAACGTGCGGGCGCTGCACGGCGACATGAGCCAGGGCTCGCGCGACGGCGTGATGATCGCCTTCAAGGACCACCGCGTGAACCTGTTGGTGGCGACCGACATCGCCGCCCGCGGACTCGACGTCGAGCACGTCACCCACGTCATCAACTTCGACGTGCCGAACTCCTCGGAGACCTACGTGCACCGGATCGGCCGCACCGGCCGGGTGGGCCGCACCGGCCGCGCGATCACCTTCGTCACCCCCGACCAGCGCGACGAGATCACGCGGATCGAGCGCGACGTCCACACCACGATCGGCGAGTGGGAGAGCCCCGAGGACCGCCTCGAGCACGCCCCGCGGCCGCGCCGCCGCGAGCGCCGGCGCACCGTCCCCGCCGCCTCCAACGGTGCCAGGGAGCCCGTCGCCGACGGTGAGGGCGCCCGCGAGGCCAAACAGGAGACCGTGAAGCTGTTCGTCAACCGCGGCGAACGCAGCGGGATCGACGAGGAGGACCTGCGCTGGGCGCTGCGCGAGGGGGCGGTCCTGCCCGACGAGGCCGTCCACGACGTCCGCGTCCTGCACCGCTTCTCCTTCGTCGAGGTCGATCCGGATCAGGCCGAGCGCACGGTGGAGTTCCTCGACGGGACGAAGCTGAAGGGCAAGGAGATCCGGCTGGAGATCGCCAAGAGCTGAGGGGGGGGGTTGGGGGAGCCGGGTGGCCCTCCTCACTCGACCATCGTCGATTGGCGTGGTGCCGCTGGCGCCCGGGGGCGAGTCGCTCCTCTGTCGCAAAACGTTCGGAGGACCACCCGGCTCCCCCCGCCAGCCGCTCGGGGGCGCCGGATCTCCAACGTTTGAAGAGCTTTTAGCTCCGGGAAGCGAGAGCGGCTGCGGAACGTCCCGGGCGACCCGTCAGGCCGATGCTGTTGAGAGGAGGGGATGGGGTGTCCCTCCGAACGTTTTGCGCCGCTGGCCCAGAGCGGATCTCGGACGGCGGCACCCGATCCAGCCAGGTAGGCGAGTGAGGAGGGACACCCCATCCCCTCCAACCACCACCACACCCCGTCTAACGCGTCAGCTCAGCCACTTCCGAAAGCAGCCGGTCGAAGTCGATCGGCTTGGTCACGTAGCCGCTGATCTCCAGATCTGTGGGGGTGCCGGCGTCGCCCGCGTCGTGGTGGGCGCTGACGATCAGCGCCGGGATCTCGACGCCCGCCTGGCGCAGCTCGCGCAGCGCGTCGATCCCGGATTTGCGCGGCATCATCGCGTCGAGCAGGAGCAGGTCGGGCAGCGGGTCGCCGTCGCCGAAGCGCTCGGTCACCTCCTGGCCGTCGGCGGCGGTCTCGACCTCGTATCCGGCCAGCTCCAGGCGCGTCCGCATCAGCAGCAGGATCGTCTCGGAGTCGTCGGCGACCAGGACCCGGGCCATCAGCCGGCCTCCTTCAGCGCCGGGTCGCCGGCCTTGACCACGGTCGCCGAGACCGGCAGCCGGAAGGAGAACGTCGAGCCCTGGCCCACCACCGAGTTCACCGCGATGGTGCCCCCGTGCAGCTCGACCAGCGATTTCGAGATCGCCAGGCCGAGGCCGGTGCCACCGACCCGCTGGGTGAGTCCCGCGTCGCCGCGGGTGAAGCGCTCGAAGACGTGTTCAAGCTGCGCCTCGGGGATGCCCGGTCCGTTGTCGCTCACGCAAACCTCCACTTCAGCACCGATCGTCCGCGCGGTGACTTCTATGGACGCTCCTTCGGGCGAGTACTCATGCGCGTTGGTAAGAAGATTCACGAGTATTTGGCGAATGCGGTCCCCCTCGATCTCGACCTGGGGGAGCCCGGGATCGAGCCGCTCGGTCAGCGTCTGCCGCTTGGCGCCGGTCTGGGCGCGCATCGTTCGCACGACATCTTCGACCAGCGGTGCCAGCGGCGTCGGGCGGGGTTGAATCGAGAGGCGCCCGGCGTCCGAGCGGGCGAGGACGAGGAGGTCGTTCAGCAGCCGCACCAGGTGGCGGCAGTTGTCGAGGATGATCTGGACCGTCTCCACCTGCTTGGGCGTCAGCGAGTCGCGGTCGAGCATCAGCAGCTCTGCGAAGCCCTGGACCGAGGTCAGCGGGCTGCGCAGCTCGTGCGAGGCGGTGAGCACGAACTCGTCTTTGAGCCGGTCCAGCTGGTCGCGCTGGCTCGCCTCGCGCTCCAGCTCCGCCGCCATCTCGTTGAAGGCGGTTCCGAGCGTGGCCGTCTCGGAGAGCCCGCCGACCGTGACGCGGGCGGTGCGATCGCCGGCGGCCAGCCGTCCCGCGGCGCTCACCAGGTCCTCCAGGGGTCGCCGCAGCGACGCGATCAGGCCGCTGAACAGGAGCACGGCGCCGGCCAGGCCGGCGATCAGGCCGCCGGCGACCAGCAGCGCGGTCGTGCGGGTGTCGGAGGAGATCTGGTCCTGGAGGTGGTTGCGCCGCTCCCGCTCGGCGAGGACCTTCGCCCGGGCCTGGCGCGAAGCCGGGTGTTCGGCGAGCTGCACCCTGGCGGTCATCTCGGCCTGGTAGGAGGCGGCGATCGAGTCCTCGAAGTCCTGGCGCTGCTGGATGAAGCGCCCGACTCCGATCACCGCCATCGCGGTGAGGACTGCGAAGCCGATCGCGAAGCCGATCCGCAGCCGGTTGGCCAGGGACGGGCTAAGGCGTCGGCCGGATCGTGAATATCCTTGCGCCCCTATGGGCGACGAGGCTACAGGCCCGGCCGACGGCGAGACCGCCGTGCCGGAGGGGATCGATCGCGCCGGGGTCGAGGGCTGGCTCGCCGACCACGTCGCCGATCTCCGCCTGCCGCTGAGTTTCGAGCGCATCGCCGGCGGCCTCTCCAACCTCACCTACCGCGTGCAGGAGGATGGGGGGCGGCGCTGGGCGCTGCGCCGGCCGCCCCTCGGCAAGCGCCTGGGCTCGGCCCACGACATGGGGCGCGAGTTCAAGGTCGTCTCGGCGCTGGGGCCGACCGAGGTTCCGGTGCCCCCGGTCCTCGGCCTCTGCGGGGACGAGAGCGTCAACGGCGCCCCGTTCTACGTGATGGAGTTCGTCGAGGGGCCGATCCTGCGGGGGATGGCCGAGGCCGAGGTGTTCTCCGAGGAGGAGCGGCGGGAAATCGGCTTCCGCGTCGCCGACACGCTGGCGGCGATCCACGCGGTCGACCCCGAGGCGGTCGGTCTCGGCGAGCTCGGGCGCAAGGAGGACTACGTGGCCCGCCAGCTGCGCCGCTGGCAGGGACAGTGGGAGAAATCGAAGAGCCGCGAGCTGCCGGTGATCGACGAGCTTCACGACCGCCTGGCCGCTCGCATTCCCGAGCAGGGCCCGGCGACGCTGGTCCACGGCGATTACCGGCTCGACAACATGATCCTCACCGACGGCGGCGAGGTCGCCGCGGTCGTCGACTGGGAGCTCTGCACGCTGGGCGATCCGCTCGCCGACGTCGGCACGCTGATGTGTTACTGGCCCGAGCGCGGCGACGCCACGATCGCCCTCGGCCAGCCAGCGAACCTGGCGCCGGGCTTCCCGAGCCGCGAGGAGCTCGTCGCCCGCTACGCCGAGCGCTCCGGCCGCGACCTCGCCGAGCTCGACTTCTTCATCGCCCTCGGCTACTGGAAGCTGGCGATCATCCTCGAGGGCGTCTACGCCCGCACGATCGCCGGCGGCTACGGCAAGGCCGACTCGGGGGCGGAGATGTTCGCCCGCTTCGTCGAGCGCCTGGCCGGGGCGGCCGAGCAGGCCGAGGCGCGCGGCGCCTAGAGTGCGCCGCCGCCGGCGCCGAGGTAGCTGAAGCGCACGGCGAGCGCCACCGCCTCGGTCCGGGTGTCGACCTCGAGCTTGGCGATCGCGTTGCGCACGTGGGTGTGCACGGTCGCCGGGCTGAGGGCCAGGCGCTCGGCGATCTCTTTGACCCGCAGGCCCTCGGCGAGGAGCTCGAGGATCTGCCGCTCGCGCGGCGAGAGGTCGAGCAGCTTCTCCACCTCGGAGGGCTTGCCGCCGGCGAAGTCGCCGCCGAGGAAGGTGCCGCCGCTGGTCACCGCTTTGACGGCGCGGGCGATGTCCTCGGCGGGGGCGGACTTGAGGACGTAGCCGGAGGCTCCCGCCCGCAGCGCCAGCGCCAGCAGGTCTGGCTGGGCGTGGGCGGTGAAGATGATGACTTTGGTCCGCGGCCGCGCCTTCAGGACCTCCTTGGTGGCCTCGATCCCGTCCCGTTTGGGCAGCTCGACGTCGATGATCAGTACGTCGGGCTCCAGTTCCTTGACCACGTCGACCACGTCGCGACCGTTGGCCGCCTCGCCGACGATCTCGACGGCGTTGGAGTTCAGCATCCGCGCCTTGATCGCCTCGCGGACGATCTCGTGGTCGTCGCAGAGGACTACGCGCTTGGCGTCGCGCATGGTCGAAGTCATCGGTGGCCGCCGGGGTGACTGTTCATTTCGGCGCGATTCTGTCAGGCGCGCCGTAGTCCTGCAAAGTTTTGGGTAGCGTGAATCCGCCGTCGCGTTCCTGGCGGTTCTCGATCAGGGCGATGATCGTCCGCCCGACGGCCACCGCGGTGCCGTTCAGGGTGTGGACCGGGCGCGGCGACTCGCCCTCCGCGGGGCGGTAGCGGGCCCCCAGACGGCGCGCCGGGTAGGCGGTCGTGTTCGAACACGAGGTGAGCTCGCGGTAGCGACCCTGGCTGGGGATCCAGCCCTCGCAGTCGTACTTCTTCGCCGCCGGGGCGCCGAGGTCGCCGGCGGCGACGTTGACGACCCGGTAGGGGATCTCCAGCGCCCCGAGGATCCGCTCCTCGATCGCCAGCAGGCGCTCGTGCTCCTCGGCCGAGGCCGAGGGTTCGACGAACGAGAACATCTCCACCTTGTCGAACTGGTGGACCCGGAAGATCCCGCGCGTGTCGCGGCCGGCCGCCCCGGCCTCGCGGCGAAAGCAGGAGGAGAAGGCGCAGTAGCGGAGCGGCAAATCGGCGGCGTCGAGGATCTGATCGGCGTGCAGCCCGGCCAGCGCGACCTCCGAGGTGCCGGTGAGGAACAGCTCGTCCTTGGGGACCTCGTAGATCTGGTCGCGGTCGCCGGGCAGGAAGCCGGTGCCCTCCAGCGCCTCTTCGCGGACCAGGACGGGGGGGACGACCGGCTCGTGTCCCTCGCCCCGGACCAGCTCGATCGCGAACCTGACCAGCGCCAGCTCGAGCAGCACCAGGTCGCCCTTCAGGTAGGCGAAGCGGGAGCCCGAGAGCCGCGCCGCCGACTCCATGTCGATCAGGTCGAGCTCGGTCCCGATCTCCAGGTGGTCGCGCGGCTCGAAGTCGAAGGAGGTGGGCTCGCCGACCTCGCACACGACCACCGCGTCCTCCTCGGTCATCCCTTCGGGGGCGTCGGGGTCGGGGAGGTTGGGCAGGGTGAGCGAGAGCTCCCCCAACTCGGCCTCGACCGTCTCCAGCTCCTCTTTGGCCGCCTCCGCCTGGTTCTTCAGGCCCTGCACCTTTGCCATCAGCTCCGCGGCGTCCTCGCCGGCCTGCTTGGCTTCGCCGATCTGCTTGGAGAGCGTCTTGCGCTCCGCCTGCGCGTTCTCCACCCGGGGCAGCAGCTCGCGCCGGCGGGCGTCGAGGGCCAGCAGACGGTCGACCTGCTCCGCCGCGCCGCGTCGCGCCAGCGCGGTCTTGACCCGCTCAGGGTCGGAGCGGATCAGTTTCAAGTCGAGCACGGGTGCCGCCCTCCGCTACGGGGCGGGCTTTTCGCCCGGGCGCGGCGAGGAGACGGCTTCTTCGCCGGCGTACTTGGCGACGAACCGGGCGACCGCTTCGGCTTCTTTGCCGACGACGATGTTCTGGGGCATGATCGCCCCGGAGAAGCCGCCGTTCTGGATCGCGAAGAGGGCGTCGTCGTAGGTCTCCGGCCGCTGGTTGAGGCTGGGGCCCTGGGTCCGCTGGCCGCGGTTGCCGGTCCCCTGGGTGCCCGCGGCGGCAAGCGTGTGGCAGCCGGAGCAGTGGGTGGCGAAGAGTTCGGCCCCTTCGCGGTAGGGGCTGCTCTTGGAGACCGAGATCCCTTCCTGGCCGAAGCCGCAGGCCGTGAGGCCGAGGGCGGCGGCGATCACCATCGCTATGACGAGTACTGGACGCACGCGGCGCGCATCATATTGTCTGGAGCCGATCGCGATCTTCTGACGATGCCCGCGCCCGACCCAAACCGCTTCCGAGCAGCGATGTCGACGCTCCCGACGGGCGTCACGATCGTCACTGCCGCGGGCCCCGAGGGGCCCGCCGGGGCCACCGCCAACGCCGTCTGCTCGCTCTCGGTGGAGCCGATGCTGATGCTCGCCTGCCTCGATCGCGGCTCGCGGACCCTGCTCGCGGTCCAGGCCGCCGACCGCTTCGGGATCAGCGTCCTGCACGCCGGCCAGGAGGGCATCGCCCGCTCCTTCGCGACCAAGGCCCCGGTGGCGGAGAAGTGGCAGGGGGTCAACTGGAGCGACCGCGACGGCCTGCCGGCGATCGACGACGCCCTGGTCTGGATCGCCTGCGAGCTGCGGGACGTGATCGCCGCCGGGGACCACGTGATCGTCACCGGGGCGGTCACCGAGCTGGAGACCGGCGAGGGGCAGCCCCTGGTCTTCCACGGCGGCGCCTTCCGGCCGCTGGGCTGAGCTCAGTCGCAGCCGGTGGCGATCGCCAGCGCTCGGCAGACCTCGTGCATGCGGGGGCCGGAGAGAGTGGTGATCGGGTCCGTGAGGAATGAGTGCGCAGCTCGTTGCAGGTTGTCGAGGCTGATGACGCATTCCTCTGGGACCCCGTCATCCGGGCCAAGTCTGACCTCGGTTGGGATTCCGCGGATCGTCCGAGTCAGCGGAGCGACGAGAACCCGCCTCAAGACCGGAATAGCCTCCGAGCGCGTCAGAACGAGGACGGGACGATGGCCGTCTTCGGGAAGCTCGGCCCAGCAGATGTCACCTCGGCTCACCACGGTTCTTCTTCGATCATTTCCCTGGTTTCGCGTTCGGCGGCCCTCATCTCCGCCTCGGTCACCGGGATCCGTTCGTAGCCTTCGATGATTTCCCGGTCGATCCGGGCCTTCTCCTCGTCGTGGAGGTGGGCCTCGATCGCCTCGCGGATCAGGGCGGAGCGGGAACGGCCCTCGCGGGCGGCGCGCTCGTCGAGGCGCCGCAACAGCTCGTCGTTGAGCTGCACGAGCGTCTGCGTGCGCTTGGCCTCGGCCACGGGCCATATGGTATCCAATGCTGCGCTTGCAGGCACCGGGGCGGACAAGGTGCCGGGCCCGGCGAGTTCTCCCTTCAGGAAGAAGCGCCGGTGTGGTTCACGGCCTCGACGTTGTTGCCGTCGGGGTCGAGGACGTAGGCGCCGTAGTAGCGGGGGTGGTACTCCGTCCGCAGCCCGGGACCGCCGTTGTCGGCACCGCCGGCGGCGAGCGCGGCGGCGTGGAAGGCATCGACCTGCTCGGTGCCGGAGGCGGTGAAGGCGACGTGGACGCCGCGGACCGCGGGGCGCCCGCGGGCAGCAAGCCAGAAGAACGGCTGGCGGCCGCGCTCGTTCACGGTGCCGAAGCCGAGCATCCCCTCGAACTCCATCACCAGGCTGAACCCCAGCGGGGCGAGCGCGGCTTCGTAGAAGGCGCGGCTGCGCTCCAGGTCGCTGACCTCGAGGCCGGCGTGGTCGAGCATTCACCCAGGTAGCGCCGGCTGCGACAATCGCCACATGGCCGAGGCGAGCTTCCAGGAACCGGGCTGGTTCACCAAGAACGTCTTCAACCGCCTGGTCGCCGTGGCGACGCGGCTGGGGCTCAGCGTCGCCGGCTCACGGGTGCTCGAAGTGAAGGGCCGCAAGAGCGGCGAGTGGCGGCGCACCCCGGTCAATCTCCTGGTCTTCGAAGGCGACCGCTACCTGGTGGCGCCGCGGGGCAACACGCAGTGGGTCCGCAACATGCGGGCGGCCGGCGGCGGGCGCCTGGTCCTCGGCCGGCGCACCGAGGAGTTCAAAGCCAGCGAGGTTCCCCTCGAGCAGCGCCCCGCCCTTTTCCGCGCCTACCTCGAAAAGTGGAAATGGGAGGTCGGCGCCTTCTTCGGCGGCGTCGGCCCCAACGCCACCGACGACGAACTCCTGAAGATCGCCCCCGACCACCCCGCCTTCCGCATCGAGTAGGACGCGCCCTGCGTTGGGGGTCCCAGAGACCCCGAATGCAGGGCGGATCAGAGGCCGCCGGTGGTGGCGGCGCGCAGAGCCAAGAAGAAGATCACGCCGCAGGACACGGCCATGATGCCCATCTCACGGCGGACGATCTGCAGGGCGATCGACTGCTGGGTGTCCTCGTCGAGCGCTTCGAAGTCGACGTCGCCGAGCTCGCGCTGGGCGGCGCCGGTGCGGGCGCCCTCGGCGAGGAAGGAGACGAAGAGCGGGAGGATCCCGTAGAGGTAGTGCAGTCCTTCGGCCGCTTTGTGGTTGGTGACCAGGAGCAGGCCGCCGAGCAGCGCCTGCAGGAAGACCGATACCTGGGCGGCCCGCAGCAGGTACCAGAAGGGGATGGAGGGCTTGTCTCGGTACCAGGCCATGCCTCCAAGGGCTCCGGCGAGGAGGTTGAGGAGCACCACGAGGCTTCCCACGGCGATATGCAGGCCGACCATCTCTATATCCGCCCAACAGGGTCGGGATTCCGCTTACAGATGCGGAAAATCACTATGTAGCAAGTTGTCACAAGGTGGGTGTATAACAGCGACTGCGGGTACGAGCGACGGCAAAAGCTGCCTCGGCGCCACCCGAGAGAAATCCACCCCCCATCCTCCCAGTGCTCAAGACCTACCTGCCGATTCTCGTGTTCGCCGTCCTCGGGCTGACGGTCGGTGGCGTGTTCATGATGCTCAACCACCTGGTCGGCCCGAAGCGGCCGCAGCGGGCGACCCCGGCGAGCCGCCGGCAGGGCGAGCCGTACGAGTCGGGGATCCCGGTCGAGCCGGCGAAGGGGCTGCGCTTCGGCGTCACCTTCTACCTCGTGGCGATGCTCTTCATCCTCTTCGACATCGAGGTCGTCTTCCTCTACCCGGTCGGGGTGATCCTCAAGGGGGCCGACAGCGTCTTCGTCCTCGGCGAGCTGATCGCCTTCGTCGTCCTGCTGCTGATCGCCTTCGTCTACGTCTGGCGCAAGGGGGCACTGGATTGGAGGTAGAGCGCCGCAGCTTCAAGGCCCGCCAGGCCTCCGCCCGCCAGATGCTGCGCGGGGACCTCGAAGGCGAGGACCTCGAGCGCTACGTGGAAGAGCGGGTCGTCACGACGACCTTCGAGAAAATGCTCAACCTGGCGCGGGCCAACTCGATCTTCCCGCTGACCTTCGGCCTCGCCTGCTGCGCGATCGAGGCGCCGATCTCGATCGTCACCGCCCGCTACGACCTCGCCCGCTTCGGCGCCGAGGCGCTTCGCGCTTCCCCGCGCCAGGCCGACCTGATCATCCTCTCGGGCCGGGTCTCGATCAAAATGGCGCCGGTCGTCCGCCGCCTCTACGACCAGATGCTGGAGCCGAAGTGGGCGATCTCGATGGGCGCCTGCTCCTCCTCGGGGGGGATGTTCGCCAACTACGCGGTCGTCCAGGGCGCCGACAAGTTCATGCCGATCGACCTCCACATCCCCGGCTGCCCGCCGCGGCCGGAGGCGGTGATGTACGGCTTCACCAAGCTGCAGCGCAAGATCATGGGCAACCCCGATCCGGGCTGGCGCACCCGCTACGACGCCCTGGGCACCGAGGAGTGGGCGCGCGGCGGCCCCCGCAGCGAACCCAGCCGCGAGGCGGCCGAAGCCTACGAGCGGGCGCGGGAGCTGAGCCTTGCCTGACGCCCCTGGACTCGAGCTGATCCGGGGGGAAATCGAGCGCGACAATCCCGGCGCGGTTCTCGCCACCTCCTTCGACCGCGAACAGCCGGCGCTGATCGTCGACCCCTCGCGCCTGCTCGAGGTGCTGCGCTGGCTGCGCGACGAGCCGGGCCAGGCCTACCGCTTCCTGGCCAGCCTGCACGCCGCCGACTACCTGCCGGCCGAGCCGCGCTTCGGCGTCCACTACGAGCTGCTGAACCGCGACCGCCGCGAGCGGCTGCGGGTCAAAGCGATGCTGGCCGACCCCGGCGAGGAGATGCTGCCGGAGATCGACTCCTGCGTCGAGCTCTTCCCGACCGCCGAGGCGCAGGAGCGCGAAGTCTTCGACTTCTTCGGGATCGTCTTCCGGGGCCACCCGAACCTGACCCGGATCCTGATGCCCGACGACTACGTCGGCTGGCCGCAGCGCCGCGACTTCCCGGTCGGCGGGGAGCCCGTCACCTTCACCTACAGCGAGCGCAACTATGGCTGACGCCAGCGTCTCCACCGACCAGCTCGGGCTCAACGAGGACCGCACCAAAGAGGTGATGACGGTCAACATCGGGCCGCACCACCCGGCGACCCACGGCGTGCTGCGGCTCATCGTCGACCTCGAAGGCGAGGTCGTCCGCGACCTGCGCCCGGTGATCGGCTACGTGCACACCGGGATCGAAAAGTCCTGCGAGGACAAGAGCTACTGGAAGGTGATCCCGTTCGTCGAGCGGATGGACTACGTCTCCTACTTCTTCCAGATGCAGGCCTACTGCGGCGCCGTCGAGCAGCTGGTCGGGCTGGAGATCCCGCCGCGGGCGAAATACCTGCGGACGATCTTCCTCGAGCTGAACCGGATCCACTCCCACCTCGTCTGGTTGGGGACGACCGCGCTCGACCTCGGGGCGATCTCGATGCTCTGGTACTGCTTCCGCGAGCGCGACCGGATCCTCGACCTGTTCGAAATGGCGACCGGCCAGCGAATGCACACCCGCTACTTCCAGGTCGGCGGCGTGATCGAGGACATCCCGCTCGGTTTCGAGGAGAAGTGCCGCTCCTTCGTTGAAGAGATGCCCGTGCGGGTCGGCCAGTACGAAGCGCTTCTGGACCGCAACGAGGTCTTCCTGCAGCGGACCAAAGGGGTCGGCGCGGTCTCCCGCGAGCGCCTGCTGGAGCTCGGCGTCTCCGGGCCATTGCTGCGCGCCGCCGGCGAGCCCTGGGACCTGCGCAAGGCCTTCCCCTACCTGGCCTACCCCGAGGTCGAGTTCAAGATCCCGGTCGGCACGGTCGGCGACAACTACGACCGCTACCGCGTCCGGGTCGCCGAGATGGTCGAGTCGACGCGGATCGTCGGCCAGTGCCTGGATCTGCTGCCCGAGGGCCCGTTCATCGCCGACGACCGCAAGTACGTGCTGCCGCCGCGCTCGGAGCTCTCGACCTCGATGGAGTCGCTGATCCACCACTTCAAGCTGGTCACCGAGGGCTACCGCGTGCCGCCCGGCGAGGTCTACAACGCGATCGAGAGCCCGCGCGGCGAGCTCGGCTGCTTCGTCCTCGCCGACGGCTCCGCGAAGCCCGCCCGGGTCCACTTCCGCGACCCCTCCTTCGTCAACCTGCAGGCCTTCCGCGACATGGCGGTCGACACCTACGTCGCCGACATGATCTGCAGCCTCGGGATGCTCGACCCGATCCTCGGGGGGGTGGACCGGTGAGCCCCGTCGACGGCGCTGGTGCGGTCAACCCGAAGCTGCCGGTCGACGAGGCGCTGACCGAGGGCCGCGTCCCCGGCCGCGCCGAGGAGCAGATCCCGGAGCTGCACGAGGTCGACTGCCCCGAGGAGCTGCGGGAGCGGATCGAGACGCTGATGGCCCGCTACCCGGACCGCAAATCGGCCTCGATCCCGGCGCTGTGGGCGGTTCAGGGGCGCTACGGGTGGTGCAGCCCGCAGGGGATCCGCCAGGCCGCGGCGGTGATGCGCGTGACCCCGGCCTACCTGGAGTCGGTGGCGAGCTTCTACGACCTCCTGCACACCAAGCCGGTCGGCTCCCACCGGATCGAGGTCTGCACCAACATCAGCTGCTGGATGCGCGGCGGCGACGAGCTGCTGGACGCCTTCCGCGCCGCCGCCGAGGGCGACGAGGACCTCTTCGTCACCGGCTTCGAGTGCCTCGGCGCCTGCGACATCGCGCCGATGGCCTCGATCGACCAGCGCTACTACGGGCCACTCGAGATGGCCGAGGCGGCGACCGCGGTCGAGCAGCTGCGGAGCGGGGCGGAGGTGCTGCCGGAGAAGGCGCTGGTGGAGCGGCCGCTGGCGGCGGACCTGCCGGGCGGCTCCCCGGCCGGCGGCGCCGGCTCCGACGGCGGCTCTGAAGGAGGCGCGAATGGCTGACCCGCGCGAGACCCGCGTCCTGCTGGCCAACGCCGAGGACCCCAACCTGCGCACCATCGACGGCTACCGGGGCTACGGCGGCTACCGCTCGCTGGAGAAGGCCTACCGCGAGATGGAGCAGGACGAGGTGCTCAAAGAGCTCGAAGACTCCGGGCTGCGCGGCCGCGGCGGCGCCGGCTTCTCGATGGGCAAAAAGGCCTCCTTCCTGCCGCGCGGGGAAATGGCCAAGTACCTCTGCTGCAACGCCGACGAGTCCGAGCCCGGGGCGTTCAAGGACCGCGAGTTGATGCAGCGCAACCCGCACCAGCTGATCGAGGGGATCGCGATCGCCGCCCTCGCCGCCGACGCCGGCCACGCCTTCATCTTCATCCGCGGCGAGTACGACGCCCAGGCCGACATCCTCGACGCCGCGGTCGCCGAAGCCTATGAGGCCGGCTACCTGGGGAAGAACATCCTCGGCTGTCGCCGCGACCTCGAGCTGGTCGTCCACCGCGGCGCCGGCGCCTACATCTGCGGCGAGGAGACCGCGCTGCTCGACGCCCTGGAGGGCAAGCGGGGCAACCCGCGCCTGAAGCCGCCCTTCCCGGCGGTCCAGGGCCTCTACGGCGGGCCGACGCTGATCAACAACGTGGAGACGCTCTCCAACGTCCCTCACATCGTCGGCAAGGGCGCCGAATGGTTCCGCGGCTACGGCACCGAGCAGTCGCCGGGGACCAAGGTGGTCTCGATCTCCGGCGGCGTGCGGCGGCCCGGCAACTACGAGATCTCGCTGGGGATGCCGCTGCGCGAGCTGATCTACGGCCTCGCCGGCGGCCCCGAGGAGGGCCACGAGGTGAAGGCCTTCTACCCCGGCGGCTCCTCCTCGCCGGTCCTCACCCCGAACGAGCTCGACCTCCCCTACAGCTTCGAGGCGATGGCCGAAGCGGGCTCGATGCTCGGCTCAGGCTCGATCATCGTCGCCGACGACCGGGTCTCGATCCCGCACATGGCGCTGCGCACGGCGCGCTTCTACCACCACGAGTCCTGCGGCAAGTGCACCCCCTGCCGCGAGGGCACCAACTGGACGGTGAAGATGCTGGAGCGGGTGGTGCGCGGCGAGGCGACGCCGATGGACCTCGACATCATCGCCTCGGTCCAAAAGAACATCATCGGCCGCTGCCTCTGCGTGCTCGGGGACTCGATGGCGATGCCGGTCTCGGCGATGGTGAACAAGTTCCGCCCCGAGTTCGAGGAAGCGATCGCCAACGCCGCCGGGACGCTCGACCCGCACCTGGTGGTCGAGGCGTCGCCGCAGACGCTGGGGGCCTCGGTATGAGCGGCAAAGAGGTGACGATCGTCGTCGACGGCCGCGAGATCGCCGCGATCGAAGGCGAGATGCTCCACGACGCCGCCCGCAAGGGCGACGTCGAGATCCCGGTCTTCTGTTATGAGCCGAAACTCGGCGACCCGGTCGGCGCCTGCCGCATGTGCCTGGTCGAGATCGAGGGGATCCCGAAACTGCAGACCTCCTGCTCGACGCCGGTCCGCGACGGGATGGTCGTCCACACCCGCACCGAGCAGGTGAAGGAGGCCCAGAGCGCGATCGTCGAGTTCCTGCTCGTCAACCACCCGCTCGACTGCCCGGTCTGCGACAAGGGCGGCGAGTGTCCGTTGCAGGACATCTCCTACGGCTGGGGGCACGGCAAATCGCGGGTGATCGACGAAAAGCGCCACTTCCCCAAGCCGGCCGAACTCTCGCCGCTGGTGGCGATCGACCGCGAGCGCTGCATCCTCTGCTACCGCTGCGTGCGCTACTCGCAGGAGATCAGCGAGGACTACAAGCTGATCCTGCTCGAGCGCGGCGCCCACTCGTTCGTCGGCACCTTCGACGGGCACCCGTACGTCGCGCCCTTCAGCGGCAACATCATCGAGCTGTGCCCGGTCGGGGCG
>DASVWP010000270.1:0-9981 GCA_036393155.1 Solirubrobacterales bacterium | reverse complement strand
CCTGCAACGGCGCACGCCTCCCGATCGATGGCGCGGAATCTTCGGGAAGGCTTGAGGGAGCGGGTTCAGGCAGACTGCTGGGGGCTTTGAACCTGATTGAGGATCTGATGGAGCGGTCTCCCGCTTCGCGGCTAGGGATCGTGGCCGTCGACGCCGAGGGGAACCGGCGGGACTGGCACTTCGGCGAACTCGTCGCCTGCTCGGCGGGGCTGTCCGGCGCCTTCCTGGCGCGTGGGGTGCGGCGCGGCGACGTCGTGATGACCCTGGTCGGCAACCGGATCGAGTGGGTCCTCTCGCTGCTCGCCTGCTGGCGGATGGGCGCGATCGCGCTGCCCTGCAACACGCAGCTGCGCCGCCACGACCTGGAGCTTCGCGTCGCCACCGCCCAGCCGAAGCTCTGCGTCGGCGAGGAGCGCCTGCTCGCCGAGCTGCCGGACGGGGTGCCGGCGATGACCCTCGCCGAGGTCGGCGAGGTGCTCGACGAGGACCGGCCGCAGGAGCCGCCGGCAGCGGTCGAGGAGATGGCGCCCGAGGACCCGGCGCTGATCGTCTTCACCTCGGGCACCACCGGGGAGCCCCGCGGCGTCGTCCACGCCTACCGCTATTTGCTCGGCCAGCGGGCTCAGGCCACCCACTGGTTCGGCTCGCGCAAGGGTGAGCTGGCCTGGTGCACGACGGCCACCGGCTGGTCGAAGTCGGCCCGCAACGTCTTCCTCGCGCCCTGGATCACCGGGGCCGCCGCGGTCCTGCACGAGGGGCGCTTCGACCCGGCCGAGCGCCTGCGGATCGCCGAGGCGCTGGGGGTCAATGTCCTCTGCCAGGCGCCGACCGAGTACCGGATGCTCGCCAAGCGGACCGCTCTGCGGCCGCTGCCGGCGCTGCGGCGGATGGTCTCCGCCGGCGAGCCGCTGGACGCCGACACGATCGCCGCCTTCCGCGAGGCGACCGGCCTGGAGCCCGCCGACGGCTACGGCCAGACGGAGACCGGGCAGGTGACCGGCAACCTGCAGGGCGAGCCGGTGCGGCTCGGGTCGATGGGCAAACCGCTGCCGGGAATCGAGATTCGGATCGCCGAGGGCGAGCTGCAGCTGCACGCCGCCACCTCCCCCACCTTCTTCTCGCACTACCTGGACGGCGAGCGCTTCGACGGCGAGTGGTGGAGCACGGGCGACCTGGTTCGCGCCGACGCCGATGGCCACCTCTTCTTCGAGGGTCGCGACGACGACATCATCCTCTCCTCCGGCTACCGGATCGGCCCCTTCGAGGTCGAGTCGGCGCTGCAGTCCCACCCCGCGGTCGCCGAGGCCGCCGCGGTCGCCGCCCCCGACCCCGAGCGCGGCTCGGTCGTCCGCGCCGTCGTGGTCCTCCGCGAGCGCGAGCCGAGCGAGGAGCTGGTCCGCGACCTGCAGGAGCACTGCAAACGCGAGACCGCGCCCTACAAGTTCCCCCGCCGGGTCGACTTCGTCGCCGAGCTGCCGAAGACCAGCACCGGCAAGATCCGCCGCGCCGCCCTGCGCGACGGGAACGCCTGAGCGCTACGCGGCGAGAGCCTCCTCGGCGGATACGGGGCGGCCGATGTGGTAGCCCTGCGCCATGTCGACGCCGATCTCGCGCAGCATCTGCGTCGTCTCCTCGTTCTCGACGAACTCGGCGATCGTGCGCTTGCCGAGCCCCTGGGCGATCTGGACGATCGCCCGCACGGTCAGCTGGTCGGCGTCGTTGTAGGGCATGTTGCGAATGAAGGCGCCGTCGATCTTGATCACGTCGAAGGGGATCCGCTTCAGGTAGTGGAAGGGGCCGAAGCCGGCGCCGTAGTCGTCGATCGCCACCTGGCAGCCGAACTCGGTCAGCCGGTCGGCGAACCCGGCCGCCGACTCGTAGTCGTCGATCCGCGCGCTCTGGGTGATCTCGAAGGTGCAACGGGCCGGGTCGGCGTCGCCTTCGTCGAGGCTGCGCTCGATGAAGTCGATCACCGAGCGGTCGGTGATCGAGGCGCCGGAGATGTTGACGTGCAGCGAGACCGGCTCGCCGGCGCTTTCGCGCTCGGCCAGCAGCCGCAGCGCCTCGCCCACCACCCAGCGGTCGAGCTCCTGGATCATCCCGGAGCGCTCGGCGACGCGGATGAACGAGGCCGCCGGCACCAGTTCGCCGTCCTCGCCGATCATCCGCAGCAGCAGCTCGTAGCGGTCGATGCCGCCGGAGACGAGGTCGCGGATCGGCTGCGTGGCGAGGCTGAGGCGGTTGCGGGTCAGCGCGTCGCGAATCCGGGCGGTGGTGGTCTTGCCGGGACGCAGGTCGCGCCAGTCCGGCTCCAGGCCCTCGAACAGGGCGATCCGGTTGCGCCCCTCCTCCTTGGCCCGGTACATCGCCCGGTCGGCGGCGACGAGGATCGTCTCCGAGGGCGTCCGGCCGTCGAACATCGAGATGCCGACGCTGATCGTCGCCCACTCCGCCTCCACGCCGCCGCCCGCCCGCTCGGCAACCTGAGCGCGCAGCTCCTCGCCGAGCTGCAGGGCGCCCATCGTGTCGGTCTGGGGCATCAGGACGGCGAACTCGTCGCCGGAGAGGCGGGCGACGATGTCGGTGGTGCGAACGCGCTCGCGCAGGACCTCGGCGACGCCGCGGATCAGGTCGTCGCCGGGCTGGTGGCCGAGCCGGTCGTTGACCTCCTTGAGGCCGTCGATGTCGATGATCATGATCGCCCCCTGGCCGCCGTAGCGGGCGGTGAAGGCGACCTGGTGGTCGAGCTCCTCGCGGAAGCGGCGGCGGTTCAGCAACCCGGTCAGCGAGTCGTGGTCGGCCAGGTAGCGAAGCTCGATCTCGGTCTTTTCAGCCCGCGCGAGCGCCCCCTCGACGAGGTCGCGGTCGGCTGGCTCCAGCTTTGCGAGAGCATTCTGCACAGCCGGATCCATGCCGTTAGAGACGCGAGCGTTCGTCACCAGGAACAGAAGGTAGTGATTCGTTTTCTCAGCTGAAGGAGAACGGTCGGGAAAAGGTACCGGCGCTCGAATTTCGGCGACCGCATACCCCGAAAAGTTGGCTTCAGTGCGCCGCGGGTAAGGTCAGGGCGATGCCCAACCGACTCGCCGGCGAGACCAGCCCATACCTGCTCCAGCACAGCGAGAACCCGGTCGACTGGTACCCCTGGGGCGCCGAGGCGCTGCAGCGGGCGAAGAGCGAGGACCGGCCGATCCTGCTCTCGGTCGGCTACTCGGCCTGCCACTGGTGTCACGTGATGGAGCGCGAGTCCTTCGAGGACCCGGAGACCGCCGCCTACATGAATCGGCACTTCGTCAACGTCAAGGTGGACCGCGAGGAGCGGCCCGACGTCGATGCGATCTACATGGAGGCGGTGCAGTCGATGACCGGGCACGGCGGCTGGCCGATGACCGTCTTCCTCGACCCCGACGCGGTGCCGTTCTACGGCGGCACCTACTTCCCGCCCGACGAGAGCCGCGGTATGCCGAGCTTCCGGATGGTGTTGGAAGCGGTGGTCGACGCCTTCGAGCGCAAACGGGACGAGATCGCCGAGCGGGCCCCGGGGGTTCGTGCCCGCCTCGGCGCGATCGGCGCCCTGCAGCCCAGCGGCGAGCTGCCGGGGGCGCCGGCCCTCGAGGAGGCGGTGGAGCGCCTGCTGACCGATGCCGACCGCGTTCGCGGCGGCTTCGGCGGGGCCCCGAAGTTCCCCCCCGCCTCGGCGCTCGAGCTGCTGCTCTCCCGCGCCCCGGCCGGCGCCGACCCGGCGAGCGACGACGGGCTCCTGGTGGTCGAGAAGACGCTCGACGCGATGCTTGCCGGCGGCATCTACGACCAGCTCGGTGGCGGCTTCGCCCGCTACGCGGTCGACGGCGCCTGGCTGATCCCGCACTTCGAGAAGATGCTCTACGACAACGCGCTGCTCGCCCGCACCTACCTGCACGGCTGGCAGCGGCTCGGCCACCGGCGCTACCGGCGCGTCTGCGAGGAGACGCTGGACTGGATGCTGCGCGAGATGCGCGGCCCGGAGGGCGGCTTCTTCTCCGCCTACGACGCCGACTCCGAGGGCGAGGAGGGCCGTTTCTACGTCTGGAGCCCCGCCCAGATCCGCGAGGCGCTGGAGCGCCGCGGCGACGGCGCGCCGGTGGCTGACCCCGACGCGGTGATCGAGTTCTTCGGCGTCAGCGAGGGCGGCAACTTCGAGGGGGCGAACGTCCTCCATCTCTCCCGCGGCGCCCGCTCCGAGCCGCCCGCCGGGCTCCAGGAGGCGCGGCGGATCCTCCGCGAGGCGCGGGCCGAACGGGTCTGGCCCGGCCTCGACGACAAGCGCCTGTGCTCCTGGAACGCGCTGGCGCTCGCCGCCTTCGCCGATGCCGGCGCGGTGCTCGGCCGCGAGGACTACCTCGACGCCGCCCGCGGCTGCGCCGGCTTCCTGCTCGGCACGATGCGCGACGCCGAGGGCCGCCTCCTGCGCACCTACAAGGACGGCGAGGCGCGGCTGAACGGCTACCTGGAGGACCACGCGTTCCTCCTGGAGGCGCTGCTGACGCTGTACGAGTCGAGCTTCGAGCAGCGCTGGTTCGAAGCGGCGCGGGAGACCGCCGCGGCGATGATCGAGCGCTTCGGCGATCGCGAGCATGGCGGCTTCTTCTCCACCTCCAGCGACCACGAGGAGCTGATCGCCCGCCGCAAGGAGATCGGCGACCACCCGATCCCCTCCGGCAACTCGGCGGCCGCGCTCGGCCTGCTGCGGCTCGCCGCCCTGACCGGCGAGGGCGCCTACCGGCGTGAAGCAGAAGGCGTGCTGCGCCTCTTCGCCGAGCCGGCGATCCGCCACGCCAGCTCCTTCGCCCACTTCCTGCGGGCACTCGACTTCCACCTCTCCCCCACCCGCGAGGTGGCGCTGGTCGCCCCGGCGACGGACGGCGAGGACAGGCTCGGGGAGCTGGCCGGGGTCGTCCGCTCCACCTTCCGGCCGCACCTGGTCCTCGCCGGCGGGCCCGAGGGCGCGAGCGAGCCGCCGCTGTTGCGGGACCGCACCGCGACCGAAGGCCGCCCCGCCGCCTACGTCTGCGAGAACTTCACCTGCCAGATGCCGGTTACCGAGCCCTCGGCACTGCTCGATGCATTGGACGGGTCATAGCCCGCAAAATTCATCGCACGTCGAACTCGCGGACCTCGTCGAGGGCCACGCGGCCGCCGACCTCGGCGCGGCCGTCGCCGAGGAACCGGGCGCGGAGCCGCGAGCCCTCGCCCTGGTGGATCGAGACGTCGCGGCGCACCGCGGCGGCCAGCATGATCGCCGCCGACCCGGTGGCCTCGTCCTCCCCCACCCCGTCGGCGAGCGACCAGCAGCGGGCGCGGACGGTGCCGGCTGACTCGTCGATCCAGGACCAGAGATAGATCTCGTCCTCCCGCCCCTCGGGCGGTCCCGCCAGCGCATCGATCTCAGTCGGCTCGGCGAGCTCGATCAGCTCCCACGCCGGCGACCACTCCGCCCGCGCGGCGACGAAGGTCAGCTCCCCCTCCGCGCGCACCGCGACCTCACCGGCCGGCGGCCGCAGGGCCGGCACCGCGATCCCCTCGCGCGCCAGCAGCCAGGCCGTCCCGACCGTCGGGTGGCCGGCGAAGGGCAGCTCCAGTCCGGGCGTGAAGATCCTGATCGCGCCGCGGGCGGCGTCCTCGACGAAGACCGTCTCCGAGAAGCCGAGCTGGTGGGCGACCTCCTGCCGCCGCTCCTCGGGAACCTCGGCGCCGTCGAGGAAGACGCCGAGCGGGTTGCCGTGCTCGCCGGACTCGTCGGTGAAGACCCGCAGGACGTGCAGCCTTGCCACCAGCGCCTCCTCGCCGTCAGAGAATCGGCAGGAAGTTCTCGATCTCGAACGGGGTGACCTGGACGCGGTAGTCGTCCCATTCCTGCCGCTTGATCTCGACGAAGCGGCGGAAGGTGTGCTCGCCCAGCGTGCGCAGGACGAGCTCGGACTCGGCCGCCACCTCGATCGCCTCGCCGAGCGTCGCCGGCAGCTGCTCGATCCCCTGGTGGGAGAGCTCCTCCTGGGAGAGGTGGTAGAGGTTCTGCTCCATCGGCTCCGGCAGCTCGTAGCCCTTCTCGATCCCTTCCAGCCCCGCCTGCAGCATGGCGGCGAAGCAGAGGTAGGGGTTGCAGGCGGGGTCCGGGCAGCGCAGCTCGGCCCGCGTCGCCCCCTCCTTGCCGGGGTGGTAGAGCGGCACCCGGATCAGCGCCGAGCGGTTGCGACGCGACCAGGCGAGGTAGACCGGCGCCTCGTAGCCGGGGACCAGTCGCTTGTAGGAGTTGACCCACTGGGCGAACAGGGGCGAGATCTCCCGCGCGTGCTTGAGCTGACCGGCGATGAAGGACTTCGCCACCGGCGAGAGGTAATAGGGGTCGTCGGGGTCGTAGAAGGCGTTCCTGCCGTCCTTGGCGAGCGACTGGTGGACGTGCATCCCCGAGCCGTTCTCGCCGAACAGCGGCTTCGGCATGAAGGTCGCGTGCCAGCCGTACTTCATCGCGTACTCCTTGACGACGATCCGGTAGGTCATGCAATCGTCGGCCATCTCGAGCGCGTTCTTGTAACGCATGTCGACCTCGTGCTGGGAGGGGCCGACCTCGTGGTGGGTGTACTCGACGTGGATGCCCAGCTTCTCCAGGGCGAGAACCGTCTCGCGGCGGACGTCGACGCCGGCGTCGAGCGTCGTCAGGTCGAAGTACCCCCCCTCGTCGAGGACTTCCGGCACCCCGCCCTCCGGCCGCGCCGAGCGGAAGTAGAAGTACTCGAGCTCGGGGCCGACGTTGTAGGCCTCGAAGCCCATCTCCTCGGCCCGTTTCAGCGCCCGCTGCAGGATCCAGCGCGGGTCCCCCTCGTAGGGGCCGCCGCCGGGGACCCGGACGTCGCAGAACATCCGCGCCACCGCGTTGCCCTCCTCGGCCGGGCGCCAGGGGATCAGCGCGAAGGTGCTGGGGTCGGGCATCGCGATCATGTCCGACTCCTCGATCGGGTTGAAGCCGGTGATCGAGGAACCGTCGAACCCCATCCCGCCGTCGAAGGCATCCTCGAGCTCGGCCGCGTTGATCGAGAAGCTCTTCAGCTGGCCGAGCACGTCGGTGAACCAGAGGCGGACGAACCGGACGTCGTTGTCCTTCACGATCTGGGCGACGTCAGCGGCGCTGCGGGGTTGCTCTGCCATTCCGGCCTCCTTCTGTGTGCGAGAAGGCCGCAACGATAGGCGAATGAACCGGGCAGGTGCGGATCGCCGTAGATCGGGTAGATGAGCCGCGTCGCAGGGTGCTTGCAAGGCGGGTCAAAAGCAGGTATAACTTACGACACGTAAGTAAGCGGCTCAAAGTAAAGTAAAGCCCCCGTAAAGGCTCTGTAAAGCGAAAAAGCCCGCCTCAAGAGCCAGAGACGAGAAGCAAGTGACGGTAAAAACCGCAGTGAGCAGATTCCAGATCCACGATGAGCTGACGGCGCCCGACGAGAGCGCGCCGCTGATCAAGACCATCCAGGCGGCCGGCGGCGCGGTCACCAAGTTCGTTGGCGTGCTCGCCGGTGCTCCGGCCGTGCTCCGCGCCTACACGCGGATGCGCTCGGAGCTGCGCGGCGGTGTCCTGCCACAGGCGACCCGCGTGCGGATCGCCCTGGCCGTCGCCGAGCACCGTGAGGACAACTACAGCATCGCCCAGCACGCCAAGGAGGCGCGTCGGGTCGGCCTCGGCCTCGACGAGGTCTCGCGGGCCCGGAGCTTCACCTCTTCGGACCCCAAGGAGGCCGCGCTCCTCCTCTACCTGAAGGAGGCGCTCGACGCCGACGGCCCGCCCCCGCTCCATCTCCACGAGGAGGCCCGGGAGATGGGCTGGACCGATGAGGAGATCCTCGAGGCGGTCGGCCACCTGGCGCTGAACGAGTTCCAGAGCCTGATCGCCAGCGCGGCGGCTCTCCCCCAGGACCAGGCGACGCCGCGGGTCCTCCCCTCGGCCGCCTAGGCGAAACCGGCAGGCAAGCGGCAACCAGGGCCGGTCACTTCGGTGACCGGCCCTTTTGCTGCGCCTCCCTAGCTTTCCTCGACCAGCGTCGCCGTGTAGAGCAGGCGGGCCGTCGAGTATTTGCAGCCGTAGGTCGCGCGGGTGCCGACCTTCTCCTGCGGTTCGCCCTGGCGGATGTCGGTCGAGTTGGTGCAGGCGCCGGGGGCGCGGCTGGCCCGCCAGACGTTGGTCGCCGAGAGGCCCTGGGCGAAGGCCGGGGCCCAGGTCGGCACCGTGATCCCGACGATGTCGCCCTTTTCGACCCGCAGCGAGGACCCGAACTGCACGGTCTGCCCCAGGTAGGGGCTGAGGACCTTGATCGAGCCCTGGCGGCGCAGCGTGTAGCGCGGCGGATTGGTGCCGGGGACGCGATGGAGGATCGCCAGCCGGGCCTCCGGCGGGGTGCCGAAGAAGCCGTTGAAGAACGAGCGCTGGCTGTTGGTCGGCTGGGCGAGAGTGAGGCTCCAATGCTTGATCGTGCCGTCGTGGGGGACGGAGAACGGCAGACTGGTCTGGCCGTTGTTGACCTGGAAGCCGGTGACGCTGCCGATCGCCTGGCAGGGCAGGTTCGGGCAGGACGGGTCCGGGGTGGTGGCGGTGGAGCCGAGCACGACGGTCGTCGGCGCGACCTTCGCCGCGCTGGGGCCGGCCGTCAGGCCGACGACGAGCACGAGGGAGCAGGCGATCGCCGCCAGCGCCAGCCAGCGTGCCCTGCGGGGCGCGACCGCGATCGATGCTCCGTGCGGGTACTTCGACATAAATGCTGCTCCTCTCGTGTTTTTCAGACACTGCCTAAACACGGCAGGTTAGCCCGAGGAGCGGGCGAGGATTCAGCGCCGGGCGTTGCTCAGCGCAACCGCGTAGCGGACCCGGCCGACACCCTGGAGGCCGAGGACTTTGCTGGCGGCTTCGGTGAAGTCCCAGGCGCGGCCTTTCACGTAGGGGCCGCGGTCGATCACCTGGGTGACCAGTTCATGGCCGTGGTAGACGAACTTGACCGTCGTCCCGCAGGGAAGCGTCTTGTTGGCGACGCCAAGCGTCTGGGGCCGCAGGGTCTGACCGCAGGCCGTGCTCCTCCCCCACATGGTCTTGCCCCCGTACCAGCTGGCGCCGGCGATCCGCATCGGGCTGCTGAAGGCCAGTTCGCTGCTTTCCGGCGTGCTGCCACCGGGCCCGGCGATTTCCGCACCGCCGGTGGCGGCCTGGGCCACGGGGATGGCGACGAGGCCGAGGGCGGCAAGCGCCGTGAGCGCGATCGCGCGTCGAAGGGTCTTGGTGTTTCGCATGTCTCTTTCCAGGCGCTTGCGGGGTTAGCTGACGGGCTCGCGCTGAAAGAGCTGCGCTACGCGGCATCTGCCGCGACTCGCCCCAACTAATTGGGTCCCCCGCTCCCCGCGTTATGTAGGCGGAGATTCAGCGGAAGTTGGCGCCAGATTAGCAAACGCTAAGACGGAAGCTGGGCCGCGGTCTCGGGAAATCGGTTTTTCGCCGCAAACAGCGAGGTTTACGGGTTATGGGAAAGGCCCCACGAAGGGGCCTTTCCGTTAGCGGGCCTGTAAGCCGGATCCTGTCGTGAGCGGCCATCTATCTATGCGGCCTACCTGGACCTCGCCGAGCCGGGTCAACGATCCTGCTTGGCCTTGCACCGGGCGGGGTTTGCCTGGCCGCCGCGTCACCGCGACGCCGGTGCGCTCTTACCGCACCATTTCACCTTTGCCTGTACGCGGCTCACGTGAGGCCGCGCCATCGGCCGTGTCATTTCTGTGGCACTTTCCCGCGGGTTTCCCCGGGTGGGCGTTACCCACCGCCCTTGCCCTGTGGTGTCCGGACTTTCCTCGAGGGGTTGTCTCTCCCCCCGCGGTCGCTCAGCCCGCCTTGTGGATGGTAGTCCTTCGGCGGCCTGCTGCAAACCGGCGCATCTCGCGGTCCTCAGTCCCGCGACCTGCTTGGTTTTCGCAGGCGGT
>DASVWP010000269.1:0-4643 GCA_036393155.1 Solirubrobacterales bacterium | reverse complement strand
ACCTGCGCCGCGAAAGGGCAAAAGGTCACCTGCAGCCTCGGCACGGTGGGCAACGGCGTCAACTACGGGTCGCCGCCGACGGTGACCCTGGCGGTGATCCCGCGCCAGCCGGGGACGATCACCAACACCGCCACCGTGAAGGGCAGCCAGAAGGACCCCGTCGCTTCGAACAACAAAGCCACGGCGACCACTCAGGTTCTCCCCGCGCCGACCTGCCGCGGCGTTCCGGCGACGATCGTCGGCACCTCCGGCGACGACGTGCTCACCGGGACCGGCGGCCCGGACGTGATCGTCGCCTTCGGCGGCAACGACACGATCCGCTCGCTCGCGGGACGTGACCTGATCTGCGCCGGGGCCGGTCGCGACACCGTCATCGCGGGCTCGGCGGCCGACCGGGTCCTCGCCGGGGCGGGGGCGGACCGGGTGCGCGGCGGCGGCGGCCCAGACGCTCTGCGTGGAGGTGCCGGCAACGACGTGCTGCGCGGCGGCCGTGGTTCGGACCGCCTTCGCGGCGGCGCCGGCTTCGACCGCTGCAGCGGTGGCCCCGGCGCCGACTCGATCCGCGGCTGCGAGCGCTAGCAACGTCATGTGACCGGCAGTTGCCGCTGCCATGAGAACGCACTAACTCCCGTATTGCGGGAGTTAGTGCGTTCTCAGCCGGCTCGCGGGGCGTGCCGGTCGATGATGCGTGCGAAGTCCGTCCCCGCCGGCAGGGTGCCGAATGCCTGGCCCCAGTCGCCGGAGAGGCGCGAGGCGCAGAAGGCGTCGGCGACCGCCGGGTCGCCGTAGCGGACGAGCAGCGAGCCCTGAAGCGCCAGCGCCATTCGCTCGACCAGGCGCCGGGCGCGGACCTCGATCGTCTCCAGGTCGCCGGGGAACTCGTCCCGCAGCGCCTCGGTGTAGGCCGCCAGCCGCGGCTCCGCCGCGGCCCCCTCGGCCACCTCGGCGAAGAAGGCCTCGACCGAGGCCGGGCTCTTGACCATCGCCCGCAGGACGTCGAGGCACTGGACGTTGCCCGAGCCCTCCCAGATCGAGTTCAGCGGGCTCTCGCGGAACAGCCGCGGCATCCCCGACTCCTCGACGTAGCCGTTGCCGCCGAAGCACTCCAGCGCCTCGCCGGCGTGCATCGGGGCTCGCTTGCAGATCCAGTACTTGAGCACCGCGTTGGCAATCCGCTTCAGGCTCTGCGCCTCCTCGTCGCCGGCGCTCGCTTCGTCGTAGGCGCGGGCCAACCGCAGGGCCGAGATCGTCGCCGCCTCGGACTCCACGCTGAGGTCGGCGAGGACGTTTCGCATCAGCGGCTGGTCGCTCAGCAGGCGTCCGAAGGCGGCCCGGTTGGCCGTGTGGTGGAGCGCCTGGGCGACGCCGAACCGCATCCCCGCCGCGCCGCCGATCACGCAGTCCAGGCGGGTGTGGTTGACCATCTCGATGATCGTTCGCACCCCGGCGCCCTCCTCGCCGACCAGCCAGGCCGAGGCGGAGTCGAACTCGATCTCGCTGGAGGCGTTGGAGCGGTTGCCGAGCTTGTCCTTCAGTCGCTGCAGACGGAAGCGGTTGCGCTCGCCGTCCGGCGTCCAGCGCGGGAAGAGGAAGCAGGAGATGCCGCCCTCGGCCTGGGCGAGGACGAGGAAGATGTCGCACTGCGGGGCCGACATGAACCACTTGTGGCCGCTCAGCAGGTACTCGGCGCCGGGACCGCCGCCGTTTGCCGGCCGCGCTTCGGTGGTGTTGGCGCGGACGTCGGAGCCGCCCTGCTTCTCGGTCATCCCCATCCCGGCCAGGGCACCGCGCTTCTCGCTCGCCGGCGCGTTGGCCGGGTCGTACTCGGAGGAGAAGAGGCGCGGCTCCCACTCCGCCGCCAGCTCCGGCTGCTGGCGCAGCGCCGGCACCACCGAGTAGGTCATCGAGAGCGGGCAGCCGATCCCCGCCTCGGCCTGCGACATGCAGATGAAGGCGCCGGCGCGGGCGACGTGCGCCCCGGGGCCGGGGCTCTTCCAGGGGGAGCTGTGCAGCTCGTGGCCGACCGCGATCCCCATCAGCTCGTGCCAGGCAGGGTGGAACTCGACCGTGTCGACGCGGTGGCCGTAGCGGTCGTGGGTCTTCAGCTTCGGCGGGTTCTCGTTGGCCAGCCGGCCGAGCTCGATCGCCCGCTCGCTGCTGGCCGCGGCACCGACCTCGCCGATCCGACCCATCGCCCACTCCGCGCCCTCCCGGCGCACCGCCTCGACCAGCACCGTGTCGGCCTCGAAGACGTTGTAGTCGACCAGCGGGGGCGGCTGATTTGCCACCTCATGGTGGGCGACGTCTGAACGCTCGGCAGTTGCCATCGGGTACCCGATTGTGCCAGCTCCAGTTGGATCGGTGGGGCCGGGCGCGGCCGAGGTCGCCGGGTAGATAGCATCGCCCGCCGATGCCCAAGATCAAGGTCGAGAACCCGGTCGTCGAGCTCGACGGCGACGAGATGACCCGCATCATCTGGTCGTTCATCAAAGACCAGCTGATCCTTCCCTACCTCGACGTCGACCTGAAGTACTACGACCTGGGGATCGAGAGCCGCGACGCGAGCGAAGACCGGATCACGGTCGAAGCCGCCGAAGCGATCAAGGAGCACGGCGTCGGCGTCAAGTGCGCGACGATCACTCCCGACGAGGCGCGGGTCGAGGAGTTCGGCCTGAAGGAGATGTACCGCTCGCCCAACGGGACGATCCGCAACATCCTCGGCGGCGTCATCTTCCGCGAGCCGATTGTGATCTCCAACGTGCCGCGGCTGGTGCCCGGGTGGACGAAGCCGATCGTGATCGGCCGCCACGCCTTCGGCGACCAGTACCGGGCGACCGACCTGGTGGTGCCGGGGGAGGGCAAGCTGACCCTCACCTACACGCCGGAGGACGGCTCCGAGCCGATCGAGCTCGACGTCTACGACTTCCCCAGCGGCGGGGTGACGATGGCGATGTACAACCTCGACGACTCGATCCGCGACTTCGCCCGCGCCTCGATGCGCTACGGGCTGACCCGCGGCTACCCGGTCTACCTCTCGACCAAGAACACGATCATGAAGCGCTACGACGGCCGCTTCAAAGACATCTTCCAGTCGATCTACGAGACCGAGTTCCAGGCGGAGTTCGAAGCCGCCGGGATCACCTATGAACACCGGTTGATCGACGACATGGTCGCCGCCGCCCTGAAGTGGGAGGGCGGTTACGTGTGGGCCTGCAAAAACTACGACGGCGACGTGCAGTCCGACACCGTCGCCCAGGGCTTCGGCTCGCTTGGCTTGATGACCAGCGTGCTGATGACCGCCGACGGCAGGACCGTCGAGGCGGAGGCGGCGCACGGCACGGTCACCCGCCACTACCGCCAGCACCAGCAGGGCAACCCGACTTCAACCAATCCCATCGCCTCGATCTTCGCCTGGACCCGCGGCCTCTCGGCGCGCGGGCGGATGGACGAGACGCCAGAGGTCTCGCACTTCGCCGAGACCCTCGAGCGTGTCTGCATAGAGACGGTCGAGAGCGGCAAGATGACCAAAGACCTGGCGCTGCTGGTCGGTGGCGGCCAGGAGTTCCAAACCACGCAGGAGTTCCTCGCCGCGATCGACGAGAACCTCCAGCGCGCGATGGCTTAGCGGTCCAAACCACGACTCCCGAGGAGGAGAAGATTTCGTGAGCACCCCCGTCAAGGTCACCGTCACCGGCGCCGCCGGTCAGATCGGCTACGCGCTCCTGTTCCGGATCGCCAGCGGCCAGATGCTCGGCCCCGACACGCCCGTCGAGCTGTGCCTGCTGGAGATCCCCGACGCGGTCAAGGCGGCCGAGGGCACCGCGATGGAGCTCGACGACTGCGCCTTCCCGCTGCTGAGCCGGGTCGAAATCACCGACGATCCCAAGCGCGCCTTCGAGGGCTGCAACGTCGGCTTGCTGGTCGGGGCCCGGCCGCGTGGCCCCGGCATGGAGCGCTCCGACCTGCTGGAGGCCAACGGCGGCATCTTCAAGCCGCAGGGCGAAGCGATCAACGCCGGCGCCGCCGACGACATTCGCGTCCTGGTGGTCGGCAACCCCGCCAACACCAACTGCCTGATCACGATGTCCAACGCCCCCGACGTTCCCCGCGAGCGCTTCACGGCGATGATGCGCCTCGACCACAACCGGGCGATCTCCCAGGTTGCCAACAAGCTCGGCAAGCCGGTCTCCGCGGTCACCAACATGACCACCTGGGGCAATCACTCGACCACCCAGTACCCCGACCTGGTGAACGCGAAGGTCGACGGCGGCAGCGCCTGGGAGGCCGTCGACGACGAGGCCTGGATCGCCGACGAGTTCATCCCGCGGGTGGCCAAACGCGGCGCCGAGGTGATCTCCGCCCGCGGCGCCTCCAGCGCCGCCTCGGCCGCCAACGCGGCGATCGACCACGTGCGTGACTGGGTGCTCGGCACCCCGGAGGGCGACTGGGTCTCGATGGGCGTCCCCGCCGACGGCTCCTACGGGATCGGCGAGGGCGTCGTCTGCGGGCTCCCCTGCTCCTGCTCGGGCGGCGAGTGGTCCGTCGTCCAGGGCCTCGAGATCCCCGACTTCTCCCGCGAGCGCATCGACAAAAGCGTCATGGAGCTCCAAGAGGAGCGCGACGCCGTCAGCCAGCTCGGCCTG
>DASVWP010000268.1:0-4436 GCA_036393155.1 Solirubrobacterales bacterium | reverse complement strand
GACGCCGGGGGGTTGGGGAGCCTCGCCGTCGTCGCCCAGCGGCGGCCGCAGCTCTCCGCGCACAGCTTCGTGCGCCCGATCCTCGCCGCCTTCCTGCCGCTGGTCGCGCTGGTCGCGGCGCTGGCGTTCGTCCATCGCGAGCGGCTGGGGGAGTGGGTGGCGGGTCGCCCGGCGGTGCGGGCCGGCCTCTTCGGTGGCCTTGCGGCAACCGCCGTCGGCACCCTCGCCAACGACTCCGGGGCGCTGCTGCTGGTGATCGGAGCGGCCTACCTGTTGGTCTTCGTCGGTTACGCCTGGGCCGAGCACAGTTCGGCGCGTCGGACGTAGACAAAAAGTTACACTGTGCGCATCATGCGTACGGCCTGCCGACCTAGTATCGAAACATGGAGGCGGCGAGGGTGATGTGGAGCGACGACCGCCTCGACGCCCTGTCGGACCGCATGGACGAGAAATTCGGCCACGTAGACGGGAAATTCGGCCACGTAGACGAGAAATTCCGCCACATGGAGGAGAAATTCGACCTGCGATTCCGCCAGGTCGAGGACAAATTTCGCGAAATCGGGCACCGGTTCGACCGCGTCGAAGCCGAGATCGGCGATGTGCGCCGCGAGATGACCGCCATGCGGGTCGAGATCAACGCCCGCTTCGACTCGCTGCAGCGGACGATGATCCAGTTCGGGGGCGGAATGATCGTCTCCTTCACCGCCCTCGTGATCGCCTTCATCCTCGGCGGCCACTGATCCTCTCGAGGCCCGTCCCAACGCAGGCCGGGCGATCAACTACCCTTTGAGACCTGTGCGCATAGGGCTCGTCTCCCCATATTCCTGGTCCTACCAGGGGGGCGTGAACCGGCACGTTGAGGCTCTCGCCGAGGAGTTCCTCGGACGCGGCCACGACGTTCGCGTGCTTGCCCCCTTCGACCCGCCCGGGCGGGTCAGCCGGGTGCTGCACCGGGCCGGGGCGGAATCGCGACCGTTGCCCGAGTACCTGGTCCCGCTCGGCCGCACGGTCGGCTTCTCGGCCAACGGCTCGGTGTCGAACCTCGCCCCGTTTCCGGCCGGCGGCGTCCTCGCCCCGCGGCGCGCGGTTCGCGAGGGGGAGTTCGACGTCCTTCACGTCCACGAGCCGCTGGTGCCCCTGGTCGGCTGGAACGCGACGCTCGGGTCGCGGACGCCGGTCGTCGGCACCTTCCACACCTACTCGACCAGGCCGGTTCCCAACCTGATCGCCAACGCGGTCGGTGCGCGCCGCGTGTTCAATCGCCTCTCGGCGCGCATCGCCGTCTCCGAGGCCGCCGCCTGGACGGGCCGGCGCTGGTACGGCGGCAACTACACGATCGTCCCTAACGGCGTCGACGTCGACGCGGCGCCGGGCACCCCCCACGTCGCCGGCCCCGAGCTTCGGATTCTCTTCGTCGGGCGCCCGGAGGAGCGCAAGGGCCTGCCGATCCTGCTGACCGCCTTCGGCGCTCTGGTCGAGCACGTTCCCTGTCGCCTGACGGTGATCGGCGCCGACCGCGAGGACGTCCTCCGCTACATCGCCGACCCCGACCTGCTGCGCTCGGTCGACCTGCGCGGCCGCGTGTCGCGCGAGGAGCTGTGGGCCGAGCTGCACAAGGCCGACGTGCTCTGCGCCCCCTCGCTCTCCGGCGAGAGCTTCGGGATGGTCCTCACCGAGGCGTTCGCCGCCGGCACTCCCGTCGTCGCGTCGGCGATCGCCGGCTACAGCGACGTCGTCACCGACGGCGTCGACGGCATCCTGGTGCCGCCCGCGGATCCGCAACGGCTGGCCGAGGAGCTGCAACGGGTCCACCACGAGCCGGAGCGCCTGGCGGCGATGGGCGCGGCGGCTCGTCACAGCGCCCAGCGCTACGCGTGGCCGCGGATCGCCGACCAGGTGACGAAGGTCTACGAGCGCGCGATCGAGGCCCCGAAGCCGGCCAGCAGCGGCGAACGGATGGCCCACTGGGCGGGGGTCAGGCCGGCGGACGGGCTGCCCCGGGTGCGCGCGCAGCGACTGCCCACGCTCGACCCGGTGCCAGCCCAGGCCGGGGGTCGCGGCCGCCGGATCGCCCGGCGTGCCGGGCTCGGCGTCGCCGCCGTGCTGGGGATCGGGCTGACGGCCCTCGCGGCGCAGAAGATCGGCATCGACAACGTGGTCGAAAGCATCGTCCGCTCGAACCTGACCTGGGTCCTCATCGCCTGCGGCCTGATGGGGCTCTCGCTGTTCTTCCGCGCCGCCTCCTGGTACTGGATCGCCTGCGCGGCGCTTCCCAATCGGCCGATCCGGCGCCGCGACGTGACCTCGGCGACGATGATCGGAGTGCTGATGTCGGCAACCCTGCCGGCCCGCCTCGGCGAGCCGGCACGCGCGCTGACCCTGGCGCGGCGTACCGGACGCATGCGGGAGACCTTTCCGGTGCTGCTGGGAACGCTCGTCTCCCAGACCATGCTCAACCTGGTGGCCCTGGTGCTGCTGGGAGTGATCATCGTCTCCAGCACGCCGTTGTTTCACTCGGGGACCCAGAAGCTCTTCGCCTTCAGCCTGGTGCCGCTGATCCTGCTGGTCGTCGTCCTCGCGGCGCCGCTGCTGATGCGCCGCAACGGGAACGGCCGCCTCGCTCGCATCGGCGCCGCCGTCCATCGAGCGCTCGTCCAGGTGCGGGCCGGGCTGGCGGTCTTCCGCAATCCTCGCCGCGGCGCCGCCGCCGCGGCTGCTCAGCTGGGCGCCTGGGCGATCCAGCTCTCCGCCTGCTGGGCGCTTCTCTACGCACTCGGGCTCGACGGGGAGGCGGGGATCGGCGCGGCCGCGGCGGTCCTCTTCGCGGTCAACGTCACCGCCGTCGTCCCGGCGACTCCGTCCAACATCGGCGTCTTCCAGCTCGCCGTGATCAGCGTGCTGCACACCGGCTTCGGCATCGGCACCGCCGACGCGCTCGCCTACGGGGTGATCCTGCAGGGAGTGGAGATCGCCACCGCCGTCGCCCTCGGCCTTCCGGCCCTGGTGCGGGAGGGCCTGACCTGGAGCGATCTACGGGTGCAGGCGCTCTCGACCGCGCCGGTCCGCCTCGAGCCCCATCCGCGGCGCGCCTCGGCTGCGGCGAACCGCGAAGGCGCGATTTAGGCAAAAATTTGCCTGATCTATAAATAAACACAGTTGTATTCATTTAGGATGGATCTGGAGGCGTGCCGCCACCTTTCCCAGGCCGGCACTCCTGGCTACGAGGAGGCCGCGGCCGGCGTCGATTCCATCCAGCCGGCGCCGGCCCGCCTTCTCGCCGTTTGAGCGGTCATCTGCCCGGCCGCCGCTCAACGGCGCCTTGGACGGCCCGCACGGGAAGTGCCGAAAAGCCAGGAATCCTTGACGAAAAACTCTCTGGTCCATAGGGTCTCGGCGGCAGGGGAGGCACCCCTGGCGGTCGGAGGGGAGAAGACGGGACAATGGAGTTCGACGCAGCGGCCCTCGAGACCGTTACGCAGCGCTTCTGGCGGGACATGTGGGCCTCCGTGGTGCCCGAAGCCGTGGAGGAGGCGGGCATCGAAGTGCGGCAGTTCGGTCCGGTCCAGGCAACGGCCTTCTCCGACCTGCCCGAGGTGGCGCTGCTGAACCAGGTGCGTGGTGCCGCGGAGCCCGGGGCGATCGAGCAGGGGCACGTCGCCGAGGCGATCGAATGGCTGCGCACGCGGGAAGTGGATTTCCGCATCACGGTGGCTGAAAGCCGGCCCGGGGCGGCGGCCGCGGCGAGCTGGCTCGAGCAACGCGGCTATGAGCGGGAGAGCGGTTGGGTCAAGTACGTGCGCGATTGCCGACCGCCCGATCTGCCGGAGGATCCCCGGATCGTCATCTACGAGCTGGGGGAGGACGAAATGGAAGGGGAGGGCCTGAGCACGATCGCGGCGCAGGCGCTGGAGCTGCCGGTCACCGCCGGCACCCTCTTCTTCTCGCTTCCCCAGGTCGCGCCGTGGAGGTGCTATACGGCGGCACTTGGCGCCGAGGAGCCGGCGGTCGCGACCGGTGCGATGCTGATCGAAGACGGCATCGCCCAGCTCGGGCCGGGCACGACGATGAAACGGGCTCGGGGTCACGGCTGCAACACGGCGCTGCTGCGGCGCCGGCTGCTCGATGCGGCCGCGGCTGGATGCCACACCGTCTTCGTCGAGCTGCTGCGCAGCAATCCGGTCGAGTTCGGGCGAGCCGAGCACAACCTCCTCAAGGCCGGCTTCGAGCTGGCCTACGAAAGCCCGGTCTGGCGGCGGCCGCAGCCCTAGGGAGGGATTGGCGAAACCCCCACGCCCGCCTGGCGGCGGCGGACGACGGCGCGGTGCGGCGTCCTCGGTCGGCCAAATAGCGCTGCTATTCGGCCTTCCTGCGTCCTTGCCCCGCTTGGTCCGGCACTCGCCAGCCGCCCACGCGGGTTTCGCCAATCCCTCCTAAAC
>DASVWP010000267.1:0-6957 GCA_036393155.1 Solirubrobacterales bacterium | reverse complement strand
GGCCGCCGCGTCGCGGATTCCGTCCGGGCGATGGTCGTTCCGGGCTCCCAGCAGGTCAAAGCGGCCGCCGAAGCCGAGGGCCTCGATGAGGTCTTCCGCTCGGCCGGCTTCGAGTGGCGCGAGGCGGGCTGCTCGATGTGCCTCGGCATGAACCCCGACATCCTCGAGCCCGGCGAGCGCTGCGCCTCGACCTCGAACCGCAACTTCGAGGGTCGCCAGGGCCGGGGGGGCAGGACCCATCTGGTCAGCCCGAGGATGGCCGCCGCGGCGGCGATCGAGGGCCGTTTCGTCGACATCAGGGATTGGAGCTGAGCATGCGACCCGTAGACATCATCGAGGGCAAGGTCTGGGTCCTGGACCGGGCCGACGTCGACACCGACCAGATCATCCCCAAGCAGTTCCTGAAGCGGGTCGAGCGGACCGGCTTCGGCGAGTTCCTCTTCTACGACTGGATCCGCGACGGCGAGATCGAGCTGGAGCCGAACCCGATCCTGGTCACCGGCGCCAACTTCGGCTGCGGCTCCTCACGCGAGCACGCTCCCTGGGCGCTGGAGGACTTCGGCTTCCGGGCGATCCTGGCGCCGTCTTTCGCGGACATCTTCTACTCCAACTGCACGAAGATCGGGCTGCTGCCGGCGATCCTCGACGAGGAGCACTGCCGCGCGGTCGCCGAGGCGGGCGAGGCCCGCATCGACCTCGACGACGAGACGGTCAACTGCGCCGCCGGCGTCTTCCAGTTCCAGATCGAGCACGACGTCAAGCACCGGCTGCTGAACGGCCTGGACGACATCGGGATCACCCTGGAGAACGCCGGGGCGATCGACGAGTTCGAGGCCGCCGGGCGCGCCACCGGCCCGGTGACCACGAGCCTGTGAGCGCCGGCGGCGCGCAGCCGATGAACAGCGGCCCGCGCGAGTGGGACGCGGAGACCTACGACGTTGTCTCCGACCCCCAGTTCAGTTGGGGGATGGAGGTGCTGGAGCGGCTGCGGCTGCGCGGCGACGAGGTCGCGGTCGACGCCGGCTGCGGCTCCGGGCGGGTCACCGCCGAGCTGGCGAAGCGGCTGCCGCAGGGTCGGCTGATCGCGGTCGACGGCTCGGCGGCGATGATCGAGAAGGCGCGGGAGCGGCTCGGCGAGGCCGTCTCCTCCTACCTGGTCGCCGATCTCGCCGAGCTGGAGCTGCCCGACCCGGTCGACCTCGTCTTCTCGACCGCGACCTTCCACTGGATCCCCGACCACGACCGGTTGTTCCGCCAAATCCACGCGGCCCTGCGCCCCGGGGGCCGGCTGGTCGCCCAGTGCGGCGGCGAAGGCAACGTCGCCCGCCACGCGCAGGCGATCGCCGCCGTCGCCTCCCGCCCGGAGTTCGCTTCCCACTTCGCCGAGGCGGAGGGGATCTGGAACTTCGCCGGCCCCGAGGCCACCGAGGAGCGCCTGGTCGCCGCCGGCTTCGAGCAGGTCCGCTGCTGGCTGGAGCCCAAGCCGGTGAGGCCGCCGCAGCCCCTGGAGTTCGTCACCACCGTCACCCTGGGGCCGCTGCTGGCCCAGCTTCCCGACGAGCTGAAACGGCCCTTCGCCGAGGCGGTGCTCGCCGAGTCCGAGCAGCCGCTGACGCTCGACTACGTGCGCCTCAACATCGAGGCCGTCGCCGCCTAACCCATAGAGTGCCGGTCCGATGAGCGAGGCGCCCCGCATTGTCGTCCTTCCCGGCGACGGGATCGGCCCGGAGATCGTCGCCGCGACCCGCGAGCTCCTCGACTCGCTGGGCGAGTTCAGCTACGACGAGCGCCTGATGGGCGGCTGCTCGATCGACGAGCACGGGACGGCCCTGACCGACGAGGTGCTGGAGGCCTGCCGGGGCGCCGACGCGGTCTTGCTCGGCGCCGTCGGCGGTCCGAAGTGGGACACCACCGACCCCGACGCGCCGCGCCCCGAGCAGGGCCTGCTGGGCCTGCGCAAGGGGATGGGTCTTTACGCCAACCTGCGCCCGGTGCGGCCGAGCCCGGCCCTGGTCAGCGCCAGCCCGCTGCGCGAGGAGCGGATCGCCGGCACCGACCTGCTGGTCGTCCGCGAGCTGACCGGCGGCATCTACTTCGGCGACTCCGGCCGCCAGGGCGACTCCGCCCACGACACCTGCGAGTACAGCGCCGGGGAGGTCGAGAGAATCGCCCGCACCGCCTTCGAGGCGGCGCGCCGCCGCGCCGAGAGCTCGACGCGGCGGCCCAAGGTCACCTCGATCGACAAGGCCAACGTGATGGAGACCTCCCGTCTGTGGCGCGAGGTGGTGACGCGTGTCGCGCCCGATTACGACGACATCGCGCTCGAGCACCTGCTGGTCGACAACGCGGCGATGCAGCTCGTCTCGCGGCCGGCCGACTTCGACGTGATCGTGGCCGAGAACCTGTTCGGCGACATCCTCAGCGACGAGGCGGCGATGCTCACGGGCTCCCTGGGAATGCTGCCGTCGGCCAGTCTCGGCGCTGACGGCGCCCCCGGCCTCTTCGAGCCGGTCCACGGCTCCGCCCCCGACATCGCGGGCAAGGGGATCGCCAACCCGCTTGCCACCTTCCTCTCGGCGGCGATGATGCTGCGCCACGGGCTCGGCCGCCCCGACGACGCCGCGCGCATCGAGGCCGCGGTGGACGCCGTCCTCGCGAAGGGCCTGCGCACCCCGGACCTGGCCGGCGGCACGGTCGCCCCGGCGCCGCTGCCGGAGGTCCCGCGCGAGGTCGAGGTCGGGACCGCGGAGATGACCTCCGCGGTCCTCGACGCTCTGAGGGACTAGGGAGCCGTCACGGCCCACTGGCCGTAGGCGGTGAACGGTTTCGTCGCGTCTTTGGCTTTCGCCACCAGGCCGAAGCCGAGGCGGGTGTTGTTCTCCGCGGTCAGCGGGTTCGTTTCGTCGAGGTTTTCCGCTTTGGTGATGTAGACACAGAGGTTGCCGCCGGTCGCCTGCGGGGTCTGGTTCGCCCCGCCGCCCAGGCCGCCGCAGTTGGCGCTCGTTTTGCCTTCTTCGAGCACGGTCACGGACGGTGCGGCGAGTAGCGGGAACTGGAAGCTGACCGCCCCGCGGGCGAGCTCCTGGGTCGCGGTTGCCACTTCCGAACCGCCGCCGACGTCGAAGACCCCGCGCAGCGTCTGGCCGCTTTTCAGCGTCCCCAGCAGTGGCGCCACTTCGGGGCCCAGCTTGGCCAGCGTCACCGATTCCTTGCCCAGCTTCGCCGTGGTGACGGCTTCGTTGGTCAGCTTGTTGCTGGTCACGACGCCGTTCTTGATCGAGTTGGCGATCACCGCGCCGGCCCCGATCTTGCTGCTGGTCACCGCGCCGTTGCCGATGTTGCCCGGCCCGACCGCGTTGGCGCCCAGCTTGCCGGGGATCACGGCGCCGGGCGCGATCTTGCCGCTGGTCACCGCCTGCTTGCGGATCTTGGCCGCGGTCACCGCGCCACGCTTCAGCTGCCGCGTGCCGACGCTGTTCTTCGGCAGCCCGGCGGCCACCGCGACGCCGCCGAGGGCGATGAAGAGCGCCAGCGTGGCGATCACGTTCGAATAGTTGAGCTTCGGGCGAAGCCGTCGTCTCATCGGGATGCGCCTCCTTTTTCTCGGTTTCCCTGAACCTGTTCCTCGGTTCTTCGCTGCCCGGGCGTTGGACACCTTTCACCGATCGGGCATACTTCTTCAACATGGACAAGGCGGAGTTGATTTGGCAGAACGGGGAGTTCGTGCGCTGGGAGGACGCCAAGACGCACGTGCTGAGCCATGGCCTGCACTACGGAACCGGCGTTTTCGAGGGAATTCGCTGCTACGAGACCGAGCGCGGCCCTGCCGTCTTCCGCCACCGTGAGCACCTTGCCCGGCTGGAGAAGTCCGCCTCGCTCTACTACATGGAGCTCCCCTTCAGCCCGGAAGAGATCCGCCTTGCCACCAACGAGCTGCTGCGGCGGATCGGCCTGCGCTCCGGCTACATCCGCCCGCTCGCGTTTCGCGGCTACGGCGAGATGGGCCTCTACGCGCAGAGCGCGCCGATCGAAGTGATCGTCGCCGCCTGGCCCTGGGGCAGCTACCTCGGGGACGACGGCAAGCGCAACGGGATCCGCGCCAAGGTCTCCTCCTGGCGGACGATCTCCGGCGACAGCCTGATCCCGCACTCCAAGGCTTCCGGTCAGTACCTCAACTCGATCCTCGCCAAGACCGAGGCCACCAAGTCCGGCTACGAGGAGGCGATCCTGCTCGACCAGCACGGCCACGTCTCCGAGGGCTCGGGCGAGAACGTCTTCATCGTCCGCGACGGCACCCTGATCACGCCTGGGCACACCTCGGCGATCCTCGACGGGATCACCCGCAACGCGGTGGTCCAGATCGCCAACGACCTCGGCTACCAGGTCGAGGAGCGGGCGATCGCCCGGGCCGAGCTCTACCTCGCCGACGAGGTCTTCCTCACCGGCACCGCCGCCGAGCTGGTCCCGGTGCGGGAGATCGACGACCACTCCCTGGGTCAGCCGGGCGAGATCACCAAGGTGATTCAGGCGAAGTTCGAGGACGCCCTGCACGGGCGCGCGGAGGAGTACCTGGAGTGGCTCGACTTCGTCGAGTCCCCGGACGACGAGTCGATCGGGCGAATTACCTCAGCCGCCTAGCGGCTGGCGCGGCGCTGCCGCGCGCGTGGACCGCGTCGGTCCCCCCGATCTTCGACTCGAAAGCAGGACTCAGATGGCACAGGTAAAGCTCTACGACACGACCTTGCGCGACGGCATGGGCGGCCGCGGCATGTCGCTGTCGGTCGGCGAGAAGCTGAAAGTGGTGGAGGCGCTCGACGCGCTCGGCGTCCAGTTCATCGAGGCCGGCTTCCCCAGCTCCAACCCCAAGGAAGCCGAGCTCTTCGAGCGCCTCGCCGAGCTCGAGCTCCAGCACGCGACGATCTCCGCCTTCGGGATGACCCGGCGCCGCGGCGTCAGCGCCGAGGAGGACGAGGCGCTGCGGGCACTCACCTCGTCCTTCGCGCCGATGGTCTGCCTGGTCGGCAAGAGCTGGACCCTGCACGTGGAGAAGGTGATCCGCGTCTCCAGGGAGGAGAACCTGGCGATGATCGCCGATTCGATCGCCTTCTGCCGCGCCCAGGGGAAGCGCCCGGTCTTCGACGCCGAGCACTTCTTCGACGGCTACCGCGAGGACCCCGGCTACGCGCTGGAAACGGTGCGCGCGGCCGCCGAGGCGGGGGCCGAGAACGTCACCCTCTGCGATACCAACGGCGGCAGCCTGCCCGGCCACGTCGGTGAGGTGACCGCCGCGGTCGCGGAGGCGGTGGGGGAGGCGGTCGAGCTCGGCGTCCACACCCACAACGACGGCGAGTGCGCGGTCGCCAACTCGCTGGCCGCCGTCGCCGCCGGGGCGCGGCTGGTCCAGGGCTGCGTCAACGGCTACGGCGAGCGCTGCGGCAACGCCAACCTGGCCTCGATCCTGCCGGCGCTGCAGCTGAAGATGGGTCACGAGGTAATCAGCGCCGAGCAGCTGGCGAGCCTGGCACCGACCTCCCATTTCCTCGACGACATCTGCAACATGGCCTCCGACCCCGACCGGGCCTACGTCGGGCGCAACGCCTTCGCCCACAAGGCGGGGATGCACGCGGCCGGGATCGCCGCCGACGCCCGCACCTTCGAGCACATCGATCCCGCCCTGGTCGGCAACGAGCGCGACATCCTCGCCTCGGAGCTCTCGGGCAAGGCGACGATCCGCAGCCAGGCCGAGCACGCCGGCCTGGAGATGGACGACGAGGCGGCCACGCGGGCGGTGGAGCGCCTCAAGCAGCGCGAGCACGAGGGCTACCACTACGAGGCCGCCCCGGCCTCCTTCGAGCTGCTGCTGCGCCGCGAGGCCGGCAGCTACGAGCCGCTGTTCCGGCTGGAGAGCTTCCGCGTCGTGGTCGAGAAGCACGCCGACGGCGAGGTGACCACCGAGGCGACGATCAAAGTCGAGGTCGACGGCGTGCGCTACTTCCGCGCCGCCGAGGGCAACGGGCCGGTCAACGCCCTCGACAAGGCGCTGCGCGGGGCGATCGCCGACCGCTACCCGCACCTCGCCGAGATCGAGCTGACCAACTACAAGGTGCGGATCCTCGACGAAGCGCACGGCACGGGCGCGGTCACCCGCGTCCTCCTCGACTCCGCCGACGGCGAGCGCGAGTGGGGGACGATCGGCGTCTCGGAGAACATCATCGAGGCCTCGTGGGAGGCCCTGGTCGACTCGCTCGAGTACGCCTTCCAGCCGCGCCCGGCCGTCGCCGCCCGGCAATAGGCTGCCGCGGGTGAGCGGCGCGCGCGACGAACAGCAGATCCCCCTGGCCCGGCCCGACGTCGGCTCGCGCGAGGAGGACCTGGTGCTGGAGGTGCTGCGCTCCGGCCAGCTCTCGCTGGGCCCGATGGGCCGGCGCTTCGAGCGCGCTTTCGCCGACTGGCTGGGGGTGGAGGACGCGGTCGCGGTCTCCAGCGGCACCGCGGCTCTGCACCTGGGCGTGCGGATGCTCGGCTGGGGGGCCGAAGAGGAGGTTCTGACCAGCCCCTTCACCTTCGTCGCCTCGGCCAACTGCCTGCTCTACGAGGGGGTGAGGCCGGTCTTCTGCGACGTCGACCCGGAGACGCTGAACATCGATCCGGCGGCGGCCGCGGCGGCGGCGAGCGACCGCACGGTCGGGATCCTGCCGATCCACATCTTCGGCTGGCCGGCGGCGATGCCGGAGCTCGAGGCGCTGGCCGCCGAGCGGAGCCTCGACGTCCTCGAGGACGCGTGCGAGGCGCTCGGCGCGGTCGATTCCGAGGGGCGCCGGGTCGGGGCCCGCGGCAACCTCGCGACCTTCGCCTTCTACGCCAACAAGCAGATGACTACGGGGGAGGGGGGGATGATCGTCCCCCGCGACGCCGCGGAGGCGGCCCGCCAGCGCACCGAGCGCAACCAGGGTCGCG
>DASVWP010000266.1:0-12999 GCA_036393155.1 Solirubrobacterales bacterium | reverse complement strand
GGCGGCGGAGCCACGGCCCGGGCCGACGGCGATGCCGTTCTGCTTCGCCCAGTTGATGAAGTCCCAGACGATCAGGAAGTAGGAGGAGAAGCCCATCTCCTCGATCACCCCGAGCTCGAAGTCGAGGCGCTCGACCGCTTCGGCGGGCGGCGGGTCGCCGTAGCGGCGGCGCAGCCCCTCAGCGGCGATGCGCCGCAGCATCGCCTCGGGCTCCTCGCCGTTCTCGGTCGGGTAGCGCGGCAGCAGCAGGCTGCCCAGCTCGATCTCCAGGCTGCAGCGCTCGGCGATCTCCAGAGTGGTCGGCACGGCGTCCGGCCACTCGGCGAAGGACTCCGCCATTTCTTCGGAGCTCTTGATGTAGAACTCGTTCGTGTCGAAGCTCATCTTCGGCGCTTCGAGGGTGGACTTGGTCTGCACGCAGAGCAGCGCCGCGTGGTTGTCGAAGTCCTCGCGCCGCAGGTAGTGGACGTCGGCGGTGCCGACCAGAGGCCGGCCCAGCTCGCGGGCGAAGCGGACGATGCCCTCGTTGGCCTTGTCCTGCTCGGCGATTCCGTTCTTCTGCACCTCGAAGTAGACCTGGTCGGGGCCGAAGGCCTGGATCAGGTCGTCGAGATGGGCGCGGGCGTCCTCGACGCGCTCTTCGACCAGGCGGCGGCAGAAGCGCGACTGCAGGCAGCCGGTGAGGACGATCACGCCGTCGGAGTGGGCGGCGAGCAGCTCCATGTCGACGTTGGCCTTGCCGCGCGAGAAGCCTTCGAGGAAACCGGCCGAGGTGAGCTTCACGAGGTTGGCGAAGCCCCGGTCGTTCTCGGCCAGCAGCGTCAGGTGGTTGCGCTCGTAGCGCGTCTGCTCCTTGATCGCGCGGCGGTCGTCGACCAGATAGGCCTCGAGGCCGACGATCGGCTTGATCCCCTGCTTCTTGCAGGCCTTATAGAGGTCGATCGCCCCGTTCATCACGCCGTGGTCGGTCAGCCCCAGCGCCGGCTGGTCGAGCTCGGCCGCCCGCGCCGCCATCGCGTCGATCTTGCAGGCGCCGTCGAGTAGCGAGTACTCGCTGTGGGCGTGCAGATGAACGGCAGAGGACGTGCTCACGGGTTGACGATCATGTCAATCGGGTCCGACGGCAAGCGGGGGGTCGGTGACCGTTTTGCGGAAGTTCCGGGAGAGATTCGTGACGTTCTGCGGGGGCCGGTCCCGGTAGGGGTTCCGCTTAACTTTTTTGTGGGGCGGCTGCCGCTGGCGCCCGGAGGTGGTCGGCAAAAAAGTACAAGACGCTCCACCCCTACCGGGACCGGCCCTCGTGGGAGCATCGGCGCCTCACGAGAAGCGCGCAGCCTGGGTTGACTGCTGGCATACCCGAGGGCGCTCGCGAAATTGACCCTAATCAGGCGTGGTCAACTTCACGAACGCAATCCCAGCGACTGAGCGTGGGCGTGAGCACGTCCACCTGCGGCTGGCTCCGGTCCCGCCGCCTTCGGGCTAACCGCAGACCCAGGCGCTCGGGCCGGAGTCTTCCCAGATTTCCCGCGCGATCCGGTCCTGTTCGGCCTTGGGCGCGTTCTGCGGTTCGCCCTGGCCGCCGTACAGTTCCCAGGTCGAAGGGAGGATCTGGTAGGCGCCGCCGGCGCCGCTGGAGGGATTGAGGGCGCTGTAGTTGCCGCCCGACTCGCACATCACGATGTAGGTGGGGATCGAGTAGGGACCGCCGAACCAGCGGCCGACTTCTTCTTCGGCTTCGGCTTCGCTGGCCGCCTGGGCTTCCGCCGCGCGGGCGGCCTGGACTTCCGCCACCCAGTTGCCGATCTTCGACTTCAGGCCAGCGAGCGCGGCTTCGCGACTAGCGCTGGCCGAGGCCAACTGGGCGGCCGAGGCGGCGGCGGCTTCGCGGACCGAGGCGATCTGGTCGCGGGCGGCGGCGAGCTTTTCGTCGTAGGCGACCGCCCGGGCCCGCAGGGAGGCGACCACGCCCACCTCGTGGTGAACGGCATCGCGGACCTCGGTCACCCGCGCCGCCAGGGCGGTGTCGGATTCGGTGATCATCCGCAGGTAGTCGGCCTGGGCGAGCAGGTCCTGGTAGCTGCTCGCTTCGACCAGTAGCGTCGTCGAGTCCGGGGTGCCGCTCTCGTAGATCGCGATCAGGCGCTGGGCGAGGTCGTGCCGGGCGCGTCGCAGGCGCGCCTTCTCGACCGCGAGGCGGCGCCGAGTGCGCTGCACCCTGGCGCTCAGCTCGGCCTCGCGTTCCTGTCCTTCGGCCAGCAGTCCCGAGAGCCGCTGCTCGCGGGATTCGGCGGACGCCGCTTCGGCTTCGGCGGCGTGCAGGCGTTCGTCGGTCTGCTGCAGGCCGGCGGCGATCGAGCCGGCTTCTTCGCGGGCGGCGGCGAGCTTTGCTTCCAGCTTGCCGGCTTCGCTGGCGCCGGCGTCGGGCACGTCGAGAAGCGCGAGCCCGACCAGCACGCAGAGAAGGACCGCGGCGCAGAGCCCGGTGAGCAGCTGTCTCGGCTGAGCCGTGCCCAAGAGAGGGCTGAGGCTAGCGAAGTTTGTTAGCGCTTCCTAACAGGTTGTCCATAAGCCGCAAGGAAACTTGCGGCTCATGGATCAGCCCTCGCGCACGTTGCGGCTCGCCAGCGCGACGGCGGCCGCGACCCCGACGACGGCGACGCCGATCCCGATCCGGATCTCGCGCCGGTAGCGGCGGCGCAGGTAGTCGATCGCGAAACGGACCGCGGCCCGGCCCAGGGAGTCGTACATCAGCCCTCCCCCCCGTCCCGCTGGCGGATCCTGTGTGCCATCCGCGATTGCAGCGACCAGAGCTCGATGAAGCCCGGCGAGGCGTTCTGGTCGAACAGGCCCCCGGACTCGGAGAAGGTCGCGAGCTGGGCGTCGTAGACGGCGTTGGGCGAGGAGCGGGTGACGACCCGGACGCCGCCTTTGTAGAGACGCAGGCCGATCTCCCCGGTCACCTGGGCGTTGACCGCCTCCATGTAGGCGTCAAGGTCGCCGCGCAGCGGCTCCCACCACAGCCCGGCGTAGACGAGGTAGCCCCACTTCTGGTCCATCGCCGGCTTGAACTGGTTCTGGTGGATCGTCCCGACCAGCCGCTCCAGCTCCTCGTGGGCGGTGAGGAGGATCGCCGCCGCCGGCACCTCGTAGATGTCGCGCACCTTGAGCCCGACGATCCGGTCCTCGATGTGGTCGACGATCCCGACCCCGTGCCGGCAGCCGATCTCGGCGGCTCTTTCCAGCAGCTCGACCAGGCCGAGGCGCTCACCGTTCAGCGACACCGGCAGGCCGGCCTCGAACCCGACCGTCACCGTCTCGGGCTCGTCGGGGGCCTCCTCGGGGCGGGTGACGAGCTGGAAGACGTCGTCGTCCGGGGCGTGGTCGAGATCCTCGATCCAGCGCCCCTCCGAGGAGCGGCCCCAGAGGTTGTCGTCGATCGAGTAGGGGGCGACCTCGGTGCCGCCCTTGACCGGGATCCCGTTTTCGCGCGCGTAGGCGATCTCCTCCTCGCGGCCCATCTCCCAGGAGCGGACCGGGGCGATCGTCTTCAGCTCCGGCGCCAGGGTCGCGACCGTGGCCTCGATCCGGACCTGGTCGTTGCCCTTGCCGGTGCAGCCGTGGGCGATCGTGTCGCAGCCGGAGCGGCGCGCGTGCTCAACCGCCAACTGGGCGATCAGCGGCCGGCCCAGGGCGGTGAACAGCGGGTAGCCGTTGCCGTAGACGGCGTTGGCGCGGATCGCCGGCGCGAGGAACTCCGCGGCGAAGCGCTCGCGGGCGTCGACCACGAAGCACTCGACCGCGCCGAGCTGGCGCGCCTTGGCCTCGATCACCCCGTAGTCCTCGCCCGGCTGGCCGAGGTTGACGGTCAGGCAGACCACTTCTGCTTCGTAATGGTCCTGGATCCACTTCAGCATCACGCTGGTGTCCAGGCCACCCGAGTAGAGCAGCAGCACCCGGTCGACCGTCGCCGGGTCGGCCTCGTAGCTGGCGGTGGGCTGGAAGTGGGGCTTGTCGGAGCTCACGCGAGGCGGAAGTCTCGCACGCGCGTGGCTCCGAGGACGTCTCCCCTACGGAGCTTCGACCCCGCCGGAGCCTTCTTCTTCTTCCGGCGAAACTTCTTCTTCTTCGGGTTCTTCGGGTTCTTTGACTTCTTCTTCCGGTTCTTCTTTTTCGGTGGAAGTCGATTCGGTCGTCGTCTGGGTCGTTTCGGTGGTGGTCGTCGGAGCCGTCGTCGTCGGAGTCGTGGTCGATTCCGTGGTCGTCGGGCTGGAGCCACCGCCACTGCCGTTGCCGGCGATCACCATGATCGCGATCACCAGCCCGACGATCACCGCGACCAGGCAGGCGATCAGCAGTCGCATGTTCCCGTGCGGCCGGCCGCCGCCGGGACGACCGGGCTCTTCCGGTCCCATCAGGCGCGTGGGTTCCTCGTGCACGGCTAGTCCTCCGGTCCGAGTATCGCGTCGAGGATCGCGGCGGTGTCCTCGATCTCAAAGCCGTTTCGCAGCCGCAGCTCGATCTCCTGCCGGCTGCTGCCCGAGATCGCCATCTGGGTCGCCAGCAGGCGGGCGGCCGCGGGGGTGCCGTTTGGGGCAGCGGAGGCGGCCAGCGGCTCCTCCCGCTCGGAATCGTCAGCGACCAGGCGCGGCCGGGCAACCGGCGTCACGGCGCTGAGATGCGAGCGGGACGTCCGCGGAGGCGATGCGGGCTCCTCCCCCTCCGCCTCACCGGCGAGCCGGCTCCGCGCCTCCTCCAGGGCGTCGACGAGCGCCTCGGCCTGGCGGCGGATCTCCTCCGCGCGGGCGATCAGCGAGTCGGTCAGCTCGCCGGCCTCCTGAACCCGCTCGGCCACCAGGCGGTCGGCCCGCGCCCGAGCGTCGTCCAGGTAGCGGCGGGCCTCGGCTTCGGCGTCGTCGATCACCGCTTCGGCGGCGCGCTCGGCCGCCTCGACGATCTGGCCCAGCCGCTCGGCGGTGGTGCGCTCCAGCGGGTGCAGGCCCGGCGATTCTTCCTTGCGCCTCACGACCGCAGAGACCTTAGAGAGTCGCCGATCAGGCCGACCGCCTCACGGACCTGCGGCAACTCGACGGTCAGGGGCGGGAGGAGCCGCAGGGTGTCGGGCGCCGGCACGTTGACGACCAGGCCGCGCTCCAGCAGGTCGGCGCCGACCGCCGCGGCTTCGACGCCCTCCTCGAGCCCGACGCCCACCATCAGCCCGCGCCCGCGGACCTCGCGCACGCCGTCGAGCGCCGCCAGGCCGTCGCTCAAGTCGCGCCCCAGCTCACGCACCCGGCGCAGCAGCGTCGGGTCGTCGATCGCCTCGAAGACGGCCAGCGCGGCGGCGGTCCCGATCGGTCCCCCGGCGAAGGTCGAGCCGTGGTCTCCGGGCTCGAGCACGTCGGCGGCGGCCGGCCCGGTGACGCAGGCGCCCACCGGCATCCCGCCGCCGAGCGCCTTGGCGCTCGTCAGCACGTCGGGCCGCACCGGGGTCTGCTGGAACGCCCACAGCGAGCCGGTCCGGCCCATCCCGGTCTGGATCTCGTCGAGGATCAGCAGCGCCCCCACCTCGTCACACGCCTGGCGGGCGGCCAGCAACGCGTCGTCGGGAATCGGGAAGACGCCGGCCTCGCCCTGGATCGGCTCGATCAGCACCGCCGCCGTGCGCTCCCCCACCGCCTCGCGCAGGGCCGCGCCGTCGCCGCGGGGGACCGACCGGAACCCCGGCAGCATCGGCCCGAAGGCGGGATTGCGGGCGAGGTTCGGGGTCGCCGAGAGGGCGCCGTAGCTGCGACCGTGGAAATCGCCCTCGAAGCTGACGATCTCCGGCTCGGCGATTCCCCGCCCGTGGGCGTGCTTGCGGGCGATCTTGATCGCGCACTCGTTGGCCTCGGTCCCCGAGTTGGCGAAGAAGACCCGGCCGCCGAGGCTCGACTCGGAGAGCCGCTGGGCCAGGCGCGCCATCGGCTCGGTGTAGAAGAGGTTGGAGACGTGCATCAGCCGTCCCGCCTGCTCGCGCACCGCCTCGACGACCGCCGGATGGCAATGGCCGAGCGAGCAGACCGAGATCCCGGTGAGGAAGTCCAGGTACCGCTTCCCGCCCGCGTCCCAAAGGTAGGCGCCCTCGCCGCGGACGAAGTCGACCGGGGCGCGCTTGTAGGTGCGCATCAGGTAGCGCTCCTCCAGGGCCTGCACGTCGGTGAGGCCGAGCACGGCGTCCTCGGCGCTCATGGGGTCACCATGGTGCCGATGCCGGCGTCGGTGAACAGCTCCAGCAGCAGGCTGTGGGGCTTGCGGCCGTCGATGATGTGGGCCGACTGGGCGCCGCCGCGGATCGCGTCGACGCAGGCCTGCAGCTTCGGCCGCATCCCGCCTTCGATCTCCGGCAGCTGCGCTTCGACCTCGGCGACCGTGGTCCGGGAGACGAGCGAGGAATCGTCGGCGGGATCGGCGAGCCAGCCCTCGACGTCGGTCAGGAAGATCGCCTTGTGGGCGCCGAGCGCGGCGGCGACCTTGCCCGCCGCCTCGTCGGCGTTGACGTTGTAGGACTGGCCGTCGCGGTCGGAGGCCGAGGAGGCGACGACCGGGATGTAGTCGGCGGCGATGTGGTTGAGGACGTCGACGTCGACGCGGTCGATCGAGCCGACGAAGCCGACCTGCTCGGCATTGGCCACCGGCGAGACCTCGAACAGCGTCCCGTCCTCGCCGGAGAGGCCGACGGCGGCCTGGCCGTGGCGGTTCAGCCGCTGGACGATTTCCGAGTTGAGCTTGCCGACCAGGACCATCTTCGCCACCTCGACGGTCTCCGAGTCGGAGACCCGCAGGCCCTCGTGGAAGCGCACCTCGAGGTCCAGTCGCTCCATGTAGCGGGTGATCTCCGGGCCGCCGCCGTGGACGATCACCGGGTTCAGGCCGACGTACTTGAGCAGCACCACGTCGGTGGCGAAGGCTTCGCGCAGCTCCTCCTCCAGCATCGCCGCGCCGCCGTACTTGATCACCACCGTGCGCCCGTGGAACTCGCGGATGTAGGGCAGCGCCTCCAGCAGCGTCTCGACGCTGGTCGTGGTCGTCGGCACCCGGGGCTGCTCGCTCATCGCTCGCTCCTCACGTCGTGTACTCAGCGTTGATCCGCACGTACTCGTAACCGAGGTCGGAGAAGAAGACGTGGGCGGAGTGCTCGCCGCGGTCCAGCCGCAGGCCGATCTGCGCCTCGGGGACGTCCGCGCCCAGCTCCTCGGCGTCGATCGAGTCGGCGCCGATCTCCTCCAGGTCCTCGCCGGCCAGGGCGGCCCCGGCGGCTTGGGCGATCCGGCCCCAGTTGGGGTCGCGCCCGTAGAGCGCCGTCTTGACCAGCGGCGAGTTGGCGACCGCCCGCGCGACCCGCTCGGCCTCGGCGGCGCTCGCCGCCCCCTCGACGCCGATCCGGCCGACCCGCGCCGCGCCCTCGCCGTCGCGGATGATCTCAATCGCCAGTTGGGTGAGGACCGCCTGCAGCAGCCCTTCGGGCAGCGGCTGCCCGGAAGCGCCGGTGGCCTGCAGCAGCACGGTGTCGTTGGTGCTCATCTGGCCGTCGACGGTGATCCGGTTGAAGGAGGCGTCGACGGCCTCGCGCAACTCGGAGTCGGGGTCCTCGACGACGGCGTCGGTCTGCACGAAGCAGAGCATCGTCGCCATGTTCGGCTCGATCATCCCCGCCCCCTTGGCCTGGGCGGAGAGCGTCACCCCGTCCGCCCGCAGCGTGCAGCGCTTCGGCCAGCGGTCGGTGGTGAGGATCGCGTCGGAGAAGGCCCCCCCGCCCTCGGGCGAGAGCCCGGTGGAGGCGGTGGCGATGCCGCCGAGCACGGCCTCGACCGGCAGCGGCACGCCGATCGTCCCGGTCTCGGCGACGGCCACCTGCTCCGGCTTCAGCTCCAGCTGGGCCGCGGCTTCCTCGCACATCGCCCAGGCGTCGGCGAGGCCCTGCTCGCCGGTCTCGGCGTTGGCATTGCCGGAGTTGACGACCGCGGCGCGGATCCGTGAGCGCTCGACCCGGTCCCGGCAGACGCGGATCGGCGCCGCCGCGGAGGCGTTGCGGGTGAGGACGATCGCCGAGACGACCTCCTCGACGTCGCAGGTCAGCAGGCCGACGTCGGTGCGCCCGCCGCCCTTCAGCCCGCAGTGGGCGCCGGCGGCCCGGAAGCCGGGTGCCAGCCGGTCCGCGTCGAGCTCCTCGACGCCCGCGGGCGCCTGCACCCAGCGGGAGCGGAAGAAGCCGGCGCTCACAGCAGCCCCTCCGTCTCCTCGAGCCCCAGCATCAGGTTGAGGTTCTGGACGCCCTGGCTGGAGGCGCCCTTCCAGATGTTGTCGATTGCCGAGAAGGCCATTACCCTCCCCCGCTCCTCGACCGTCACGTAGACGTGGCACTCGTTGGTGTCGCGCAGCGCCCGCAGGTTCGGCGGTCCGTCGAGGACCCGCACGAAGGGCTCCCCGTCGTAGCGCTCCCGGTAGAGCGACTGCACCGCCTCCTTGGAGGTCGGCTCGGCGAGCTGCGCGAAGCAGGTCGCCAGCTCCCCCTGGTCGAGCGGCAGCAGGTGCGGGACGAAGGTCACCGGCGCCGGGCTGCCGAGCGCCGCCAGCTCCTGCTCGATCTCCGGCCGGTGGCGGTGCCCCTCGGTCTTATAGGGGAAGGCGTTCTCGGTCATCGCCGAGAAGTGGACGAGGTCGTCGCTGGAGCGCCCATAGCCGGAGGTGCCCTGCATGGCCGAGACATAGACCTCGCCCAGCAGGCCCTTCTCGGCCAGCGGCGCCAGGGCGAGCACGCTGGCGGTCGGGTAGCAACCCGGCGTGGCGACGAGCTTCGCCTCGCGGAGCTCCTCCCGGTAGAGCTCGCTGAGCCCGTAGACGCCCGTCCCGAACAGCTCCGGCGCGCCGTGCGCGCCGTACCAGGTCTCGTAGGTCTCCCGGTCGCGCAGCCGGAAGTCGGCGGAGAGGTCGACGACCAGCACGCCCTGGGCACGCAGCGCGGCGACGGCCGGCGCCGCAGCGCCGTGAGGGTAGGCGACGATCGCCGCGTCGACGCCCTCCACCCGCTCGGGGTCGAGCTCGGTCAGCTCGATCGGCACCCGGTAGCGCGGGTAGAGCCGGTCGAGCCGCTTGCCGGCCTCGCTGCGCGAGGTGGCGGCGACGAGGCGCAGGCGCGGGTGCTCCCAGACGATCCGCGCCGCCAGGGCGCCGGTGAACCCGGAGGCGCCGGCCACCAGGACCCGCGCCGCCGGCTCGCCGCTCAGTGGTTGCGAGTCGAGCTCATTCACGCAGCGTGCCTCCGATCTCCTCGAGCTTTGCCCTGATCGCCTCGCGCAGGCCGGCGACCTCCTCGTCGGTGAGCGTGCGGTCGGGGGCGCGGAACTCCAGGCCGATGGCCAGGCTCACCCGCCCCTCCCCCAGCTGCTCGCCTTCGAAGCGGTCGAAGACCTCCGCCGCGCGCAGCAGCTCGCCGCCGCCGGCCAGGACCGCCGCCCGCACGTCGCTGGCCGCGACCTCCGTCGGCACCACCACGGCGAGGTCCTGGTAGACGGCGGGGAAGGTGGTGACGTCCTCGTAGGCCTCGATCCCCGCCCTGGCGGCGGCCAGCAGCGGCGCCGCTTCGAGTTCGAACCCGACCGCGGCCTCGAGGTCCCAGGCGCGGCAGACCAGGGGATGGATCTCGCCGAGCCAGCCCGCCGGCGCGCCCTGCACCGAGACCGCCGCGGCGCGACCGGGGTGCAGGAACGGCTCGGTCGCCGGCGCGAAGGCCAGCTCGGTCCCGAGCTGGGCGGCAAGCGCTTCGGCGACCGCCTTGAGGCTGAAGAAGTCCGCCCCCTCGGCGCCACCGCGCCAGGAGCGACCCGCCGGGGCGCCGATCGCCAACGCCCCGAACCGGGATGGCTCGGTCACCGGGGCCGGCCGCCGGCCGCGGAATTCACCGCCCAGCGGGCCGACCGAGGCGAAACCCCCAGCGGCCTCGCCGGAGCCCGGCGGCCGGTTCAGGTAGACACTGCCCGCCTCGAAGAGGGCGAGCCGGTCGGCGCCGCGGGAGAGGTTGCGGGAGGCGACGTCGAGCAGCGAGCCGAGCAGCGTGGTCCGCATCGCCGACTGCTCCTCGGAGAGCGGGTTGGAGAGCAGCACCGGCTCGGCGCGCAGGTCGCCCGCGGGGATCCGTAGCCGCTCGGCCTCGCCGGGGTCGGTGAAGCTCCAGCCCACCGCCTGGTCGAAGCCGAGGTCGCGCAGGACGTCCTCGGCCCGCCGCCGCAGCTTCTGCTCCCGGCTCAGGCCGCCGAGGCGCCCGGCGACCGCCGGCAGCGTGGTCGGCAGATGCTCGTCGATCCCGTGCACGCGGGCGACCTCCTCGATCAGGTCGATCTCACGGGTGACGTCGTGGTGGCGGTCGGGCGGTACGGTCACCTCGAGGTCCTCGCCGGCGACCTCGACGCCGAAGCCGAGCCGCTCCAGGTAGGCCGCCTGCTCGGCCTGGGCGATCTCCATGCCCAGCAGGCCGCGCACCCGCGCCGCCCGCAGCCGCAGCCGGCGCGGCGCGGGCAGCTCGGAGGTGACGTCGATCGTCCCCGGGACCAGCTTGGCACCGCAGAGCTCGACCATCAGCCGCGAGGCGATCCGCTGCGCGCGCAGGCAGAGCTCGGGGTGCAGCTGCTTCTCGAACCGCGAGGAGGCCTCCGACCGCAGCCCCAGCAGGCGCGAGGTGCGCAGGATGTTGGTGCCGTTCCAGTTCGCGACCTCGAGCAGCACCCGCGTCGTGCCCTCGGAGACCTCCGAGACCTGCCCGCCCATGATCCCGGCGATCCCGGTGGGCCCCTCGCGGTCGCAGACCAGGACGGTCTCGGCGTCGAGCGTGCGCTCGACCCCGTCGAGCGTGGTCATCTTCTCCCCTTCGGAGGCGGCGCGGACGATCAGCGCCCCGCCGGGGACCTTGTCGAGGTCGAAGGCGTGCAGCGGCTGGGCGGTCAGCAGCATCACGTAGTTGGTGATGTCGACGACGTTGTTGATCGGCCGCTGGCCGGCGGCGGCGAGCCGCGCCTGCAGCCACAGCGGCGAGGGGCCGATCGTCACGTCGGTGAAGACGCGGGCGGTGAAGCGCGGGCAGAGCTCCGGCACCTCGACGGTGACCGAGGCGTACTCGGATGCCTCGCCCTCGCCGTCGGCCGGGGCGTCCTGCGCCCAGGGGTCGGGGCCGAGCGCCGCGGCGGTGATCGCGTGCACCTCGCGGGCGACGCCGTGAATACCGAAGCAGTCGACCCGGTTCGGCGTCACCTCGATCTCCAGCACCGGCTCGGCGATCGGCAGCGCCTCGGTCAGCGGGGCGCCCGCCGCGAAGGACTCCTCGAGGACGAGGATGCCCTCGTGGTCCTCGCCGATCTCCAGCTCGTCGGCGGCGAGGATCATCCCTTCCGAGGCGACCCCCCGCAGCTTCGCCTTGCGCAGCTTCTCGCCGCCGGGCATCCGCGCCCCCGGCAGCGCCACGGCGACCGTCTGGCCGGCCGCGACGTTGGGAGCGCCGCAGACGATCGTCCGCTCGCCGTCGCCGGTGTCGACCCGGCAGACGCGCAGCCGGTCGGCGTCGGGGTGCTGCTCGGCCGCCAGCACCTTGCCGACCACGAAGCCCTCGGCGCTCGGCGGGCCGGCGACGGTCACCCGCTCGACCTCGGTCCCGGTCATCACCAGCCGCTCGGCCAGCTCCTCGGGCCCGACGCCGGGGTCGCAGTACTCGCGCAGCCAGGTGTACGGCACCCTCATGAGAACTGCTCCAGCATCCGCACGTCGTTGTCGAAGAAGCGCCGCAGGTCGGGGACGCCGTGGCGCAGCATCGCCACCCGCTCGACGCCGAGGCCGAAGGCGAAGCCCTGCACGCGCTCGGGGTCGTAGCCGTTGTCCTCGACGAGGCCGAGCACGTTGGGGTCGACCATCCCGGCGCCGAGGATCTCGATCCAGCCCTGGCCCTTGCAGAGGTTGCAGCGCTCGCCGCTGGGCAGCGAGCCCGTGCCGTCGCACTGGAAGCAGGAGACGTCGACCTCGACGCTGGGCTCGGTGAAGGGGAAGAAGTGGGGCCGCAGGCGCACCTCGCGCTCGCCCCCGAAGATCGCCCGGCACATCGCCAGCAGCGTCCCCTGCAGGTCGGCGAGGGTGATCCCCTCGGCGATCGCCAGGCCCTCCATCTGGTGGAACATCGGGCTGTGGGTGGCGTCGGAGTCCCGCCGGTAGACCTTGCCCGGGACGACGACGAAGATCGGCGGCTCCTGGGTCTCCATCGCCCGCACCTGCATCGGCGAGGTGTGGGTGCGGAGCAGCACCTCGGGGTGCGACTGCACGTAGAAGGTGTCCTGGAGCATCCGCGCCGGGTGGCCGGGCGGGTGGTTGAGGGCGGTGAAGTTGTAGTAGTCGTGCTCGATCTCCGGGCCCTCGGCGACGCTGTAGCCGAGCCCGACCATCACGTCCTCGATCAGCCGCGTCGTGCGGGCGATCAGGTGCGGGTGGCCGACCGGCCGCGGCGGCGCCCCCGGCAGCGTGACGTCGACCCGGTCGGTGAGGAGCCGGGACTCCAGCTCGGCGGCGTCCAGCCGCTCGGCACTGCTCTCCAGCAGCGCCTCCAGCTCCTTGCGCGCCTTGTTCGCGGCCCCGCCGACCCTGCCGCGCTCCTCCTGGGGCAGCTCGGCGATCCCGCGCAGGATCGTCGTCAGCTCGGCTTTGCGGCCCAGGTAGCGGACCCGCAGCTCCTCCAGCTCGGCGCTGGAGGAGGCACCGCCGATCGCCGCGGCGCCCTCGCCCCTGATCTCCTCGATCCGCTCAAGCATCGACCCGGGGCTCCTGCATGGCGAGCGACGATAACCGCTCGCAGGCGATCGCAGCCGCGGCGGCGACGTTGAGCGACTCGGCCCCGGGGCGCAGCGGAATCGTCACCTCGAGATCGCACTCGCGCCGGACCTCGGCCGGCAGGCCCTCCCGCTCGGCGCCCAGGCAGAGCGTCGCGCTCGA
>DASVWP010000265.1:0-4492 GCA_036393155.1 Solirubrobacterales bacterium | reverse complement strand
GGTCGCCCTGGTGGTCGACTGCATGGACGGCCCGGCACTGAAACGCGCGGTCGCGGAGACCGGCGAGCGGCTGGGCCGCCTCGACGTCCTCGTCAACAACGTCGGCGGCCTCCTCGGCGAGGCCGAGAAGCTGACCGCCCTCGAGCACGACGACGAGCTCTTTGAGCGCAACCTCTTCCTCAACCTGACCAGCGCCTACTACGCGACCCGGGCGGCGCTGCCGCGGATGGTCGAGGGCGGCTACGGCCGGGTGATCGGCATCGGCTCCGGCTACGCCACCCACGGCGGCGGCACGATCGCCTACAGCGCCGCCAAGCACGGGCTGGTCGGATTCACCCGCGCGCTCGCCTACCAGGTGCCGCCCGAGGTCACCGTCAACTGCCTCTGCCCGGGCTGGACCAAGACCGCCCTGCTCGACTGGGGCGGCAGCGACGGCGCCGCCGCGGCGGCGGCCAAGGCCGCGGTGCAGACGGTGCAGGGGCGGGTGCTGGAGCCGGGGGAGCTGGCGCCGATGGCGACGCTCCTCGCCGGCCCCGAGGGCGCCGGGATCACCGGCCAGGTGATCAGCGTCGACGGCGGCTACAAGGTCTGAGCCGACGCCCGCCGCTACGGCGGTCGCTCCACCTCTCAGACACTTAGGTTTCTCATTCCAAATCTCTGCTAGCGTGCCCGCCCCTCATGGGGAGTACGGCGCGGTACGTAAAACTGATTTCGGGAGCGTTCGCAGTGCTCTTCCTGCTCGCGCCGGCGGCCGCCCGGGCCTCCCAGATCGCCGGCGCGACCACCCGCGCCTGCATCACGGGCGAATTCAGCTGCACGCCGGCGAGTACCGTCCGCGTCGACCAGGCGGTCGGGATCGAAGTCGCGGTGCAAATCGCCAACACGATCAGCCAGGGCAACTCGATCTACATCGAAGGGCCGGAAGGCCTCGAATTTTTCAGTCCCGAAGTCACCCTCAACTCCAACGGTGGCAATCACACCGCCTTCGGCTCCTCCACCTTCAACGGCGGCCGCGGCGAGCAGGTCGTGATCCCCTCGGGGGCCGGCACGATTACGGGCGGCAGCACGGTCGAAGTCTTCGTCGGCTACTTCCAGAACCAGATCACGCTTCCCCCCACCCCGGGGCAGCTGAAGTTCAAGGTCTGGAGCAGCGCCGACACCGAACCGCGCGAAACCTCGAACGCGATCACCACCACGGCCGGGGAACCGGCCTCGCTGAGCGCGGTCAACGAACTGAACGGCACGGTCGGCCAGTCCCTGGCGACGCCGGAAGCCAAGCTCACCGACTCCCGCGGCAACCCGATCAGCGGTCAGACGATCACCTTCGAAGTCCCGGCGAGCGGCCCCGGCGGCTCCTTTGCCGGCGGCGCGACGAGCGCGACCGGGGTCACCGACGCCAGCGGTGTCGCCACCCCGAGCGCCGCCCTGACGGCCAACGGACAGGCGGGGATCTGGCACCTCGCGCTCTCCGGCCCCAACTCGACCACGGGCTCGCTGACCGCCGACAACGGGGTCGGGGTCGCCAAGCAGATCACCCTGCAGCTCTCGCCGCCGTTCCTCCCGGCCAACGGCAGCTCCACCGCCGCGGCGAAGGTCCTCGTCGAGGACGAATTCGGCAACCGCGTGCTCGGCGACGAAGTCACGCTGGAAACCGGGGGAGGGCCGTCGGCGACCGTCCCCGCCCTGGAACCGGACGAAGCCTTCCACTCGACGCTGACCGCCTCGACGACGCCCGGCGAATACACGATCACCGCCAGCGACGTCTCGGTTGTCCCGCACCTCTCGACCACCGGCCATCTGGCCCAGGCGCCGCTGCCGGCCACCTCGATCTCGCTGGCGCTCGAGCCGGCCTCGATCCTCGCCGACGGCAGCTCGCAGACCGTTGCCGTGGCGACGCTGAAGAACGAACTCGGCAACCCGGTGAGCGGCGAAGAAGTCGTCTTCGCCTCCAGCGGCGGCAACGCGGTTGGGTCCACCGTCGAATCGGCGCCCGGCACCTACCGCGCCCCGGTGACCGCCACCGCCTCACCGGGCACGTACACGATCACGGCCACCGACAAGTCGCTTGAACCGAACCTGCACGCCGCCGCGCAGCTGACCCAGCTGACCCAGCTGGCGCCGACGCCCGCCCCGACTCCGCCCGCCGGCGCGCCCGTCGCGACGATCCAGTCGGGGCCGAAGGGCGGCACGCGAGCCCGCAGGGCGCGCTTCGCCTTCAGCGCCAGCGGCGCCGCGGCGTTCTTCGAATGCCGCCTCGACCGCCGGGCATGGGCGCGGTGCGGCTCCCCCGACCTGGTCTCCTTCGGCGTCGGCAAGCACGTCTTCGCGGTCCGCGCGGTGGGAGCCGACGGTACCGCCGGCCCGGTCGCCGAACGCGGCTTCCGCCGGCTCCCCCGGCGCCACCACCGCGCCGCCGGCCACCCCTAGACTCTCGCGAATCGCCGGGCGGTTGGAGCCGGGCGGATAGGCTGGCCGCGCGATGGCGAGCCGGAGGGAAAACGCTCGCGACCTGGCGCGGGTCGCCCTGCGCGACCCCGAGCACGTGCCCGAGCGGCTCGCCCTCTTCGCCGCCCGCCGCCACAGCGGTCCGGCCGGCGAGTGGGCCGAGCGGGTGCGCGCGGCGCGCCCGGACGTCTCGCCCGCGGCCCTGGCGGAAGAGCTGCGGCTCGCCTCGGCCAAGGTGGCGCGGGTGGACGGGGCGATCGCCGGGACGCCGTTCTTCCTCGCCCTCGTCCCCGGCTACATCGCCTACCTGCAGCAGGAGGCGCGGATGTCCTTGCGGATCGCCGCCCTCTACGGCCGCGACCCGGCCGAGCTGCGCACGGCGGCGGAGATGCTGGCGCTGCGCGGCGTCCACCCGACCCCCGAGGCGGCGGAGAAGTCGCTGATTGCGGTCCGTGAAGCCGGGATGCCGGCGAAGCCGAGCGAGCGGCGGCCGATCCGCAGCTGGGTCCGCGCCGCCTACATGCTGGCGGTCTTCGGCGGCTTCCTCGGCGCCCCCAACCGCGACGTCGAGCAGACCAGGCGCCACCCTCGGCTGCGGACCGTGGTCGGGATGGTCGCCGGCGGGGCGATCTGGGTGACCACCTGGGTCTTCCCGGTCAGCTTCATGGTCGCGATGGCCTGGGGGTGCGAGAGCCACACCCGCCAGCTCGGGCGCCGGGTGATCGCCCTCTACGGCGGCGAGGCGGCGACCGCCGAAGCGGCGATCGAGGCGGCCGAACGCCGCCAGGACCGGGGCCACGACGTGCGCACGCTGCTGCGGACCGGTGCCCTGGTGCTCTCGGTAGCGGTCCCGCTCGCCTTCATCGCCTACGTCGACCACGTCCGCCAGTCGACCGGGGTCAACTGGCTCGGCGCGGTCGGCGCCCTGGTCGGCCTCTCGCTGGTGATCGCGATCGCCCTGGTCTCCAGCCGCCGCTAGGCCACCGCGCTAGGTGACGAGCCCAGGGACGTTCCGAACGCGGTGAGATAGATCCGGGTCCACCGAGAGGCTGTGGGTGTTCGAAGCTCACGACCTCAAGGAGGACCCGGATGCAGCACCGTAACGCCCCGCTCACCCCGAACGGAAGGCGTCGCCTGGTGGCGCTCGTCGAAGAGCAGCGCCTCACGTTCGAGGCGGCCGCGGCCGCCTCGAACGTGGCGAAATCCACCTGCTGGGAGTGGGTGCGGCGCTGGCGGGAGGCGACAGACGCCGAGCGCCGCAGCCTCAGCTGCCTCACCGACCGCTCCTCGCGCCCCGAGCGCAGCCCCGCGCAGGTCCCCGACGAGGAGGCGAGGCTGATCTGCGAGCGCCGCGAGCAGACCGGCTGGAGTCCGCGCCGGCTGGCCGATGAGCCCGACATCGAACGCCCCCACTCGACCGTCCACCGCGTCCTGCGCCGCGGTGGCTGCTCGCGCCGCCCCCGGCCCGAGCCCCCGGCGGTGATCCGCTACGAGTGGCCCTGCCCCGGCAACCTCCTGCACATGGACGTCAAGAAGCTCGGGCGCTTCGAGGAGCCCGGCCACGCGCTCACCGGTGACCGCCGCCGGCGCTCACGGCGGGTCGGCTGGGAGTACGTGCATTCGGTCCTCGACGACTGCTCGCGCCTTGCCTACGCGGAGATCCACGAGGACGAGCGCGGCGAGACCGTGGTGGGCTTCACCCGCCGGGCCTTCGAATGGTTCGAAGAGCGCGGGATCGCGATCGAGCGGCTGATGAGCGACAACCACTTTAGCTACACGAAGAGCCGTGCCCTGGCGGAGCTGCTGGAGCGCCGCGCGGTCTCCCACCTGCTGATCAAGCCCTACACGCCGCGCACCAACGGAAAGGTGGAGCGCTTCCACCAGACCCTGATGCGGGAGTGGGCATATGCGCTCGAATACGCCTCAAGCGATGCTCGCCGCGAGGCGCTGCCACACTGGCTTGCCCACTACAACGAGCGGCGCTCCCACTCGGCGCTCGGCAACCGGCCGCCTACGGCGCGCGTTCGGGACGTGTTGGGGTTCGACA
>DASVWP010000264.1:0-2153 GCA_036393155.1 Solirubrobacterales bacterium | reverse complement strand
CTACAGCCAGCGGGCGAACATCGAGCTGGGCGGACACGAGACCGGGTTCCTGCTGGGCTGGATCCCGGCCGGCGTCGCCAACGACGCCGCCCGCGGGGCGCCCCGCGGGCGCCAGTCCGCCGCGCTCTTCTACGTCAAGCTGAACGATGGGCACGAGCGCAGTGTCTACGCGCCCGAGCAGCACCGGGAGATCGTCCGCCAGACGATCGAGGTCTGCGAGCTGCGCGGCGCGCTGAGCGATCCGCCCGCCGATGCCGAGCTGCTGCCCCGGACCGGGCTGCACGTCGAGGTCGACCGCGACCACAACCTCGCGCTGATCACCGTCCACGCCCCGGGGGCCGACCTCGAGAAGGTGATCGCGGCCGAGCGCCACCACCTCTTCCACCGCGAATGCCTCGACGCCGTGTACGTGGACCTGCCGCTCGAGGACCCGGCCACGGCCCTCCTCTCCGACCACCTGGAGCGCCTGGGCGTCTCCTACGCCGGCGTCTTCCCGAACAACCACACCGACGGCGACGTCCTGCGGATGCAGTCGCTGCACCGGGTCCGAGTCAAGGCCGACGACATCGCCGTCGCCTCGGACCACGGGCGCGAACTCCTCGACTACGTCCTGGCTGACCTGCCGGCGGGCGCGACCTAGAGCGCGACCTCGCGGGAGGCGAGGTGGGTGCCAACCTTCCGCTTCACGCGCTGCAGGGCGTTGTCGACCGTCTTGGTGTCGCATTCGACCCGCTCGGCGATCGCCTCGTAGGAGTGCCCGTCGAGGTAGAGGGAGAGCACCCGGCTCTCGAGTTCCGAGAGCACGCCGGAGACGCCGGAGAGACAGGAGACGAGGCTCTCCAGCTCTTCGGTGGCGATCACCTGGTTGACCGGGTCGTGGACGCTCGGCCCCGGCAGGATCTCGTCGAGGGTGGTCTCCGAGTCGCCGCTCGCGGCGGGCGTCTGGCTGAAGGAGACGTACTGGTTGAGCGGCGTGTGCTTGTTGCGGGTCGCGGTCTTCACCGCGGTGATGATCTGGCGGGTGATGCAGAGCTCAGCGAAGTTGCGGAAGCTCGACTCGCGATCGGTGCGGTAGTCGCGGATCGCCTTGTAGAGCCCGAGCAGCCCCTCCTGGATCAGGTCGTCGGACTCGCCGCCGAGCAGGAAGTACGAGGAGGCCTTGAGGCGGACGAAGCCGCGGTAGCGGCGGACGATCATGTCGTAGGCGTCGGTCCTTCCCTCCTTGGCGAGGGCGACCAGGTAATGATCATCAAGCTCAGCTTGAGGGTTAGCCTGAGGGGCGTGAGAGTGACTGGGAGCAGAAAGAGCCACGGATCCTTCTCCTTGCTGAAGGGTTCGTGGCGCCGCTTACCTCCCCCGAGGCGCCGCCTTTACAAGGGGCAAGCCACAGCCTCAAGCTGAGGTTCACCCTTATTTGCGCCGCTAGTTTACGTGCGCGCGGAGTTCTGTCAACCCCAAATTGCGACTTTTGCAAACGCCGTTGCATTTGCCAGCGAGGGAAGGAGAACGTCCGGCGAGGGTTTTTGGAGGCCCGGCAGCGCTCAGTTCCGCTGCCGGAGCGCCTCGAAGAGCAGCGCGGTGGCCGCCGCCGAGACGTTCAGGGACTCGATCCGACCGCGCCGCGGCAAAGCAACCAGACCGTCGCAGCTCGCCGCCACGCGCGGCCTCAGCCCCTTGCCCTCGCCCCCCAGGACCAGGACCGTGGGCCCGGTCAGGTCGACGCCCCACGGCGCCGCGTCGGCCTCGGCGTCGGCGCCCCAGATCCAGAAGCCGGCCTCCTTGGCCTCCCCCAGCCAGTCGGCGAGGTTGCGCACGTGGGCGACCGCCAGGTGCTCGACCGCGCCCGCCGAGGTCTTGCAGACCACGGGGGTGATCGCCGCCGAGCGACGCTCCGGCACCACGACGCCGGCGGCGCCGGCAAACTCGGCCGAGCGGCAGATCGCCCCGAGGTTGCGCGGGTCCTGCACCTGGTCGAGGGCGAGGATCAACGCGCTCTCGCGCCGCAGCAGCGCGTTCGGGTCCGCATAGGGATAGGGATCGACCTCGGCGACGACCCCCTGGTGGTCGTCGGTCCCGCTGATCTCGGCAAGCCGGCCCGCGTTCGCCTGCTCCGCATCCGGCCACTCGTCGGGCTTCATCGCCCAGATCCGCCT
>DASVWP010000263.1:0-15491 GCA_036393155.1 Solirubrobacterales bacterium | reverse complement strand
ACGAGGCGCTCGGCGAGCGGCGCGGTCTTGGCGGCGTCAGTCAAGGCTGCGAGTCTAAAGTTGCCCGGCCGTGATCCGCTTTCTGGCCCGCAACAAGATGCTCAACTGGCGCTACGGACTCCTGCTCTGGCGCTATCTGTGGCGCCGCTGGCTGACCCGGGCGGGGCGCCGCTGGCAGACCGACGGCTTCGTCTTCTTCGGCCGCCGGCTTGAACTGGAGGTCGGCCGCCGCGGGCGGGTCAGCTTCGGCCGCTTCGTCTGGATCGGCGACGGGACCAAGGTCCGCTGCCACGAGGGCGAGGTCGAGATCGGGGCCAAGACGGTGATGGGGCAGGAATGCACCATCTCCGCCTACCAGCGGGTGCGGATCGGCGAGCAGTGCGTGATCGCCGACCGGGCGATGTTCATCGACTTCGACCACGGCGTCGTCGAGGTCGAGCGGCCGATCCGCCTCCAGGGCATCTACAAGCGCGACGTCGAGGTCGGCTCCAACGTCTGGATCGGCTACGGGGCCTGCGTCCTGCGCGGGGTGCGGGTCGGCGACAACTCGGTGATCGGCACCAACGCCGTGGTCACCAAGGACGTCCCCGCCAACGCGGTCGTGGCCGGGGTGCCGGCGCGGATCGTGCGGATGCGCGAGGCGCCGGAGCGGCTGCGCTGGTCGCGACCGGTCGAACCCGACCCCGACGCCCACACGACTCTGCAGCCGCCGCAGCTCACTGCTTAGCCGTCGAGCTCGGCGCGGATCTCGGCCGCCCGCTGGCTCTTCGCGACGCGGGCCTTCCGCACCTACCAGCGCTCGGTGTGAGGCTCCGGCGCCTTCTCCTCCGGACGCGAGGGGAGGGCGCCGGTCAGGCGATCGGGATGTCGGTCTTGGCGAAGTCCTCGCCGGTGAAGAGCAGCGGCATTTGCGCCACACGCGCGGTCGCGTAGGCCATGCAGTCGCCGTAGTTGAGCTTGGCTGGATGACCGCTGCCCCGGCCATACCGGGTAAAGGCGTCAAGCGCCGCTCGCGAGTGCCTCCCGTCGAAAGCCAGCACCTCGACGGCCCATTTTTCGCGGAACCTCGTCACGGCGGCTCGCCCGTTCTCACCCCACCTGCCCGCCGCGACCATCTCGGTCTCCAATAGCGTGGGTGCGCCGATGGCCACCACGTCCACGCCCTCGAGCGCCCGGACCAGGTCGGCGTCGCCGTCCTCTTCGCGTAGCACCGCGATCACTGCGGAGCTGTCGAGGATCAATACCCCTCCGGACCGAAACCGAGGAGCTCTTCGATCTCCTCCTTGGGAATGGGCGGTCCGCCTCGATCCTCCTCAGGGATCAATGGCCAGATCTCGTTTTCCAGCCACTCCTGCGTGCTGCCGTACTTCTCCAGGGCCGGCGGGCGCCGCCGGCCGACCTCGAGCCGGTCCCGACGCTCCCGCAACGCCTCTCGCACCGCTCCCGTCTTCGACTCCCCCGTCATCTCAGCCACTTCCGCCGCCAATCGCTCCGCCTCTGGGTCCTCGATGTTGAGCGCCATTGGTGGATCGTGACACTTTTCCACCACAGCCTCCAGCACTCGACGACGATATCAGATCCGAGAGGTATTGTCTGTCAGCCAAAAGATCTACGCTTCGCTCGTTTACGCTCGGCCGCCCTACAGCACAGGAGATGTGGACCATCCGCTTGGCAGACAGAAGAATGCGGCAGGTGGACATCGCCACCCGCTTCGCCGAGAACCTCGTCCGCTGCCGCAAGAACGCGGGGATGTCCCAGGAAGAGCTCGGCGTGGGAGCCTCGCTGCACCGCACCGAGGTCAGCCAACTCGAGCGGGGGCTGCGACTGGCGAGGATCGACACCCTGGTGAAGCTCGCCGGCGCTCTCTCGATCTCGCCCTGCGAGCTGCTGGAGGGAATCGACTGGACCCCCGGCAGCACCAACGTCGGGCAGTTCCAGGTCGCCCCACCCGAGGGGCCGGAACTGAACTGAGTCAGGCCGGGCTTGCCTCGCCGACCAGGTCGGCGTAGACCGCGGCGGTCTGCTCGGCGACGTCGGCCCAGTCGAAACGGCGGACGTGCTCATAGGCTTCGGCGACCAGGTGGCGGCCGAGCTCGTCGTCGGAGAGGACGCGGATCGCGACCTCGCCGAGGGCTTCCGGATCGTGCGCGCGAAAGCGCAGCCCCGCCTCCTCGTGCGGCACGACCTCGCGCAAGCCGCCCGTGTCGGCGACGATGCAGGGGCAGCCGCTGGCCATCGCCTCCAGGGCCACGAGCCCGAACGGCTCGTAGATCGAGGGCACGACGGTGAGGTTGGCGATCCGGTAGAGCGAGTGTAGGACGTCGTCGCCGATCCAGCCGAGGAAGGTGCCGTGCTCCATCAGGCCGAGCTCCTCGGCCTGGCGCTTGAGTTCGGCCTCGTGGGTGCCCGATCCGGCGACCAGGAAGCGGGTGCCGGGCACCTGCTCGATCACTTTCGGCATCGCCTCCAGCGCCAGCTGGAAGCCCTTCTCATAGACCAGGCGACCGATCAGGAGGACCAGCTTCTCGTCGGGCTGGGCAAACTCCGAGCGCAGCCGGGCGAGGTCGTCGGGGTCCTGCGCCGGCAGGTCGCCGGGGTCGATCCCGTTCGGGATCACGCTGATCCGCCCCTCCTGCACGCCGAAGATGTCGGCAATCTGCTCGCGCATGTAGTGGGAGCAGGCGATGACCCGCTGCGAGCGGTTGGTGATCCAGCGCTCGACCCCGTGGATGTAGGTCTGGGGATGCTTGTCCACCCAGCCCTGATGGCGGCCGTACTCGGTCGCGTGGATGGTCGTCACCAGCGGCGCTTCGAAGCGCCGGGCGAGGTGGTCGCAGGCGTTGGCGACCAGCCAGTCGTGGCCGTGGACGAGGTCGTAGCTGTTGCGGTCCCCGAGCTCGACCCCGGCCGCCAGCATGTCGGAGTTCATCCGCTCCACCCAGGCGACGAACTCGCCGAGGTCGGTCGGCCGCCGGGGCTCGCGGATGCGGTGGATGACCACGTCGCCCCCTTCCTCGGCCGGCGAGTCCTCGCCGCCGCGGGTCAGCACGTGGACCTCGACGCCGAGCTCGACCAGGGCCTCGGAGAGCTTGCGCACGTGCCGCGCCAGGCCGCCCTCGATCAGCGGCGGGTACTCCCAGGAGAGGATCAGGACGCGCGTCATCGCGGCGGGGTCAGGGCTCCAGCAGGGGAGCGAGGTGGAGGTCCGGGGCCAGGGAACGCATACGCGGATCGGTGACGAATTCGCAGTCTATGGCCTCCAACAGCGCCCGGGCGTGGTCGGTGGCCCTTTGGAACGCGTAGTCGCCGGCCTGCCCGCGCTGGTCGAGGAAGGCCCAGTCGCTCGCCTGCACGGCGAGCAGCTCGCGCGCCGCCCGCATCGCGGCGCCGCGGTCGAGTCCCCGGGAGAGCGCCCGCAGCAGGCGCAGCTCGAGGCGCCGGGCGGCCCAGGCGAGGTCGGCGACGGGCGGCGAGTCCCAGGTCCGCAGGTCCTTGCCCTCGCCCCAGGTCGAGGCCCGCAGCGGCCCCGGCTGCGGCTCGTGCTCGGCAAGCGCTCGCGCGGCGTCGAGCATCCTCACCCCGGCGTCCGGCGCCCCCTCGATCACCGCCCGCAGCCAGAGCGGGCCCTCCGACCACCAGTGGCCGAGCAGCTCGGTGTCGATCGCGAAGACCAGCAGGCCGCGGCGGCCGTCCCGCACGCGGTAGGAGCGCAGGCGGGCGGCCGCCGCCGCGAGGAACTCGCCGGCCTGGCGCTCCGCGGCGGCGGCGGCCGCCGCGGGGTCATAGGCGCCGCCGCCGACCCGCCAGAGCCGCATCCCGCGCAGCGACTTGCCGTCGAACTGGGCGTACTCGGGGTCGGATGGGTAACCGTCGAGCGACCACAGCCAGCTCACCGCCTCCCAGTCGATCGGCAGCGCGGTGACGCCGGCCTCGGTACGCACCGGAGCCAGGGCCCGCAGGGGCTCCTCGTGGGCGCTCTGGTCGGTGCAGAACCAGCTGACCCCGTGCTCGGCGAGCCGCCACTCGAGGCCGGGCGCGTAGGCGCACTCCGGCAGCCAGAAGCCGCCGCCCCAGCCGAAGCGGCGGCGGTGGGAGCGGATGCCGGCGTCGAGCTGCAGGCCCAGTCCCGGGCGGGTCGCCAGCAGCGGCAGGACCGCATGAGTGGCCGCCGAGGTGGCGAGCTCCACGCGCCCCGCCGTGGCGGCCGCCTGGAAGGGCGCCAGCGGGTCGCCGCCGGCCCCTTCCAGCAGCTCCAGCGCCCGCCGGTAGCGAGCCAGCTCCGCTTCGCAGGCGGGCCGGCACTCCGCCGGCACGTCGCGCAGGTCGGCTTCGGCCGAGGCGATCCGGTAGGTGAGGAGGAAGCTGCGCAGCCGCTCTCGCGCCCCCTCGTCCTCGAGCTGGTCGGCGAGGACCGGGGTCACGGTCATCGTCAGGTCCCGGGCGACGTCGAGGACCGGCAGGTAGGAGCGGATCACCGCGTCGAACAGCCACTCCTCGCCGAACGGGTAGGTTCCGAAGCCCTCCACGTAGGGCATGTGGCTGTGCAGGACGATCGCCAGGTCGCCGGCGGTCGCCTCGCTCATGCGGTGGTGCGGCAGACAGCGAGGAAATCGAGCGCGCGGTCGAGGTCGGAGGCGCGCAGGGCGAAATCGGAGGCGGCGATCGCCGGCGTGAAGCGGTCGTAGAAGGGCCTGGTCAACCCGAGCGCCTTGTGGACGCGGTCCCAGCCGAGCCGCAGCGCCAGCTCGTGGGCCCGCAGCTTGCGGGCGTGGAAGAGGCCGAGCATCTCGACCGCGGGGAAGTGCTCCTCGCAGAGCCGGCGGAACTCCTCGGCGCGGTACTCGTGCACGTGCCAGGGGTTATCCGACTTCTCCGCCCCGGGCGGCGCCAGCGTGAGGAGGTTGGGGGTCGAGACGTAGGCCACGCCGCCCGGCTCGAGCATCTGCTTGAAGTGCTCGAGGATCGCGCCGGGGTCCCGCACGTGCTCGATCGTCTGCAGGAAGACGACGGCGTCGCAGGGCTCGGAGAAGGTTTCGACCAGGTCGCGCTGGAAGCGCAGGTTGGGGCGCTGGTAGCGCAGCCGGGCGTGCTCGTGCGCCTCGGGGTTGGCGTCGACGCCGACCACGCCGGCGGCCGTGCCGGCGAGCACGTCGGCGCCGTAGCCCTCGCCGCAGGCCATGTCGACGACCCGCAGCCCGGCCACCCGCGCGGCGATCCACTCGTAGACGACGAGGTGGCGCCGGTACCAGTAGTTCTCCTCCGGGACGTCGGGCAGCGTCCGCTCGCCGGTCAGCGGCAGCGGCGGCACCCCGGGCGGCTGGTTGAGCTGGAAGTAGCTCTCTTCCACGCCCGGCACCCTATTAGCGACCGTCGATTGCGCGGTTCCGCGTAGAGTTCCCGCGCGATGCCCGCCTCCCCCACCGCCACCCCGGAGCACATCAAGGACGTCAACACCCGCTACCACGACGCGGCCGCCGAGGAGTACGACGCCAAGTGGGGGATCGACTTCGGCGCGATCGGCCAGAAGCAGGTGCGCCTGAAGCTGGTCAAGGCGCTGGGCGGCCTCGATGGCCGCAGCTTCGGCGACGCGCTGGAGATCGGCTCGGGCACCGGCTACTTCTCGCTCAACCTGGTCCAGCTGGGGCTGATCGAGCGGCTGACGGCCACCGACATCTCCCCGGGGATGCTGAAACGGCTCGCGGCGACGGCCGAGCAGCTCGGGCTCGCCGACGTCAGGACCGTGGCCACGGAGGCCGAGGAGCTGCCGTTCGAGGACGAGAGTTTCGACCTCGTCTTCGGGCACGCCGTCCTTCACCACATCCCCGACCTCGGCCGCGCCTTCGCGGAGTTCCGCCGCGTCCTGCGACCGGGCGGGATGATCGCCTTCGCCGGCGAGCCCTCGCGCTACGGCGACCGCCTGGCGGCGCTGCCGAAGCGGACCGGCATCCTGGTGGCGCCGGCGTGGCGTCGCCTCACCGGCGCCACCCGCCGCGCCGTGCCGGAAGCCGAGCAGTCCCATGGGCACGCGCTGGAGGGCGAGGTCGACGTCCACGCCTTCGCCCCCGCCGACCTGCGGCGGCTGCTGCGCGACGCCGGCTTCGAGGACCGCCGGGTCGGCGGCGAGGAGCTGCTCTCCAACGCCTGGGGCTGGGGCCTGCGCACGGTCGAGTCGAGCGCCGAGCCGGAGTCTGTCCCCTTCCGCTGGCGCCGCTTCGCCTTCCGCAGCTACATCGCCCTGCAGAAGGTCGACACCCGGCTGCTGGAGCCCAACCTGCCAGCCGAGCTCTTCTACAACCTGCTGATCTCCGGGCGCAAGCCGGCCTAGCGCCGCCGTGCCCGGTAGAGCCTGACCCGCGAGTCGATCCCCTTCAGCCGGCGCTCGCCGATGTAGGTGTAGCGGAAGGCCTCCTCCCCGATGGCGTCGTGGACGGCGCCTTCGACGACGACGCTGCCGGGACGGGCGACGCCGGTGATCCGGCTCGCCAGGTTGACCGGCCGGCCGTAGTAGTCGCCCCATTGCGGCACCACCGGGCCCCGCGAGAGACCCGCCCGCAGCCAGGGGAACTCCTGGCCTTTGGCCTCGGCGGCGGCGATCAGGTCGAGGGCCGCCGCCAGCAGCGGCTCCGGCTCGGTGGAGACGAACATCACCGCGTCGCCGATCGTCTTCACCAGCCGTACGGGCGGCTCGGCCACCACGGTCGCCATCTCCTCCAGGCGCCCCGCTACCTCGCCCAACTCCTCCGCGGCGATCTCCTCGCCCAGGCGCGTGAACTCGACCAGGTCGGCGAAGCAGACGGTCAGCTCGGCGGCGCCGCCGAGCTCGCCCGAGGCGATGTCGGAGGCCTCGATCACGTCGCGTTTCACCTGCTCCAGCAGGTTCGCCTCGAAGGCGTAGAGGAGCGTCTGGCTGACCAGCGGCAGCAGCAGCTCGGCAGCCAGGGCGAAGCGGTCGGCGATGTCGTGCTCGGTGTCTCCCGGCTGGGTCAGGTTGCGGATCACCAGTGAGCGGTTGGCCTCGGCGATCCGACCCATCCCCATGCCGATCGTGCGGGCGTTTTGCAGCACCTGCTCGGCCGGGAAGCCGGCATCGAGGATCGCCTTGGTGCGGCGCGCCGCTTCCAGATCCGCCTCGCTGCCGATCGGCTCGTCCGGATCGGTGAAGGGAACGCCGAGGGCGGAACGCAGCCGGCGCAGCAGCTCCAGCTCAAGGCCGGCCTTCTCGGCGATCTCGCGGGCCGTGTAGCGGGCGCCGTCGCCGGCGATCGCCCGCTCGACGGGGAGCAGCGCCAGGCGCCCGGCGGCGACCGCGGCGTGCAGCTCCTCCAGGGTCACGCCTTCGGAATGAAGCCGCTCCAGCAGGGCCAGGCGGGCCGCCCGGGCCTCGCCCTCGAGGTCGTCGAGCAACCCCTCGGCCTCGAAGTCGATCTGCGGCTGCCCTGCCATCGACGGCATTCTCACTAATCGGCGTAGGCGACGGCGCCGCCGCGGCGCGGGTCCCCGCCGCCACTCAGCTCGCCCGTCGCCGGATCGCGCGCCACCGCCTGCACGCCGCCGAAGAACAGGTTGAGCGAGGGGCGGCGGGCCACCGTGCGTCCCGCCGCCTCCATCCGCTCCAACGCCGCCTCGTCGATCCCCGGCTCGGCCTGGACCAGCCCCTGCTCGAAGTGCAGCCGCGGCGCCTGGACCGCCGCCGCCACCGGCAGCCCCTGCTCCACCACCCGGACGACGGTCTGCAGGATCGCCGAGCGGATCCGGTTCGAGCCGGCGCTGCCCAGGGCAAGGACGGTCTGGCCGTCGCGGCGGACCACGGTCGGAGCCATCATCGAGGGCACCCGGCGCCCCGGCGCGATCAGGTGGAAGCCCTGCGGGTTGAGGTCCTCCTCGCCGAGCATGTTGTTGAGGATCACACCGGTGCCGGGAACCAGGACGCCGGAGCCCGAGCCGTTGGAGCAGGTGACGCTGGCGCAGTCGCCCGCCGCGTCGAGGACGGCGATGTGGGTGGTCGAGCCGAGCAGCTCGCCGGCCGCCAGGTCGAGGCCGGCGGGGTCGAGGAAGCCGACCTCCATCCCCTCCTCGTACAGCGCCTCGGCGAACTCGAGGTCGCGCAGGTCGTTGGCCCGCTCCATCGCCGCGACCAGGTGCTCGGGGCCGCTCTCGCCCCCGAGCCGCTCGAGCAGGCCGAGGCAGTAGGCGATCAGGATCCCTCCCGAGGAGGGCGGCGGGTTGGTCAGCACTTCGGTACCGCGGAACGGCGCCTCGATCGGCGCCCGCTCGATCGGCTCGTAACTGGCGATGTCCCCCGGTCCCAGCGTGCCCCCGTGCTCGATCACGAACTCGCTCAGCGCCGCCGCGACGTCGCCCCGACAGAAGGGCTCGGCTCCCTCGGCGCCGTAGCGTTCCAGGGCCGCGGCGAGTTCGGGGAAGCGGAAGACGTCGCCCTCGCCGAGCGGGCGGCCCTCGGGGGCGTAGAGCCGGCGGGTCGGTGCCAGCCGCTCGTGGATCGGCCAGAGGATCTCCAGGATGTAGGCCTGCTGGGCGTTGATCGGCGCCCCCTCACGGGCCAGGCGGACGCCGGCCCCGACCAGCGCGGACATCGGCATCGAGCCGAAGCGCTCCAGCGCCCGCTCCAGCCCGGCGGCGGTGCCGGGCACACCGCAGGAGGCGGGCCCGACGTAGAACGTCTGCACGGTCTCGGCGTCGAAGCGGACCGGGACCGGCGCCAGCTCGATCCGCCGCGCAACCCCGTCGCCGCCCGGGGCGGCGACGAAGAAGTCGATCAGCGTCGCCTCTCCCCCGCGGTGGACGAGCATGAAGCCGCCGGCCCCGAACCCGGTCAGCGGGCTCTCGACCGCGAAGGAGGCGAGCACCGCGGCAACCGCCGCGTCGACCGCGTTGCCACCTTCGCGCAGGACCGCGGCACCGGCCTCGGCGGTTAACGGATGCCCGGCGGCGACGACCCCCTTCATGGGGCGCGCCCTAGCCCGGGAGGAACTCGGGAACTTCGATGCCGAGGTCGCCGCCCTGCCGTTCGGAGGCGCGGCTCGAGCGGCCGGCGCCCGCGTCCTTGGTGCGGCGGATCGTCGGCTCGGCGGAGCGGCGCGGCGGCGTCGGCCGGCCGTCGAAGCGGGTGGCGACGACGGTGACCCAGATCTGGTCGCCGATCTCCTCGTCGACGTTCGCGCCGAAGATGATGTTGGCGTCCGGGTGGGCGGCCTCGCCGACGACCTTGGCGGCCTCGGAGACCTCGACCAGGGAGAGGTCGGGCCCGCCGGTGATCGAGAGGAGGATCGCGCGGGCGCCGTCCATCGAGGTCTCCAGCAGCGGCGAGGAGATCGCTTTTTCGGCCGCCAGGATCGCCCGGTCGTCGGTCCCGTAGGCCATCCCGATCCCGAGCAGCGCCCGGCCGGCGTCGGACATGATCGTCCGCACGTCGGCGAAGTCGAGGTTGATCAGCGCCGGCAGCGTGACCAGGTCGGAGATGCCCTGGACGCCCTGGCGCAGGACGTCGTCGGCGACCCGGAAGGCCTCGACCATCGAGGTCTGCTGGTCGAGCACCTCGAGCAGCCGGTCGTTGGGGACGACGATCAGGGTGTCGACCTCGGCCGCCAGGTCCTCGATCCCTTTCGAGGCCTGGTTGCCGCGGCGGCTGCCCTCGAAGCTGAACGGCTTGGTGACGATCCCCACGGTCAGCGCACCGACCTCGCGGGCGAGGCGGGCGACCACGGGGGCGGCGCCCGAGCCGGTGCCGCCGCCGGCCCCGGCGGCGACGAAGACCATGTCGGAGCCCTTGAGCAGGCGCTTGATCTTGTCCTGCTCCTCGAAGGCGGAACGGTGGCCGACCTCGGGGTCGGCGCCGGCGCCGAGGCCGCGCGTCTGCTGGTCGCCGATGTGGACGGTGATGTCGGCGACGCAGAGCTGCAGCGACTGCAGATCGGTATTGACGGCCATGAACTCGACACCCGGGATGCGGGCGTCCACCATCCGGTTGACGGCGTTGACGCCGGCGCCGCCGACACCGACGACGCGAATCACCGGCTGGTGCGGCTCCCCGCTGCCGGGCGGCTCGTAGGCCGGCTCCTCGCGCCCGTAGCGCGGGTTCTGGGGCTGAAACTCTTCCCGCCGCGGCCGCGGCTCCTCGGCGAACACCCGAGCCAGCCATTCCGGCGCCGACTCGACCGCCGGCTCCTCGGCCACGGGCTCGGGCTTCTCAGCAGCTTGGTCGTACGGAGCAGAGGCGCTGGCCTCCGACGCCTCTTCCGCGGGTGGCGCCGTAGGGGGGACCATCCCCGAGGAAGCTTTAGCTACCGGAGGGGATGGTGGGTCCCCTGCCGCGACAGGACCCGCTGGCCCGGAGCCCTCGTCCTGCTTTCCCGCACCCTGGTCCTGCGCCTGTTCAGCAGCCTTTTTCTTCGCCTCCGCCGGATCCTCGCGCCCGTAGCGCGGCGCCTCCGGCGGATCCTCGGGAGCGTGGTCCGAGGTCGAGCGGAAGAGATCTGCGAGGGGGCCCTCGCGCATGCTTGCGCGCTTATTCCGAGCCATTCGCCAGAACCTCCTTCGCCAGCTCCCGATAGTAGTTCGCGGCGCTGCTGCCGGAATCGTACTTGAGCACGCTGGACCCCTTCACGGGCGCCTCGGCGAATTTGATCGCCTTGCGGATCCGGGAGCGGAAGACGAGGTCGCCGAAGTTCTCCTCGAGGATCTCCACCGCCTCCTTGGCGTGGACGGTCCGCGAGTCGAGCATCGTCGGCAGGATGCCCTCGATCCGCACGTCGGGGTTGAGGTTCTCTTGGATCATCCGCAGCGTGTTCTGGAGCTGGACCAGCCCGCGCATCGACAGATACTCGCACTGGACGGGGACGATGACTTTGTTCGCCGCCGTAAGCGCGTTGATCGTCAGCAGGCCGAGGCTCGGCGGGGTGTCGATGCAGACGAAGTCGTATTCGCCGCTGACCTCCTTCAGCGCCTTCTCCAGCGAGCGCTCGCGGCCGATCTTCGTGCTCATCGCGATCTCCGCCCCGGCGAGGTCGATCGAGGCGACGGCGATGTCGATCTCGCGCCTCTGGATGATCTCCGAGATCGGCATGTCGTTGACGAGCACGTCGTAGAGGCTTTTCTCCACCTTGTCTGGGTCGATCCCCTGGCTCATCGTCAGGTTCCCCTGGGGGTCGAGGTCGACGCAGAGCACGCGGTGCCCGGACTCGGCGAAGGCCACGGCGAGGTTGAGCGTGGTCGTCGTCTTCGCCACCCCGCCCTTCTGGTTGGCGAAGGCGATCACCTCCGCCGTCTTCACCGGCACCTCCGCCTCCGCCTCGGCTTCCCGCACCGCATCGATCCGACTCGGCGCGATCAGGTCGGAGGCCTTCAGCCGCGCCGGCCCCTCCTCGGCAGGCTCGGGCTCGACCTTCGCCTCGACCGCGGGCTCGACCTTCTCTTTGACGACAGGTTCGGGCGCAACCTCGACCACCGGCCCTGGCTCAGCCTCCGGTGCCTTGGGGTGCTGCACCTCCGCCTCGACGTCGGTCCGCTCGGGCACGGCTTCTTCCATCCTCTGCAGCTCCTCGTGGATCGGGTGCTGCTCGTCCTGGATCTCGACGGGGGGCGCGGGCTTTGGCTTTCGGCTTAGAAATCCCATTGCGCGGATATTCGTATGGCGGCCGGCTTTTCCTGCCGGCACCCGAAATTGCTAGGAATTGCCCGATACCCGAGCTCCTCGACAAGCGGTTGGTCATCGTCACCGGCAAGGGTGGCGTCGGCAAGACGACGGTGGCGGTGGCGCTGGGAATGCGCGCCGCGGCGGAAGGCAAGCGGACGATCGTCTGCGAGGTCGCCGCGCAGGAGAACGCCTCGCGGATGTTCGAGCACACCCAGGTCGGCTTCCACGAGGTCGAGATGGAGGAGAACCTCTGGGCAATCTCGATCGACCCCGACGAGTCGATGCGCGAGTACGTCCTCCTGCAGCTGAAGGTGCGGGCGATGCGCGACATGCTGTTCCGCAGCCGCATCTTCAACTACCTCGCCGCGGCGACTCCCGGCCTCAAGGAGCTGGTGACGATCGGCAAGATCTGGGAGCTCGCCCAGCTCGACCGCAAGGTGAAGCAGGGACGCAAGTACGACCTGGTGATCGTCGACGCGCCGGCGACCGGCCACGGCGTCGGCTTCCTGCAGACTCCGCGCACCTTCGCCAACATCGCCCGCGTCGGGCCGATCCACTCCCAGGCCCAGACCCTGGACCGCTTCATCACCGACCACGACCACACCGGCACCGCGATCGTCGCCCTGCCGGAGGAGATGCCGGTCAACGAGTCGGCCGCCCTGGAGCAGGAGCTGCGCGACGAGGTCGGCGTCGCGGTCGACCGCGTCTACCTCAACGGCCTCTACCCGGAGCGCTTCTCGAAGGCCGAGTGCGAGCGGCTGTCGGCGCTGGGCGAGAACGAGAACGGCGCCCCGCGGGCGGCCGCCCGGGCGGCCGTCTCCGAGCACGAGCGCGCCCGCTCGCAGCGGGCCCAGCTCTCGCGGCTGCGCCGGCGCGTGCAGGCCCCGGTGAAGACCCTCCCCTTCCTCTTCGAGCCGGAGCTCGGTCCGGAGGCGGCCCGCCGGCTCTCCCGGAGGCTCGGCTGATGCCGACGCTCGACGAGGTCCTCGACGGCAAGCGGGTCTGCATCTGCGCCGGCTCAGGCGGGGTCGGCAAGACGACGACCTCGGCGGCGATCGCCGCCGGGATGGCGGCGAGGGGGTTGAAGGTCTGCGTGCTGACGATCGACCCCGCGAAGCGGCTCGCCGACTCGCTCGGCCTCGAGGAGCTGGGGAACGAGGCGCGCCGCGTCGACCCCGCCCTGTTCGAGAAGCAGGGAGTCGAGATGAAGGGCGAGCTGTGGGCGATGATGCTCGACGCCAAAGCCACCTTCGACGAGCTGATCGCCCGCCAGGCGCCGGATGAGCAGGCGCGCGACCGGGTCCTGGAAAACCGCATCTACCAGCAGATCTCCAGCGCCCTCGCCGGCTCCCAGGAGTACATGGCGATGGAGAAGCTGTTCGAGCTGCACACCGAAGGCGACTTCGACCTGCTGGTCCTCGACACCCCGCCGACCCGCAACGCGCTCGACTTCCTCGATGCGCCGAAACGGCTGACCCAGTTCATCGAAGGCCGCTCGCTGCGGGTCTTCATGAAGCCGACCGGGTTCGCCGCCAAGGTCGCCGGGCGTGGTGCCTCGGTGGCGCTGAGCGTCTTCAAGCGGATCGTCGGCTTCGACCTGCTGGCCGACCTGGCGGAGTTCTTCAACGCCTTCAGCGGCATGGTCGACGGCTTCCAGGCGCGGGCGAAGCGGGTCAACAAGCTGCTCGCCGACCCCACCACCTGCTTCCTCGTCGTCTGCGGCCCGCAGGGCGAGCCGATCAACGAGGCCGTCTACTTCCACCGCAAGCTGGTCGAGGCGAAGCTGCCCTTCGGCGGGGTGATCGTCAACAAGGTCCACTACCCGGCCGAGAAGCTGCGCGGGGAAACCGACGACCTGCTGGGCGCGCTGACCGAGAAGCTCGACGGCGACGCCGACCTCGCCCAGCGCGTCGCCGCCAACTTCTCCGACTACCAGGCGCTGGCCGAGCGCGACGCCCGCAACATCGAGCACCTCGCCTCCGAGCTGCGGGCAACCGGCGTGATCCGCGTCCCCCACCTCGACGAGGACGTCCACGACCTCGCCGGCCTGGCGGAGATCAACCGCTACCTGTTCGCCACCGGCGAGGAGCGGGTGGCGATGGCCGCCGGGCGGGCCTGAGGCTCAACCGGCGTCGCGCCGGCTGTACTCGAACTCCAGGTGGGAGACCTCCCAGTCGGAGTCCGGCACCGGGAAGAGGTGCCGCACCCGCGGGGTGTCGATGCGCTCGCGGTGCTGCACGTCGCGGGTCGCGGCGGCCGGCCACTCGAGCGAGTCGCCCGGGCGGGCATCGGAGACCTCGTCGAGCCACGGGGTCGCGGTGACCTTGATCTCGCCCTCGGCGGGAATCGGCTCCATGATCCGGGTCTCCTGCATCTCTTCCTCCTCGAATAGTTCTTCCTGCCGCTGCAGCTCGGCGACCGGATCGAGGGCCGCGGGGGACTCCTCGAGTTCGGGCACGGCGAACCGCTCCGGCACGTTCGTTGCGGGAAGCTCTTCGGCCTCGGCTTCGACCAGCTCGCTCGGCTCGCAGACCGAGATCGCGATCTCGGCGTCGCCGGCTTCCAGGCCGGTGGCGATCAGCGTCTCGTCGGCGGTCGCGCTGAGGTCGGTGCCGAGCTCGCCCAGGGCCGCCTGGCGGAGCAGCCGGCGGGCCCCCTCCTCGGTCCAGGCGGCGAGCTCGATCGCTCCCTCGGCCGGACGGCCGTTCATCAGCGACCGCTCGAGCTGGAGGATGTCCTCGATCCGCTCGCGGGCCTCGATGCGGTCCATCGACTCGTCGGCGATCAGCGCCGCGGCGCGCATCGGCAGGGAGGCGCCGACCGGCCCGTGGCCCTCGAGCACGGCGCGCATCGCCAGCAGGTGGTCACTGAGGCCGTCCATCGCGCTGAGCCGCTCGCAACCCATCTCGAAACGCCCCACAGCCCAGGTGAGGGCGCTGTCGGGATCGGGGCGAGCCTCCAGGGCGGCAGCGAAATCGGCGAGCTCGCGCGCCTCGGACTCGCCGAGGCGGTAGCCGCCGGGACGCGTGGCGGGGGCGCCGGTGGCGATCCGCCGCCAGGTGTCCTCGCCGGTCGGAGCGAAGGCGTAGGGACCGAGGCCGATGCCTCCGGCCTTGAACATCCTCATCACGCTGATCAGCTCCTGCAGCTGCCGCAGCGCCGTATCGGCGCCTTCGTCGGGCCCCATCTCGGCCACCGCGAGGAACTGCGGCTCCCAGGCCGCCCGTCCCATTCCCTCGCTGCGCTTCGCCTCGACTGGGACTTCGAGCGAGTCGGCGCGAACTATCCGCACGTCGTGCGGCAGCTGCAGTCGGGGCATCGACATCCGCAGGCCGACGATCGGCACGATCAGCACGTCGGCGTCGTCGGCGTCGCGCGATTCGGCGTCGAGCGTGCAGAGGGCGTCCTCCAGCCTGCCGCGGTCGAGGGCGAAGCTGGCGCCACCCTCCCAGAGCTCCGCGAAGAAGGCGATCAGCATCTGCTCGGCGCGCTCGCCGGGGTCGGCGGGGACGATCTCGCCGCGCGCCTCCAGGTAGGCGGCAGCGACGCCCGCCTCGACCGTCGCCTCACGGGCGGGGCCGAAGCTCGGCAGCGAGCGCAGCTCGTGCGCGTGGTCGCGCACGTAGCGGCCGGTCAGCGGCACGTAGCTGTAGAAGGGGGAATCCTCGGCCGCCTCGGCGGCGACGTCGAAGGGAATCTCCTCGCCGGTGGCGACGAGGGTGCTGAGCCGGGTGGCGGCCTCGGTGGCCAGCCGCTTCAGCGCTTCGTTGAGCAGGAAGTCACGCACGCCCCCTGACTTCCGGCCCGGCCACCGGGCTCCTGCGCCTGCACGAGCGCT
>DASVWP010000262.1:0-14806 GCA_036393155.1 Solirubrobacterales bacterium | reverse complement strand
CGTTGTGCAGGGTCATCAGGGTGACCAGCTCCTGCTCGGGCTTGATCGAGTCCTGCTCGGTGAAGAGCGAGATCTGCTGCAGGTACTCCTCCAGCGGCGAGACCTCGCTCTCCCCCTCCCGCTCGCGCTCGAGGTCGAATTCGGCCGCGCCGCCGATCAGCGTCTCGAGGTTTTCCGCCCGCCCTTCGGCTTCGATCGTCCGCTCCGCCGCCAGCGCTTCCAGGTAGCCGCTCTCGTTCAGCACCGCCTCCAGCAGCCCGGCCACTGGCCCTTCGCGGTCGGCCCGTTCGCGCAGGGCGGCCATCGTCTCGTAGAAGCGCGAGACCGACCGGATCGCCGCGCCGCTCAGGCCCGGCACCTCCTCGGCCCGTTCCATCACCTCCCAGATCGTCAGCCCGGCGGTGTTGGCGTAGGCCGCCAGGCGCGCCTGGCTGGTGTTCCCGATCCCCCGGCGCGGCGAGTTGACCACCCGCTGGAAGGAGACGAGGTCGGCCGGGTTGACCAGCAGGCTGAGGTAGGCGACCGCGTCCTTGATCTCGGCCCGCTCGTAGAACTTCGTCCCGCCGATCACCTGGTAGGAGACGTCGAAGCGCTTCAGCGTGTCCTCCAGCACCCGGCTCATCGCGTTGGTCCGGTAGAAGACCGCGACGTCGGAGCGGGCCACCCCCTGCTCCTCCTCGAGCCGGCCGATCTCCCCCGCGATCCAGCGCGCCTCCTCGTGCTCGTCGCCGAGCTCGGAGAGCTGCACCGGATCGCCGCCCTTCTCTTCGGTCCAAAGCTCCTTCGGCCGCCGCTCGCGGTTGCGCTCGACGACCGCGTTGGCGGCCGAGAGGATCGTCTGCGTCGAGCGGTAGTTCTGCTCCAGCTTGACGATCTCGGCGCCCTCGAAGTCGCGATCGAAGTCGAGGATGTTGGAGACGTCGGCGTGGCGGAACCCATAGATCGACTGGTCCTCGTCGCCGACCACCATCAGGTTGCCGTGCTCGGAGGCGAGCAGCTGCAGGAGCCGGTACTGGGCGTGGTTGGTGTCCTGGTACTCGTCGACGAGGACGTGGCGGAAGGTGCGCCGCCAGCGCTCGCGGACGTCCTCGAACAGCTCCAGCGCGTTGACCGTGCGGACCAGCAGGTCGTCGAAATCCATCGCGTTGGCCTCCAGCATCCGCTTCTCGTAGAGCGGGAAGGCCTCGGCGACGATCTCCTCGAAGTCCCCGCGGGCGCTCTCGGCGTAGGCGGAGGCGTCGATCAGCTGGTTCTTGGCGCCGGAGATCTTCGCCCGGACGGCTCGCGGCGGGAACCGTTTGGGGTCGACGCCGAGCTCGCCGAGGCAGCGTTTGAGCATCCGCAGCGAGTCGGACTCGTCGTAGATCGTGAAGCTCTTGGAGTAGCCGAGTCGCTCGCCGTCGACCCGCAGCATGCGGGCGCAGGCGGAGTGGAAGGTCGTCACCCACATCGCCCGCACCGAGCGTCCGACCAGCTGGCCGACCCGCTCGCGCATCTCGGCGGCGGCCTTGTTGGTGAAGGTGATCGCGAGGATCTCGCCGGGCCGCGCGGCCCCGGTCGCCAGCAGGTAGGCGATCCGGTGGGTCAGCACCCGGGTCTTGCCCGAGCCCGCCCCGGCGAGCACCAGGAGCGGCCCCTCCCCGGCCTCCACCGCCGCCCGCTGGGGCGGGTTGAGGCCGGCGAGCAGGCGCTCGACGCGGTCGGCGCCCGGCTCGGTCGGCGCCCCCCGGAGCTCCTGGGAGCCCTCGGAGGGCGGCTCGAACTCGGCTTGAAGGCTCACCCGCCGAGCATAGCCAGGGGCTCGGCGGGGCCTCCCATGGGGCTCAGCCCTTTTCGCAGCTTTCCGCCAGTTCGACGATCGGCTGCGAGTTGTTTTCGACCACCAGCTTTTCGAATTCTTCTTCGGGCAGTTCTTCCAGCCCTTCGAGGATGCAGCTGGTCATCTGCGGCTTGATCGACGGTTCTTCTTCCAGTTGTTTCCTCAACGCGCTGATGATCGGCGTCGGATCGAAGTTGGCGAAGCCGACGAATTTGTCGAGCTTCCATTCCCCGTTTTCTTCGACCAGGGCGACTTCGAGGGTCTGTTCGTTGAAGTTGCCGCCGATGAATTCGGCATCGGCGGTCGCCTTTTCGCCTTCGACCTTGACTTCGCTGACCTTCACCGATTCCGGGTTGTTTTCACCCTTCGTGGCTTCTTCTTCGCATTCCTTTTCGGCTTCCTTGCCGGTCCCGGCGTTCGTCTGTTCCATGAACGCCAGGGTCTGCGTTTCCTTGCAGACACTCGCTTCGGTGCTGGTCGCGGCGGTTTCGATCGTGCTGGTGATCTTGTCTTCGGCGCTTTCCCCGCCGCCGCCGCAGGCGGCGAGCGCGAGCCCGAAGACGAGGAGCAGGAATGGGACGAAGCGAAGGCGCTTGTTCAAGGCGTTCCTTTCAAGGGAGACGAGAGCGTGCGCCGCCCACGCTATCTGAGTTATCGGCGCCTCTGAGCCCGGCTCAGCCGCCGGCCGGCGAGCGACCGGTGCGCGGGCTCAGCCGCGGCGCCTCGGCCGGCGCCTCGCCGCCGTCGAGGGCGGCGATCCGCGCCTCCAGATCCTCGATCCGCTCGGCCATCCGCTTCATCGCGTCGGCGATCGGGTCCGGCAGGTGGATCCAGTCCGCGTCCGGCCCCTCCACCCGCTTGCCTTCCACCCGGACCGGGTGCCCGGGGTTGCCGACCACCGTGGCGCAGGGCGGCACGTCCTCGATCACCACCGTGTTGGCCCCCACCTTGGCGCCGTCGCCGATGGCGATCGGGCCCAGCAGCTTGGCGCCGGAGCCGACGGTCACGTTGTCGCCGAGCGTCGGGTGGCGCTTGCCGCGCTGGAAGCCGGTGCCACCGAGCGTCACCCCCTGGTAGAGCGTCACCCGGTCGCCGATCCTCGCGGTCTCGCCGATCACCACCCCGGCCCCGTGGTCGATGAAGAACTCGCGCCCGATCTCCGCCGCCGGATGGATCTCCACCCCGGTGATCGCGCGACTCACGTAGGCGATCACCCGCGGCAGCAGCGGCACCCCGGATTCGAGCAGCGCGTGGGCGGCCCGGTGGGCGAGCAGAGCCTGCACGCCGGCCCAGCTGGTGAGGATCTCGAAGCTCGAGACCCCCTGGGCCGCGGGGTCGCGGTCGCGCGCCGCGGCGACGTCGGAGCGCACCTCTGAGACCACCCTCTTCCAGCGACTCATGGTGAGAAGAAGGGTAGGGACATGTAACGCTCGCCCGAATCGCAGACGATCGTCACCACCCGTTTGCCAGCCAGCTCCGGCCGCCCGGCGACCTGCAGCGCGGCCCAGATGTTCGCCCCGGCGGAGATCCCCGAGAGAATCCCCTCCCTCCGCGCCACCAGGCGCGCCGTCTCCAGGGCGTCCTCGTCGCCGACCGACAGCACCTCGTCGACAACCGAGCGGTCGAAGACCTCGGGGACGAAGCCGGCGCCGATCCCCTGGATTTTGTGCGGCCCCGGCGGGCCGCCGGAGAGGACCGGCGAGGCGGCGGGCTCGACGGCGACGACCAGCGTCTCCGGCGAGCGCTCCCTGAGCAGCCGGCCGACGCCGGTGATCGTGCCGCCGGTGCCGACCCCGGTGACGAAGGCCCCGATCTCGCCGTCGGTGTCGCTCCAGATCTCCTCGGCGGTGGTCCGGCGGTGGACGTCCGGGTTCGCGGGGTTGGAGAACTGCATCGGCATGAAGGCCTTGCGCTGCTCGCGGATCTCCTCGGCCAGGGCGACAGCCTCGTTCATCCCGCCCAGCGAGGGGGTCTCGCGCACCTCCGCCCCGTAGGCGCGCAGCAGCTTGCCGCGCTCGCGGCTCATCCCCTCGGGCATGGTGAGGATCAGCTCGTAGCCGCGCGCGGCGCAGACCATCGCCAGGGCGATCCCGGTGTTGCCGCTGGTCGGCTCGACGACCACCGAGCGCCCGGGGCGGAGCAGCCCCTGCTCCTCGGCGGCGTCGATCATCGCCACGCCGATCCGGTCCTTGACCGAGCCGCCCGGATTGAAGTACTCGAGCTTGGCGCAGACCTGGCCCCCGAGGTCCGCCGACATCCGGTCGAGGGTCACCAGCGGCGTCCCGCCGACGACCGCCGAGGCCTCCGGCCCGATCCTCATCGCGCTTTCTCGCCGCCGCCGAGCATGGCGGCCACTCTAAGACCTCGCGGCGGGGCGCACGCGATACAGCAGGTGCGGCAGGCCGGCGTGCTCGACCTCCGCCTCCTGGTCCAGGCCGAGCTTCTCGGCCACCCGGCGGGAGGCCGTGTTCTCCGGCAGAACCAGCGCGACGACCTCCTCGATCCGCTCCTCCCGCGCCAGCTCGAGGGCGGCGCCGGCCGCCTCGGTGGCAAGGCCGCGGCCCTGACGCGCGGGGGCGACCGTCCAGGCCAGCTCCACGGTGGCCGTGCCCTCGACCGCCGTCCAGCGCAGGCCGGCCCGCCCGACGAACCGCCCGCCCCCCTTCTCCTCGAGCGCCCAGGGACCGAAGCGGTTGCTCTCCCAGTGCTCGACGTCGTCGCGCAGCATCTGCCGCAGTTCGGACTCGGCGAACTTGGCCAGCGGCGGCGGCCGCAACCAGGCTTCGACCTCGGGGTCCAGGAAGAGGGACACGTAGCGCTCCTCGTCGCCGGGCCGCGGCGGCCGCAGCACCAGTTGCTCGGTCTGCCTCATCAGATGAAGTACATACCCGAGCCGGCCTCTTCGGCCTCGCGCCGGGCGACTTCGGCGATCGTCGTCTGGCCGAAGACCTTGCGCAGCGCGGTCACGCCCTCCGCCCAGATGCCCCCGGCCTCGTCGGCCTCCTGGCCGATTTTGCCGTCCAGCGCCTGCACGACCTCGAGCACCGTGATCTCTTCCGGCGGGCGCGAGAGCGTGTAGCCGCCGCGCATCCCCCGGTGGCTGGTCAGGAGACCGGCCCGGCGCAGGGTCGAGAAGAGCTGCTCGAGGAACTGCTCGGGAATCTCCCGGCGCTCGGCCAGCTCTTTGATCGGGACCGGCCGGTCGCCCGAGCGGGCGAGCTCAGCCAGCGCAACGACCGCATAGCGCGACTTCGAGGTGACGGAGATCACGGGGACTTTCTACCGCACGCGCGCGGGCTGGGCTAGGATCGAAAGCGAGGGGGCACGGGCTGGCGGCCGGCGCCCGAAACCGCAAGCGACCGATCGGGAGCAGTGCTGAGCGAACGGCCCAACTGCCTGGTTATCGACGGCCATCCACTCGTCCGGCTGGGGGTCCGCCAGGTTCTCTCGGACCGCTTCGAGGTGCACGAGACGGCCAGCCGCGAGGAAGGCGTGGAGCTGGTTCGGGACATCGGCGATTTCGAGGTGGCGATCGTCGACATGCGCTGGAGCCGCAACGGCTCCGGGGAATCGCTGAGCGCCCACGAGGCCATCCGGGCGATGCACAGGGTCGCCCCGGTGCTGGGCATCGTCGCCCACGGCGACCGGCCCGAGCGCCACATCGCCACCGCGGCGCTGCAGGCCGGGGCCTGCGCCTACGTCGCCCGCACCGCGGGTCCCGACGAGCTGCGCCGGGCGGTCGACGCCGCGGCCTCCCAGGAGCCCTTCGTCGACCCGGCGGTGCCGCCGAAGGGAAGTCGCGGCAAGCTCACCCGGCGGCAGCGCCAGATCCTGCAGCTGCTGGCCAACGGCGAGTCGGTCACCGTCGCCGCGCGCGAACTCGACCTCAGCGAGGAGACGGTGAAGACGCACACCAAGAACGCCCTCGGCCGCCTCGGCGCCCGCAACCGCTCGCACGCCGTGGCGATCGCCCTGCGCGAAAGCCTGATCGACTGAGACCGGGCGCTACGCGTCTCAGATCCAGCCGCGATCGCGCGCGGTGAGAACCGCCTGCGCCCGGTCGACGGCGCCGATCTTGCCGTAGACGTTGTGCAGGTGGGTGCGGATCGTGGAGACCGAGAGCTGCATTTCGCCGGCGATCTGCTTGTAGACCATGCCCTCGGAGAGGTGACGCAGGACGTCGAGCTCGCGCGCCGACAGCGGGCAGGGCTCGCTGACCCGGGAGCTTTCGTGGCCGCTCAGCGGCAGCTCGTAGAGCAGGTCGCGGAGTGCCTCCTGACCGAGGCCGCAGCGCTCGGCGCTGGCGCGCAGGCGCTCCGGGGAGATCGCCTCGCCCTGGCTGTAGTGAGCGACCATGTCGGCGGTGGCGACCATCGCCGCCAGGCCGTCGGCGTCCTCGGCGTGATGGCGCTCGAGCGCGACGGCGATCCGCTGCGGCAGGTTCCAGCGCCGCGCCAGGACGCCGCCGACCAGGGCGTGGTCGATGCCGAGCTGCTCGCGTTCGTCGCGCAGGCGCTGCTCGGGGGTGCGCGAGATCGCGTCGAAGTAGACCTTGTAGCCGGGGTGCAGGCGGGAGATCACCAGGCGGCCGACGTCGTGCAGCAGGGCGGCGACGGCAAGCTCGTCGCGTTCGACCCAGCCGACGGCGCGGCCGAGTTGGTCGGCGGCCCGCTGGGTGGCGAGGGCGTGGACGCGGAAGCGCTCGGGTTTCAGCTCCCAGCCGCCGTTGGACTCGAAGAAGTCGAAGCTCGGGGCGGTGCCGGCGATCGCCAGGACCCCGGAGGGCTTCAGCACCTCGACCGCCTCGGGGATGCTGCCGACCCCCCCGGCCGCGACGCCGCTGCGATTGGCGAAGCGCAGGACCGAGATCGCCAGGGCGACGTCGGACTCGACCGCCTCGACCAGATCGCCGACCCGCGGCGTCTCCGCGGTGGCCGCGGCGATCACCCGCTCGCGGGACTCGATCAGGACCGGAAAGCGCTCGACTGCCTCGAACGCCTCGGCCAGCCTGCTGCCCGGTGCGGCGGCGCGCCCGGAGCCTTTTGCGGGGGCCTCAGGAGACAGAACCTTGCCATTACCTTGTGCGGTGGTGCTCATGGCACCCTCATCGGCAGGAGAAGACGTTTGGTTTAGCCAAACGTTCAGGTGAGATGGCCGGTTGACCGGGATTATGCGTCCGCGGGAGCCTCCTGCAGCCGCTGGACCGCGGCTTCGACCCGCTGAAGAGACTGCTCCCGTCCCAAGACGGCGAGGGACTCGAAGATGCCGGGCGAGACCGAGGTGCCGGTGATCGCCACCCGGATCGGCTGGTAGAGCCGGCCGGGTTTGACCTCGAAGCGGTCGAGGATCGGCGCCAGCGCCGCCTCGATCGCCTCCGCATCGAAGGGCTCCGCGCCGCGCAGCGCCTCCGCCGCCGCCTCCAGCAGGGCCCCGGAATCGGGCTTCATCACCTTCCCCCAGGCCTTCGCATCGTCGAGCGGCGGCTCGAAGAGGAAGCGGACCAGCCCCCAGACCTCCTCCAGGGTCTGCGCTTTCTCCTGGGCGATCTCGCAGGCGGCGCGCAGGCGCTCGTCGGCATCGCGACCGAGATGGCGGGCGACCGCGGCGGTGTAGGAGTCGAGGTCCATCTCGCGCATGAAGCGGCCGTTCAGCCAGCGCAGCTTCTTCTCGTCGAAGATCGCCGCCGATTTGCCGACGTCGGCGATCCGGAAGCGCCGCACCAGCTCCTCGGTGGACATCAGCGTGGTGTCGTCGTCGGTGCCCCAGCCGAGCAGGGCGAGGTAGTTGCGCACCGCGGCGGGCAGGTAGCCGGCGTCGCGCAGCTCCTGCACCGAGGCGGCGCCGTGGCGCTTGGAGAGCTTCTTGCCGTCGGGGCCGTGCAGCAGCGGCAGGTGGGCGTAGCGGGGCGCCTCGAAGCCCAGCGCTTCCAGCACCAGCAGCTGCTTGGGCGTGTTGGACAGGTGGTCGTCGCCGCGCACCACCTCGCTCACCCCCATCTCGGCGTCGTCGACGGCGACCGCGAAGTTGTAGAGGACCGAGCCGTCGGCACGGGCGATCACGAAGTCGTCGTAGCTGCGGTTGGGGAAGGCCACGGGGCCGCGGATCAGGTCCTCGACGACCGTCTCCCCCTCCTCCGGCACGCGCAGCCTGATCGCCGCCGTGGGGTCGTCGGTCGGCGTGCCGCGATAGCCGCGGCCGGTCCCGTGCTCGGCCTTCCAGGCCTCGACGTCCTTCGCGGTCGCGTGGTCGCGGTAGGCGTGGCCGGACTCCAGCAGGCGCTCCAGCGCCTCCCGGTGGCGGTCGGCGCGCTCGAGCTGCGAGACCGGCCCGACGTCCCAGTCGAGCTCCAGCCAGCGCATCGCGTCGAGGATCTGCTCGACGTTCTCCTCGGTCGAGCGCTCGCGGTCGGTGTCCTCGATCCGCAACACCAGCTCGCCGCCACCGTGGCGCGCCGCCAGCCAGTTGTAGAGTGCCGTCCTCGCTCCGCCGATGTGCAGCGCACCGGTCGGCGAGGGGGCAAATCGGAGACGGAGGTTCTCGCTGGTCATGTTGTCGAGGGAGTCTTGGTGACGGGATGCTGATCGGAGCGCACGTCTCCACCGCCGGCGGCCTCGACAAAGCGATCGAGCGCGGCGCGGAGCGCGGCTGCGAATCTATCCAGATCTTCCACCAGAGCCCTCGCATGTGGCGGCCGACCCGCTACGGCGAGGAGGATTTCGCCGCCTTTCGCGAGGCGATGGACGGCTCCCCGGTCGAAGCGGTGATCATCCACGCGGTCTACCTGATCAACTGCGCGACCAAAGACAAAGAGCTGCGCAGGAAATCGCTCGCCTCGCTGACGCACGCGCTGCGGATCGGCGACGGGATCGGCGCCGCCGGCGTCGTCCTGCACCCCGGGGCGCAGAAAGGCGAGCCCCACGGCCCCTCGATGAAACGGGCGGGGAAAGTGATCGCCGCGGCGCTGAAGGACAGCGACAGCTGCCGCCTCCTGTTGGAGCAGACCGCCGGCCACAAAGGCCTGCTGGGCCGCAATTTCGACGAGACCGCGGAGCTGATCGAGCTGGCCGGCGGCGGCGAGCGGCTCGGCCTCTGCCTCGACTCCTGCCACCTCTTCGTCCAGGGCTACGACGTCACCGACGAGGTCCACCTCGGCGCCGTGCTGGACGAAGCCGACGCCAAGGTCGGCCTACGGCGGCTCGGCGCCGTCCACGTCAACGACGCCGCCGCCCCGCTCGGCTCCTGCCGCGACCGCCACGCCAACATCGGCAAGGGCGAGATGGGCAAACGCGGCCTCTCCGCTTTCCTTTCGGAGCCCCGCTTCGAGGGGCTGCCGGCGACGCTGGAGACGCCCGGGCCGGAGAAGAAGGGATCCAGCAAGGCCGAAGTCACGGCGGCTAAGCGCCTGCGCCGCGAAGGGGTGAAACGGCGCGGCGGCTGACGCTCAGTCCCCGAGGAACCGCTCGAGGACGCGGCTGAACGCCGCCCGCTGCTGGAAGAGGAAGGCGTGGGCGCCGGCGAAGATCCGGAGCCGGGCGCCGGGCACCCGTTCGGCGATCCGCCGCAGGTTGACCGGCGGCACCACCGGGTCCTCGCGGCCGGCGGCGGCCAGGACGGGGATCCGCAGGGCGCCCAGCTGGCGGTAGTTGCGGTTGCTGCGCAGCCAGGGGTCCTCGGCGGCGACCTGGGCGTCGGTGGTCGCGGGGGCAACATGGAAGTCGTTGGGGATCTCGCCGCTCTGGCTGGCGAGGTCGAGGCGGCGTAGGAAGCGCCGCCCCTCGCGCTGGCGATGCGGCGGGTAGAGCTCGTGGAGGATGTCGCCGAGCGGGGGGTTGGGCTCGCTGTCGATTTCCTGCGCCCGCCGGGTGCCGAGGACGCTGCGGCCGCCGCCGGGGTTGGTGCCGGCGAGGACCAGCCGTTCGACCCGACGCGGGTGGTCGATCGCCAGCCGCTGGGCGACGAAGCCGCCCATCGACCAGCCGAAGACGTCGGCCCTCGGGAGCTCGATCGCCGCCATGAAACGGCCGACCGCGTCGGCGAGGGTGTCGAAGACGTGCCGCCCCCGCCAGGGGCCCGACCAGCCGATGCCCGGGTAGTCGAAGAGGATCAGGCGGTGGCGCCGGGCGAGCAGCCGTAGCAGCGCCGGGTCCCATTCGGCCATCGTCGAGCCGGTCCCCATCAGCATCAGCAGGGGCGAGCCGTGGCCGCGTTCGTACCAGGCGATCCGGGTGCCGGCGATCGGCGTGCGGTGGACACGCGCCTCGAAGGCCTGGGCGCTGCCGCTCCAGGTGGCGAGCAGGAGCGCCGTGAGAGCGAGACAGAGCGCGAGCCGGGGCCTCATCGGCCCGGCAGCCTACGGCTTCGGGCAGGCGACAAGGGCCGCGCACCCCTGCCCGGCCCTTGCTCTCCCGCCGTAAACCTTTATTTGACGTGGACGCCGGAGATCGCGCGCGAGATGACCAGGCGCTGGATCTCCGAGGTGCCCTCGAAGATCGTGTAGATCTTCGAATCGCGGTGCATCCGCTCGACCGGGAACTCCCGCGTGTAGCCGTTGCCGCCGAGGATCTGAATCGCCCGCTCGGTCACCCAGACGGCAACCTCGCCGGCCTTCAGCTTCGACATCGAGCCCTCGGCGTTTTCGAAGGTGTGGTTGTTGCGGCCCATCCAGGCGGCGCGCCAGACCAGCAGCCGCGCGGCGTCGATCTCCAGCTTCATGTTCGCGAGGTCGAAGGCGATCGACTGGTTCTCGACGATCGCCTTGCCGAACTGGCGGCGCTCTTTCGCGTAGTCGAGGGCGTACTCATAGGCCGCACGGGCGATCCCCAGGGCCTGCGCGCCGACCACCGGCCGGCTCGACTCGAAGGTCTGCATCGCCGCCTGCGATTTCGACCGCTTGCCCTCGCGGACCCGGGCCAGCCGTTCGTCGAGCTTCTCTTTGCCGCCCAGCAGACAGGAGCCGGGAACGCGGCAGTCGTCGAGGTGGACGTCGGCGGTGTGGGAGGCGCGCAGGCCGTGCTTCTTGACCTTCGCCCCCTGCTCGCAGCCCTTAGTCCCGGGCGGGATCACGAAGGCGGCGTGCCCGCGCGAGCCGAGCTCGCGGTCGACCGAGGCGATCACCACATGGACGTTGGCGATGCCGCCGTTGGTCGCCCAGGCCTTCTGGCCGTTGATCACCCACTCGTCGGTGGCCTCGTCGTACTTGGCGGTGGTGCGGATCGCCGAGACGTCGGATCCGGCGTCCGGCTCCGACGCGCAGAAGGCGGCCAGCTTTACCTCCTCAGGCGTGCCGAAGCACTGGGGGATCCACTCCCCCATCTGCTCCGGCGTCCCCTGCCCGAAGATCGCGGCGACGGCCAGCGTCGTGCCCATGATCGCCATGCCGATCCCGGCGTCGCCCCAGAACAGCTCCTCGTTGACGATCGGCAGCGTCAGCCCGGTCGGGTCGGCCCAGAACTGGCCGACCGCTTCGAGGCCGTAGAGGCCGATCTTCGCGGCCTCCTGGATCACCGGCCACGGGGTTTCCTCGCGCTCGTCCCACTCCGACGCCGCGGGCCGGACAACGCCCTCGGCGAATCCGTGAACCCACTCGCGAATGTCCTTCTGGTCCTGGTTGAGCTCGAGCGTGAACTGCGGCCCGTCGCTGGAGCCACCGTTCTCGGCAGCGCCCAACAGCGCGTTCGCGTCCGCGTCGGCCACTGCCGCCGTCTCAGTCATCGGCGGCAGTATTACACGAAACGATGTCGTTGTCAGCAGACGGTGTCGCCGTTTCGGCCGGCGACCACCCCGGTCAGACGTCGCGCAGATCGAAGGCGCGCAACCCCTCGGCTCCTTCGTCGGTGCAGTCGAAGAAGCGGCGGTTGACGCAGCCGTAGGTCTCGCCCGAGCCCTCGTAGGCGCGCTCGACCGAGAACTGGCAGTGGGGCAGCGGCTCGCCGGTCATCTTCACGCCGCCAAAGCCGCCCTTCTCCAGTACCGCGGCCAGCTCCACCTCCGCCCCGTAGACCTCCTGCATGCAGCCGACGTACTGGGTGCCGGTGAGGCGGTCGACGTAGCTGTAGAGGTAGCGGCAGCCGATCTCGATGCAGCCGCGTGGCTCGACCATCTTGTCGCAGAAGCTGCGGCACTGTCGACACTCCCCAAGCTGAGTGCGGGTAGCGCTCATTGACAAAGTCTAGGCGCTCTGGCCGTCTGAACCCGGCGCATTTCGCCGTCCTCGGTCACTCGCGTGCGGAGCACGCCACGTTCCCTGCGTCCAGCGAACTGCTTGGCTTCAGGCAGCCAGAGCCGCTGACTCGAGGAGTTGGTCGAGCTCATTCCGGAGCCGGGTCGACGGCCGCACCCGGTACTCGCGGCCGAAGCGCAGGCGGCGGGCGCCCTCGGCGGTGTGGACCACGAGGTGGACGTCGGCGTCGCCCTTGTGATGCTCGAAGACCGCCTTCAGTTCAGCCACCAGGTCGGGCTTGAAGCTGGCCGCGTCGATCGCCAGCTCGAAGGGCCCGGCGACCGCCGGCGCCGGGGCGAGCTTGGCGGCCGCGGCGATCTCCTCGCCGTCAGGTTCGAAGCGCTGCGCCTCCTGGACCACCAGCTTGGTCTCGCCGCGGTCCTTGTGGTCGAGGCGGCCGCGCACGAGGACGATCGCGTCGGGCTGGATCACCGCCGCGCTCTCGGCCTGGTCAGCCTTGAAGACGAGCATCTCGACCTGACCCTCGACGTCGTCGAGGGTCGCGAACATCATCTGGTTGCCGCTCTTGGTGCGGATCTTCTTGCAGTCGACGACGATCCCACCGACCGTGACCCAGGCCCCGTCGGGCTTGGCGGACAGCTGGGCGATGCTGCAGTCGACCCGCGCCCTCAGCGCCGGCCCGACTTCGCTCAGCGGGTGCGAGGAGAGGTAGGTGCCGAGCGTCTCCTTCTCCATCGCCAGCATCTCCGCCCGGTCGAACTCGGCGGCCGGGATCGGCGGCCGGTGGTGAGCCTGCGGCTGCGCTGCCCCCCCGGCTTCCTCGCCGAAGTCGAAGATCGAGCCCTGCCCCAGCTGCGCGTCCTCCTGGGCCTTCTGCCCCGCGGACTGGGCGGCCGGCAGCGTCTCCAGCATCCCTTTGCGGCTGGCGCCGGTGGAGTCCAGGGCGCCGCACTTGATCAGGCATTCGATCGCCCGTTTGTTGACCGCGCGCGAGTCGACCCGCTCGCAGAAGTCCCAGATCGACTCGATCGGCTTCTCCTCGCGGGCGCGGAGGATCGCCTCCACCGCCGAGTGGCCGACGTTCTTCACCGCGTCGAGGCCGAAGCGGATCGCGTTCTCGGAGACGACGAAGCTGTGGCCGGAGGAGTTGACGTCCGGCGGCAGCACGTCGATCCCCATCTCCGCGCAGCGGTTGACGAAGAACGGGACCTTGTCTTTGGTGTTCATCACCGAGGAGATCACCGCCGCCATGTACTCGGCCGGGAAGTTCGCCTTCAGGTAGGCGGTGCGATAGGAGATCAGCGCGTAGCAGGCGGCGTGGGACTTGTTGAAGGAGTAGTCGGCCGCGGCTTCGTTCAGCTTCCAGAGGTCCTGGGCGACCTTCGAGTCGGTGCCCGAGCTCGCCAGGCCTTCCATGAACTTGTCCTTCATGGTCGCCATCAGGTCGCGCTTCTTCTTGCCGACGGCCTTGCGCAGGTCGTCCGCCTGGGCACCCGAGAAGCCGGCGAGCTCGCGGGCGATCGCCATCAGCTGCTCCTGGTAGATCACGCAGCCGTAGGTCTCGGCGGTGATCTCGCGCAGGCGCTCGTCGGGATAGGTGACGGAGGCGGGGTTGCGCTTGCCCTTCGCGTAGGTGGGGATGTAGGCCATCGCCCCGGGTCGGTACAGAGCGCCGAGCGCGACCAGGTCGGCGAACTCGGTCGGGCGCACCTTGCGCAGCGCGTCGCGCATGCCCTCGGACTCGAACTGGAAGACGCCGGTCGAGTCGCCCTCGGCCAGCATCGCGTAGGTCTTGGCGTCGTCGAGCGGGATCGCGGTCATGTCGATCCGCTCGCCGCGCGAGCGCTCGATGATGTCGATCGCGTCCTCGATCACGTCGAGGTTGCGGAGGCCGAGGAAGTCCATCTTCAGCAGCCCGATCTCCTCGATCGGCCCCATCGAGTACTGGGTCACGATCTTGTACTGGCGCTCCGGCTTGCCGCTTCCATTCCCGTTTGCGGCGGGGGCGCTGCGGTCCTCGGCCAGCTGCAGCGGCACGATCTCCCGCAGCGGCCGGTCGGCGATCACCACCGCCGCGGCGTGGATCGAGTTGTTGCGGATGATCCCCTCGAGGCCGCGGGCGACGTCGACGATCTTCTTCGCGTCGGGCTCCTCGTCGTAGGTGCGTCTCAGCTCCTGGCCCGCCTGCAGGCATTCGTCGAAGGAGGGGCTGCGACCCATGATCGGCTCGGGGATCTGCTTTGCCAGGCGGTCGCCGGTGGCATAGTCGTAGCCGAGCACGCGGGCGGCGTCCCGCGTCGCCGCGCGGGGCGCCATCTTGCCGAAGGTGATGATCTGGGCAACCGACTCGCGGCCGTATTTGTCGGCGACGTAGCGGATCATCCGCTCGCGCCCGCGGACCGAGAAGTCGATGTCGATGTCGGGCATGGATTTGCGGCCGGGGTTGAGGAAGCGCTCGAAGATCAGCCCCTCGGCGAGCGGGTCGAGATCGGTGATCCCGAGGCAGTAGGAGACGATCGAGCCCGCCGCCGAGCCGCGGCCCGGGCCGACGGCGACGCCATTCTGCTTCGCGTAGTGGACGAAGTCCCAGACGATGAGGAAGTAGGACGGGAAGCCCATCTCCTCGATCACCCCGAGCTCGAACTCCAGCCGCTCGACCGCCTCTGCCGGAGGCGGGTCGCCGTAGCGGGCGCGCAGGCCGTCCATCGCGATCCGGCGCAGCATCGCCTCCGGCTCCTCGCCATCGGCGGTCGGGTAGCGGGGAAGCAGGAGCTTGCCGAGCTCGATCTCGACTTCGCAGCGCTCGG
>DASVWP010000261.1:0-5847 GCA_036393155.1 Solirubrobacterales bacterium | reverse complement strand
CGAGGTGGGCCTGATCGCCACCCTGCAGGCATTCATCTTCTCGACGCTTAGCGCTATCTACATCGGCGGAGCGACCTCCGCCGCTCACTAAGAGAAAAGGAGCAACGTTTCCATGGATCTGTCCCCTGTCGTCGCCGCCGTCACCGACGAAGGCGTCAAAGGCGCCGGCAAAGCCATCGCGCTCGGCGTCGGCGCCGGCCTCGGCTCGATCGGCGCCGGTATCGGCATCGGCTTCATCTTCGGTAAGGAGATCGAGTCCGTCGCCCGCCAGCCGGAGATGAAAAGCGAGCTGGAAAGCATCCGCTGGCTCGGCTTCGCGCTCACCGAGGCCGTGGCCTTCTACACCTTCATCTTCGGCCTGATCGCCTTCTTCCTCTCCTAGGTCCATGCAGCTGCTCGGCTACATAGCGGCGCTGCCCCTCGGCAAGGAGGAAAGCGGCGGCAGCTTCCTGGTCTCCCCGGGCCTCGGCCTGATGATCTGGACGCTGGTGCTGTTCCTGGTCACGATGTGGGTGTTGAGCAAGGTCGCCTTCCCGAAGATCCAGGAAGCGCTCGACAAACGCGCGAAAACGATCAGCGAGTCAATCGACGCCGCCGAACGGCAGCGCAAGGAATCGGACGAGCTGCTGGCCGAGTACCGGTCCCGCCTCGCCGAGGCCCGCGAGCAGGCGGACGACATCATGGCCCGCGCCCGCAAGGCGGCCGAGACCGCCGAAGCCGAGGCAACCGCCTCCGGCAAGGAGAAACGCGAGGAGCTGGTCGCCGCCGCCAAACGGGACATCGAAGCCGAGACGCGGCGCTCGCTGGAGCAGATCCGCCAGGAGGTCGCCGACCTCACGGTGCTGGCGACGGAGAAAGTCACCCGCAAGGCGCTCAGCCCCGACGACCAGAAGCGTCTGGTCGAGGAGGCGCTGTCCGAGGTCGACTTCTCGGCCCTCTCCGGGGCGGAGAGCAACTAGACCATGGCCGACGCGGCTCGCGTTTACGCCGAGGCCCTCTTCGAGGCCGGCAAGGACAAGGGGAACCTGGACAGGCTGCACGAGCAGCTGGGTCAGTTCGCCGACGTCATCGACCGCGACCGCAACGTGCAGGTCTTCTTCTTCAGCCCCTACCTCTCGAGCGCCGACAAGGTCGAGGGGATGAGGCGCGCCATCTCGGGTGCCGAGCCCGAGCTGACGAACTTCCTCGAGCTGCTGGTCGAGAAACACCGGATGCCGGAGATCTTCCGCATCCGGCGCGAGCTCGACGAGCTCTGGAAGCGCGAGAACCGCCGCATCGACGTCACCGTCACCAGCGCCGTCGAGCTGGACCCGGCGGTGGTCGCCAGAATCGGCCAGGAGGTCGAACGCCAGACCGGGGAGGAGGTCGACCTCTCCAGCAAGGTCGACGACGAGATCCTCGGCGGCATCGTGCTGCAGGTCGGCAACATGGTCCTGGACGCGAGCATCCGCAGTCGCCTGGAGAAACTTCGAAAGAGCGTCGCAAGCGCGGCGTAAGGAGGAGCAGAGCACCCGATGGAGATCAAGCCCGACGAGATCGCAAGCATTCTGCGAGAGCGGATCGAGGGACTGGAGACCGGCAGCGCCGACCTTTCCGAGGTCGGGACGGTCCTGTCCGTCGCCGACGGCATCGCCCGCATCCACGGGCTGGACAACTGCATGGCGCTGGAGATGCTCGAGCTCGGGCACGGCGTCACCGGGCTCGCCCTGAACCTGGAGGCCGACAACGTCGGCGCCGTGCTGTTCGGCGAGTGGGACAAGATCGTCGAGGGCGACACGGTCAAGCGCACCGGCCACCTGCTGGAGATCCCGGTCGGCGAGGCGCTGCTCGGCCGCATGGTCGACCCGCTCGGCCGCCCGCTCGACAACCGCGGCGAGGTCGCCACGACCGAGACCCGCCCGGCCGAGTTCAAAGCCCCCGGCGTGGTCGAGCGCCAGCCGGTGGAGGAACCGGTGCAGACCGGCCTGATGGCGATCGACGGGATGATCCCGATCGGCCGCGGCCAGCGAGAGCTGATCATCGGCGACCGCCAGACCGGCAAGACGGCGATCGCGATCGACACGATCATCAACAACAAGGACAAGGACCTGATCTGCATCTACGTGGCGATCGGGCAGCGGATGTCCACCGTCGTCCAGCTGAAAGAGACGCTGGAGGAAAACGGGGCGATGGAGAACACGATCATCGTCGCCGCCCCGGCCGACGAGGCGGCGCCGATCAAGTACATCGCCCCCTACGCCGGCTGCGCGATGGGCGAGTACTTCCTCTACAACGGCAAAGCCGCGCTCTGCGTCTACGACGACCTCACCAAGCACGCCTCCGCCTACCGGCAGATGTCGCTGCTGCTGCGGCGCCCGCCGGGTCGCGAGGCCTACCCGGGCGACGTGTTCTACCTGCACTCGCGCCTGCTCGAGCGGGCGGTGAAGCTGAACGACGAGCTCGGCGGCGGCTCGCTGACCGCGCTGCCGATCATCGAGACCCAGGCCTCCGACGTCTCGGCCTACATCCCGACCAACGTGATCTCGATCACCGACGGTCAGATCTTCCTCGAGTCCGACCTCTTCTTCTCCGGCGTGCGGCCGGCGATCAACGTCGGCATCTCGGTCTCCCGGGTGGGCGGCAACGCGCAGACCAAGGCGATGAAGAAGGTGGCCGGAAAACTGCGCCTCGACCTCTCCCAGTACCGCGACCTCGAGGCATTCGCCCAGTTCGGCTCCGAGCTCGACGCGGAGACGCAGAAAGCGCTGACCCGCGGCCAGCGGCTCGTCGAGCTGCTGAAACAGAAAGAGCGCGAGCCGCTCAGCGTCGCCGACCAGGTCGCCTCCATCTACTCGGGCACCGGCGGCTACCTGGACCGGATCAAGGTCGAGCGGGTGGGGGAGTTCCTCTCCGACCTGCGGACCCGCCTGCACGCCGAGAACGCCGACCTGCTGAGCCGGATCGAAGAGAGCGGCAAGCTCGAGGAGGCCGACGAGGAGGCTCTGGGCAAGGCGATCGCCGAGTTCGTCGACGACTTCGGGCCCGACTTCGACGAGCACGGCGACCCGCTGGAGGCCGGAGAGTCCGACCGCATCCACTCCGACGAGGAGCGGGCGAAGCCGGGCCGCACCGCCGAGCCCTCCGAGGACGCCAAGGAGGCGACGCCGGCCTGATCGGCCGCCGTACCTGAGCCATGGCCTCGCAGAAGGAAGTCAAGAGTCGCATCGCGTCGATCAAGAACATCAACAAGATCACGCGGGCGATGGAGATGGTGGCGGCGGCGCGCCTGCGCCGCGCCGAACAGCGGATCGAGGACCTGCGTCCCTTCGCCGAGGGGATGCGGAAGATGACCCGCACCGCCGCCGAGCACGCCGGGGGCATCCCCCGCGTGCCGGTGATGGTCGAGCGTGAGAACGTCAAACGGGTCGGGATCGTGCTCGTCACCGGCGATCGCGGCCTGGCGGGCGCCTTCAACAGCAACATCATCCGCGAGGGCATGCGCCTGGCGGCCCGGGTCCGCGAGGAAGGGGCCGAGCCCTCCTTCGCCGTGGTCGGGAAGAAGGGCGTCTCGGCGCTGACCTTTCGCAAGCAGAACGTCACCGCCTCCTACACCGGCTTCACCGACCGCCCCGGCTTCGTCAACGCTCGCGAGATCGGCGAGGAGATGACCGCGCGCTACGTCGACGAGGATCTCGACCGGGTCGAACTGATCTACAACCGCTTCGTCTCGCCCCTCACCCAGCACGTCTGGCGCCAGACCCTGCTGCCGCTGCAGCAGGCGGACGTGATCGGCGAGGGCGCCGAGGAGGAGCGCCGCGGCGAAGAAGAGGAAAACGAGGCGGAAAAGGCCCAGAGCCGCTCGGAGTGGAGCTACGAGCCCGACCCCGAGGAGCTGCTGGCCCGCCTGATCCCCGAGTACGTGACGATCTCCGTGTACCGGGCGCTGCTCGAGTCGGCGGCCTCCGAGCTCGGGGCGCGGATGACGGCGATGCGCAACGCGGCCGAGAACGCGGAATCGATGATGGACGAACTGACCCTGGAAATGAACCGGGTGCGTCAGGCGGAAATCACGCAGGAGATCTTGGAGGTCGTCGGCGGCGCCGAGGCGCTCGGCTAGGCGACGGACAACTTAGGAACCCAGGAAAAGGAACCCATGGCTGACAGCAACGGAAGCAACGGAACCAACGTAGGGCGCGTCGAGCAGGTCACGGGTGTGGTCATCGACGCCGTCTTCCCCGACAAGCTGCCGGAGATCTACTCCGCAGTCGTGATCGAGACCGCCGGCGACGGCGACGGCGAAGCGACCGAGCTGGTCTGCGAGGTGCAGCAGCACCTGGGCGACGACCGCGTGCGCGCGGTGGCGATGGACGCGACCGACGGGGTTCAGCGCGGCGACAAGGTCCGCGACACCGGCGGCCCGATCACCGTCCCGGTCGGCGACGCGACCCTGGGCCGGATCTTCAACCTGCTCGGCGAGCCGATCGACAACGGGGCCGAGATTGCCGGCGGCGAGCGCTGGCCGATCCACCGCCCCGCCCCCAAGGCCTCCGACCTGACCCCGACCCAGGAGATCCTGGAGACCGGGATCAAGGTCATCGACCTGCTCGCTCCGTACGCCAAAGGCGGCAAGGTCGGCCTGTTCGGCGGCGCCGGCGTCGGCAAGACCGTGCTGATCCAGGAGCTGATCCGCAACATCGCCGAGGAGCACTCCGGCCTCTCCGCCTTCGTCGGCGTCGGCGAGCGCTCGCGTGAGGGCAACGACCTCTGGCTGGAGATGAAAGAGTCGGGCGTGATCGACAAGACGATGCTCGTCTTCGGCCAGATGAACGAGCCCCCCGGCGCCCGCCTGCGCGTCGCGCTCTCGGGCCTGACGATGGCCGAATACTTCCGCGAGCAGGGCGGCCAGGACGTGCTGCTCTTCATCGACAACATCTTCCGCTTCGTCCAGGCGGGCTCCGAGGTCTCGGCCCTGCTGGGCCGCATGCCCTCGGCCGTCGGCTACCAGCCGACGCTGGAGACCGAGATGGGTGGCCTGCAGGAGCGGATCACCTCGACCGACCGCGGATCGGTGACCTCGATCCAGGCCGTCTACGTGCCGGCCGACGACTACACCGACCCGGCTCCGGCCTCGGTGTTCGCCCACCTCAACGCGACCACCGCGCTCTCGCGGGCGATCTCCGAGAAAGGGATCTACCCGGCGGTCGACCCGCTCGATTCCACCTCGACGATCCTCAAGCCCGACGTGGTCGGCGAGGAGCACTACCGGACCGCGACCGACGTCCAGGAAGTCCTGCAGCGCTACAAGGAGCTCCAGGACATCATCGCCATCCTCGGCATCGACGAGCTTTCCGACGAGGACCGGCAGACCGTCTCGCGGGCCCGGAAGATCGAGCGCTTCCTCTCGCAGCCGTTCTTCGTCGCCGAACAGTTCACCGGCCGCAGCGGCGAGTACGTGCCGGTCGCCGAGACCGTCCGCGGCTTCCGCGAGATCCTCGACGGCGAGCACGACGACCTGTCCGAGGGCGCCTTCTACATGCAGGGCTCGATCGACCAGGTCCTCGAGAACGCCAAAGCGGGCGCGGCGGCCTAGGGCAGACCATGGCCGCCGAGCACATGGTGGACGTCGAGGTCCTCACCCCGGAGGGGGAGGTCTGGAGCGGCGAAGCGCGCCAGGTCTCGACCCGCACCGAGGTCGGGGAAGTCGGCATCCTCGCCAACCACGCGCCGCTGCTGGCGGCGCTGCGGCCGACCGAGCTGCGCCTCTTCGAGGGCGAGGGCGAGCCGCGCCGCTACGCCCAGGCGCACGGCTGGATCCAGGTATTCGGCAACCACGCGCGGTTGCTGGTCGAGGAGGTGTTGACGCCCGAG
>DASVWP010000260.1:0-13262 GCA_036393155.1 Solirubrobacterales bacterium | reverse complement strand
CAGGAAGGCGGCGAGGATCGGGCGCATGAAGCTGTGCGCGGAGAGCTGCAGCCGCCGCTGGGCGACGTCGGCGAGGCTCCCCAACCCCCCGGCGTCGAGAACCGAGCGGGTGAGGTGCGCGTTGGCCCCCGTGGCCAGGTCGATCGCCGCCAGCAGGGCGAGGACGCCGACCGGCACGGCGACCACCAGCCAGGCCCGCTGCCAGTGCCAGCCGGCCACCACGGCGGCCGCCACCGCCGCCCCCACCGGGAAGACGATCGCGGCGCCCACGTCGGCCCCGAAGCGCCCGGCGGCGAACACGACGGCGCAGGCCAGGCCGACGACGAGGAAGGTGGCAGCACAGCGCCGGGGGGCCAGCCGGGGTGCAAAGCCGGCCAGGGCGGCGCCGGTCCCGCCGGCGATCAGCACGCCGAGCATCGCCTCGAGCTCGTTGCCGATCCCGTAGAACCGCACCCCGAGCCCGGGGTTGGGCCCGAGCAGGGAGAGCGCGGTCAGCGGCGAGCCGGCGATCGCGTCGAGCGCGTAGGCGAGCACGGTGATCCCCGAGGCGGCGGCAAGCGCGCGGTACCCGCCGAGCGCCGCGAGGGTCGCCACCGCCAGCAACGGCGAGCCGAGGGCGACCAGTGCCTGTTCGACCCCCTCCCCGGCTTCCAGGGCGGCGCCGAGCAGCAGGACCAGCGGCATGTATATGACGCTCAGCCCGACGACCCGCGCCGCGGGCCCGGCCCATCCGGCGCGACCGAGGAGAACCGCCAGGGCGAGGGCCGCGACCCAGATCCCGATCGCCAGGCCGATCACCGGCCCCCGCCGGGAGCCGATGACCGCCATCCGCGCTCCAAGGGATTCGATCGCGGCCGCGTCGACCGACCCCGTCGTGTGGATCGCCTGCCCGGACATCTGCGAGGGGACCGGGATTCCGAGCCAGCCCAGGATCGTCGGCGCCACGTCGGTCGAGAGCACGTATCCCGCGGTCCGGGTGCTGTCGGAGATGAGATTCCCGTCGAAGCCGCGAGCGGCGACGCCGATCGGCAGCGGATCGCCCGAGCGCCCGGTGGGACGGGCGATCGCGATCAGCATTTCGCCGTGTCGCAGCGAACGCACGAGCGCACGGACCCTGGCCAGGGAGAGGTCGAGATCCTCGAAGTACTTCTGATCGGCCGGGCCGAAGCCAATACCGGGAACCCCACCAAGCGCACAGGAGCTTTCACCTCTGTAGAGGGCCATCACATCGCTGCCTCTCAACTCCTCTTGCAGCAATCCGGGGACGATTTCTGCAGGCGCCGAGTCGGCGCGCCTCATCACCTCTTCCTGCCAGGCCGGGCAATCTCGGCTCAACGGCGGCAGCGGTTCGTCATACAGCGAGTCGAAGACCCGATTCCCCTGCCCAACGTCCAGGTAGGTCTGCTGGGCCGGCACCGTCCCGAGCCCGGCCGACATCAGGCCCGGAGACAGGCCCGCCCGAGCAAGCTGACTGACGCTGGTCCCGCTCGGCACCCAGGCCAGGGTCACCTTGCTCTTGACAGGGAGCCCGGCCGCCGCCGGCGCCGGCGCGATCAGGAGCAGAGCGAGCGCTATCGTGAGCCCCATGGCCGACCGCACGTTCGCCAAGTTCACGTTTTTCAAGATCGATCCCGAGTGGCGCCGTCGAGATCCCGAGCTCCGTGCCACGGATAAGCAGGAGTTCCTCGCCGCCTGCGAGGACTTCGGCATCGACCGGTCGCTGCGCGCCTACTCAACCATAGGCACGCGCGGTGACGTCGACCTGGTCCTGCTCAGCCAGAGCGCCAACCTCGACGACATCCACACCTTCCACGTCGTCCTCGGTCAGAGCGGCCTGGCGAAGTGGGCGCACATGCCCTACTCGTTCCTCTCGATGACCAAACGCTCGCCCTACTCCGACGAGCAGGCGCGCTCCGAGATCTGCATCTCGGAGCGCAAGTACCTCTTCCTCTACCCGATGGTCAAGCAGCGCCGCTGGTACGGGCTGGCACCGGAGGAGCGCGGCCGGATCATGAAAAGCCACATCGAGGTCGGGCGCCGCCATCCCGAAATCACGGTCAACACGACCTACTCCTACGGCATCGACGACCAGGAGTTCGTGGTCTGCTTCGAGGGCGACGACCCCGGCGAGTTCCTCGACCTGGTGAACGAGCTGCGCCCGACCGAGTCCAGCGAGTACACCGAGCTGGAGACGCCGATCTTCACCTGCAAGGCGATGTCGGTCCGCAAGGCGCTCGACGCCCTGGACGGGGTCCCCAGCGCGGTTCCGGTTGACGCCGCCCTGGGCTGAGCGGTTTAGCCTTAGCGGATCACCCAGGTACTGCTCAGGTACGCGATCGATCCGGACGATTGCATCGTCCAGGTCGACGACGGCTACTACCGGTTCGCCGAGGAGAACGGCTGGGACGGGGCGGGAGAGAGCCTCGGGCGCTCGCTCTGGCACTTCGTCGCCGGCGAGGAGCTGGAGCGGCTGCAGCGGATCCTGGTGCGGCGGGTCCGGGACGAGGGCGTCGAGCTGGATCTGCCGTTCCGCTGCGACAGCCCCGACGCGCGGCGCGAGATGCGACTGCGGATCGGCGCCCGCTCGGCCGGGCGCTTCGTCCTCTTCTCGGCCTCGATGCTGTCCGAGGTCCCCCGTCGCTTCCCCCAGACCCTGCTCTCCGCCGAGACGCCGCGCGCCGCGGAGAAGCTGGTGATGTGCGGCTGGTGCGACCGCTTCCTCGTCGACGAGGAGTGGGTGGAGGTGGAGGAGGCGGCGCGACGGCTGGAGCTGTTTCGTCGCCCGAAGCTGCCGACGATCGCCCATGGGATCTGCCCCGAGTGCACCCGCCTGCTGATGGCCGCGTAGCCGGTTGGCTCACGGTTTTCCCTATTGTTCCGCGTTCCCATGAGCAAGATCGGAACCGAAGACAACCCACTCCGCGTAGCCATCGTCGGCGCCGGCCCGTCCGGTTTCTACGCCGCCGAGCACATCCTCAAGGACGGCGACCTGCACGCCCAGGTCGATCTGTTCGACCGCCTGCCGACCCCCTTCGGCCTGGTCCGCGGCGGCGTCGCCCCGGACCACCCGAAGATCAAGTCGGTGATCCGCGTCTACGAGAAAACCGCCGCCCGCGACGGCTTCCGCTTCTTCGGCAACGTGAAGATCGGCCATGACGTCGAGGTCGAGGACCTCGAACGGCTCTACCACGCGATCGTCTTCACGGTCGGCTGCGAGACGGACCGCCGGCTCGGGATCCCCGGCGAGGAGCTGGCCGGCAGCCACGCCGCCACCGCCTTCGTCGGCTGGTACAACGCCCACCCCGACTACGCGAACGAAGACTTCGACCTCTCCTGCGAGCGCGCCGTGGTGATCGGCAACGGCAACGTGGCGATGGACGTCGCCCGGATGCTCGCCCTCACCGACCACGAGCTGCGCCAGACCGACACCGCCGACCACGCGATCGAGCTGCTCGACCGCAAGCAGATCCGCGAGATCGTCGTCCTCGGCCGCCGCGGGCCGGCACAGGCAGCCTTCACCAACCCGGAGATCAAGGAGCTGGGCGAGATGGAGGACGCCGACGTCATCGTCGATCCCCTGGAGGTCGAGCTCGACCCCGCCAGCGCCGCCTACCTGGCCTCCGAGGAGGCCGACAAGACCACCCGCGTCAACGTCGAGACCCTGAAGGAGTTCGCCCAGCGCCGGCCGGAGGGCAAGAAGCAGCGGATCGTCCTGCGCTTCCTCGCCTCCCCGGTCGAGATCAAGGGAGACGGCAAGGTCGAGTCGATCGTGATCGGCCGCAACGAGCTCGTCGAGGAGGGCGGCACCCTGCGCGCCAAGGACACCGGCGAGCGCGAAGAGCTCGAGTGTGGCCTGATCCTGCGCTCGGTGGGCTACACCGGCATCCCGATCGAGGGCGTTCCGTTCGACGAGAAGCGCGGGCTGATCCTCAATGAGGGCGGCCGGGTGCTCGACTCCCACGACGCGGGCCACAAGGTCGGCCACTACACCGCCGGCTGGATCAAGCGCGGCCCCTCCGGCGTCATCGGGACCAACAAGAAAGACGCCCTGGAGACGGTCCAGCACCTGCTGGCCGACGCCGCCGAGGGCACGCTGCTGGAGCCGGCGAGCCCGCAGCCCGGCGCGGTCGAGGACCTGCTGCGCGAAAAGGGCATCCGCTACGTCAGCTTCGAGGACTGGCAGGCGATCGACCAGGCCGAGGTCGGCCGCGGCGAGCCGCACGGTCGGCCCCGCGTCAAGTTCGTCCGGGTCGAGGAGATGCTCGAGACCCTCGGCGAGAAGATCGGCGGCTAGCCCCAGCCGTGGCCGCCGACCTGCAGGAGCTGAAGCAGATGATCGAGGCCGCCCTGCCCGGCGCCGCGGCCGAGGTGATCGACGAAACCGGCAACGGCGACCACCTGCGGGCAACCGTCTCCGCTCCCCAGTTCGCCGGCCTCTCGCGGATCGACCAGCACCGCCTGGTCAAGGCCGCCGTCAAAGAGCGCTTCGACGACGGCACGATCCACGCGCTGTCGGTGAAAACCGAAGTGCCTGCTTAGCGCCTCCCCATGCGCAGACAAAAAGTTACACTTCCGTGCGCCACACGCGCGGACTTTCTCCCTACGCTTGGAGGCATGGAGGCGATGCGATCGATCTGGACCGACGAGCGGCTTGACGACTTCAAGAGCAGCGTCGAGAAACGGCTGGATGAGTTGAGCCGCCGGATCGACGACCTGACTGGCCGCCTCGACTCTCTCCAGCACACGATGGTCCACGGCTTCATCGCGATCATGGTCGCCATGGTCACCGGCTTCATGGGCTTGGCTGGCCTGATCATCACCAAGCTCTGAGGCCGGAGCTGCCCGCTCGATACGATGCGGTCATGGCCGATCCAGAGTTGAAGTCCAAAGTCGAAGAGCTGATCTCCGCCAATCCGGTGCTGCTGTTCATGAAAGGCACTCCGGACATGCCGCGCTGCGGCTTCTCGATGCGCGTGGTCCAGGTCCTGGACCAGGTCGACGTCGAGTACGGGGCGATCGACGTGCTGCCGGCGCTGCAACCGCTGCGCGAAGTAACCGCCGAGATCGCCGACTGGCAGACCTTCCCCCAGCTCTACGTCAACGGCGAGCTGGTCGGCGGGGCCGACATCGTCGAGGAGATGTTCGAGTCCGGCGAGCTGGCCGACGTCCTCGGCGTCGAGCAGCCAGAGAACGCCGAGGTCACCCAGGCCGCTCCGCCCGCGCAGTCCCCCCCACTGCAGATCGAATAGCAGCCGTCGACCGAGCCGGTCAGACGGCGGCTTGCTCGGCCGCGTCCTCTTTTACCTGGAAGGAGGACCCGCAACCGCAGGCGGCGACGACGTTCGGGTTGTTGACCTGGAACCCGGCGCCCTGCAGCCCTTCGACATAGTCGACTTCGGAGCCGAAGACGAACTGCATGCTGACCTTGTCGACGACGACGGCGACGTCGCCCACTTGGAAGACATTATCGTCCTCCTTCGGCTTGTCGAAAGCCAGCGCGTACTGGAAGCCCGAGCAGCCACCGCCCCGGACGGCAACCCGCAGAGCCTGCTCGCCGCTGTCGGCCTGAGACCCCAGAAGCTCGCCGATCTTCTCGACGGCCTTGTCGCTGAGGGTGATCGCTGCGTTGGGCGTATCGGGGGTATCGGTCACTTCAATAAGTGTAGCGAGGTGCCACGGCGGCGGCCTTGATACGCGGCCGTTCTGCGAGAATCCGGCGGCCTTGAACGCGAGCGCCGAGACCGCCGTCGTCTGCGACTCCACCTGCTATCTGCCGGCACAGCTGGTGGCCGAGCGGGGGATCCAGGTGATCAGCCTCTACGTCTCCGTCGACGGCGAGCAGCGGCGCGAGGTCGACATCGCCGACTACGGCGCCTTCTACGAGCAGCTGCGCGCCTCCGAGAGCGGTGCCACCACCTCCCAGCCCTCGATCGGCGACTTCCTCGCCGTCTACGAACCGCTCCTCCAGGCGGGCCGGGAAGTGGTCTCGATCCACATCTCCGCCGGCATCTCCGGCACCTTCGAGGCGGCCGGGCAGGCGCGGGAGCGACTGATCGAGGAGGGCAAGGGAGGCGAGCGGATCCGCGTCCTGGATTCGCGTTCGGCAGCCGGGGGCATGGGCCTCTGCGCGCTCGGAGCCTCTGCCGCGGCCAAGGCGGGCGGTGACGGGGCCGCCGTGGTCGCCCGCGCCGAGGAGACCCGCGAGTCGCTGAAGATGTGGTTCGCGATCGACACCCTGGAGTACCTGCGCCGGGGGGGCCGGATCGGCGGCGCCCGCGCCTGGATCGGCAGCGCGCTGAAGATCAAGCCGATCCTCACCCTCGAGGAGGAGATCACCCCGATCGAGCGCGTCCGCCCGCGCGCCCGCTCGCTCGAGCGGCTGCGCGACTACGCCCGCCAGCGCCACGAGTCCGGTGCCGACGGCTGGGTCGTGCAGCACATCCAGGACGACGAGACCGCCAAGGCGCTGACCGAAGACTGCTACGAGATCTTCGGCTGCGACCCCGTCTTCACCTCGGAGATCGGCGCCGTCCTCGGCGCCCACGTCGGCCCCGGCCTGCTCGGCGTCGGCTCGGTCCCCACCGAACTGGTCAGCGTCTGAGCTAGCCGCGGCGGCGGCGGGCCATCAGGCGCACTCCGACCACGAAACCCACGACGGCGGCGCCGACGATCAGCTGCTGCTTGTGCTCGCGAGCCTGACGGCGCCAGTCGGTCAACTCGGTCACCCGGCCGCGCAGCGCTTCCACCGAGGTGCCGAGCTGCTGGCGCTGGACGTCGATGTCGCGGCGGATCTCCGCCGCCGAGCGACCCGGCCTGCCGGCGGTCGAGGGGCGGGCGGGCTGCGGCTCGACGCTCACGACTCCTCCTTTTCCAGCATCTCCTTGGTCAGCTTGGCCTCCTCGATCGCCTGCTGGGGCACGGGCGGCGAGCCGGCCTGAACCGAGCGGTAGGCGAAGTAGCCGGCTGCGGCGGCGACCAGCAGGAAGAGCGCGGCCTCGATGAAGAATCCCGGCCAGGTCTTGCCGCTGAAGACCTCTTCGTTGAGCAGCCAGGCGATGCCCTCCATGACCAGGATCAGGGCGAGGAAGGCGAAGATGCCGGCGGCGATGCCGACCACCGAGCCGCGGAGGATCTTGCCGAGTTTCTCGGAGATCTCCGCCTTGGCGAGCTCGATCTCCTCGCGGACCAGGGTCGAGGCCCGTTCGGAGACGTCGAAGACGAGCTCGGCGACCGAGCGGTGCTCGTCCGGTTTCGCCTCGGGCGGAGGCACCGGCGGCGGCGTTTGAGGCGGCGGCGTCTGGGTCGGCTCGGACATGCCCTACTCCGGTGGGTCCTCGTCGAAGAGGCGCCGCCAGACCATCGCCGAGACTTTCGTCGCGAGGATGCTGGCGATCGCGCCCGTGGCGGCGAGGAGCCCGCTCCAGACAAGCCGCTTGACTATCTCGTTGTCCACGTTAAATCGACCTTTCCCGGGGAAGTGGGCAGTAAACCAGGTTGGCCAGCGGCCGGTGGGAAGTTGCGCCCAGCGGGCTCACCGCGGCTCGAGCCCGTCGCAGATCGTCGTCACCAGCAGATCCTTGGCTTCGTCGAAGCCGGTGTCGGAGGCCGGGATGACGTCGAAGATCCAGCCGGAGAGCAGCTGCTCGATCGCCCCGTAGAAGGACATCGAGGCGAACAGCGGCGAGATGTCGCTGCGGAAGGCGCCGGCCTCCTGGCCGTCGGCGACGATCTTGGCGATGCCCTCGTAGGCGCGACGGATCTCCGGCAGGTGGGTGCGGCCGAAGGAGTTGGCGGCGCGGGTGACCTCGACGATGATCACCTTCATCAGCTCGGGGTCGTGCCGGTAGGAGTCGATGATGAAGGCGGCGACCGCGGCCAGCCGGGCGCGATGCGGCCCCCCCGCCCTGTCGGCCTCTTCGATCGCCTGCAGCAGCAGCGACCAGCGCTCGGCGAACAGTTCGTTCAGCACCTCGTCCTTGGAGCGGAAGTAGTGGTAGACGAGCCCGTAGGCGACCCCCGCCTCGTCGGCGATGTCGGCCACGCGGGTCGCGTGGAACCCCTGGCGGGCGAAGACCCGCACCGCGGCGTCGAGGATCTGGCGCCGCTTGTCGACGGGCGGGGCCTGGGCCATCAGCCGTGCACCTCGCTCAGCTGGGGCCAGACGTAGGCGGCGGGGCGGCGGTTGGCCAGCGAGGGCAGCGACTCGCGCACCCGCTCCTGCGCCGCCAGGTCGAGATCGGCGGCGACGAAGCACTCCTCGTCGGGCGCGGTGGCGAGCACGACGCCCCAGGGGTCGACGATCGCCGAGCGACCGAAGGACTCGTAGTGGGGCTCCGCCCGGCCGATCTGGTTCGGGGCGAGGACGAAGACCTGGTTCTCGATCGCCCGGGCTCGCAGCAGGACCTCCCAGTGGTCGCGGCCGGTGGCGAGGGTGAAGGCCGAGGGAACGGCGATCAGGCGGGCACCGCGCAGGGCGAGGATGCGGAAGAGCTCCGGGAACCGCAGGTCGTAACAGACCGCCATCCCGAGCAGCAGCTCTCCAAGCGGGCCGGTGACGATCTCCGAGCCGGGCTCCTCGTGCGCGGACTCCCGGTAGGAGACGCCGCCGGCGTCGACGTCGAACATGTGGATCTTGCGGTAGACCGCGAGGTCCTCGCCGTCGGGCCCGATCAGCACCGACGTGTTGGCGGCCTTCTCCTGGCCGCGCTCGCTGATGCTGCCGGCGAGCAGGTGGATGCCCAGGGCTCGCGCCCATTCGCGGGCGGCGCTGAGGCTGGGCCCGTCGAGCGGCTCGGCGCCGGCCAGCAGCTGCTCCCCGTCGGCCAGCAGGTTCCACTTCTCGGGCAGGGCCACCAGCTCGGCCCCGTCCGCCGCCGCGTCGCGCACCAGGCGCTCCGCCGCGGCGAGGTTCCGCGCCTTCTCACCGCTGGAATTAAGCTGTACCGCCGCTACTCGCACAACGGCCCTCCATTGATTGACTCGTCAATCAGTATAGGTGGAGGACCGCTCAGAGGCCCATCGCGCGGGCGACGATCCGGTCGAAGACGGGGGTGGGGATGAACGGGCGCAGGCGAGCCTGGATCTTGGCGTCGAGACCGACGAGATAGCGGCTGCGCGGCCGCGAGGAGCTCAGCGCGTGCTCGATGACCCGCGCGACCTTCTCCGGCGGGATGCCGCGCTCGGCGGTCTGGCGCACGACGTCGCGGTAACGCTCGATCGCCCGCCCGTAGAGCGCTTCCCGGTGCGGCGCACGTTCGCCGATCTCGTCCGAGGTGCGCTCGCCGCGGTCCCAGATCGGCGTGTCGATCGATCCCGGCTCGACGATCGAGACCCGCAGGCCCCAGGGGCGCAGCTCCTGGCGGAACACGTCGCCGACCGCCTCGATCCCGAACTTCGCCGCGTGGTAGGCACCCGTCAGCGGGAAGGCGATCCGGCCGCCGATCGAGCTGATGAAGACGACGCGGCCCCGGCTGGCGCGAATCGCCGGCAGCAGCGCCTGCGTGACGGCCACCTGGCCGGTCAGGTTGACCTCGATCTGGCGGCGGAAGTCATCGACCGGGATCGTCTCCAGGGGACTCGGCACGGCGACCCCGGCGTTGTTGACGAGGCCGTCCAGCCCCCCTCCCGCGGCGGCGACGCGCTCCGCGGCGGCGGCGATCTGGCCGGGGTCGGTGACGTCGAGGATCAGCGGGACGAGCCGCTCGCTGCGGGCGGCCCGCAGCGCCTGCGCGTCCTCCTCGCGGCGCACGCCGGCGAAGACGCGCCAGCCGGCGCGGTCGAGGCGCTCGACCGTGGCGCGGCCGATCCCCGTCGAGGCGCCGGTCACCAGGGCCGAGGGCATCGCGAGACCGTACTGAATTCTCGAAAAACCACCCCTAACGGTCAGCGCGCGGACCTATGCGCGATCAAGAAACCCCGGTATTTTTGGCCGCCGAATCGCACTTCCGATCACATCTCGTATCCGACAGAAGGGACTGGCAGGGAACATGAAGTCGCGTCTGAGGGCACTGCCCTCGCCCTCGTTTGCGATCGCGTTGCTGGCCCTCGTCCTCGCGGTCGGCGGCGGCTTCGCCTACGCCGCCGGGGACGGCGGCCCCGCGGCCCTGACCCGGGCCTGCGTGGAGAACGGCAGCGAGATCCTCCACCTGACGCGCAGCGACCACTGCCCCGCCGGTTCCACCCTTGTCAGCTGGGGCGAACGGGGTCCCCGGGGTGCCCAGGGCCCGCGCGGGCCGCGGGGCGCCATCGGACCGCAGGGCGCGGTCGGCCCCCTCGGCCCCATCGGCCCCAAGGGCGAGGTCGGCCCGACCGGACCGATCGGCGCGACGGGCGAAGTCGGCCCGACCGGCATCACCGGCGCGACGGGCGAAACGGGCGCCACCGGCATCACCGGCGCCACCGGGCCGACCGGCATCACCGGCGCCACCGGCCCGACCGGGCAGACCGGCACCGCCGGGGGCAGCGGCCCCACGGGCGCGACGGGACCGACCGGGCCGACCGGCACGGCCGGCTCCAACGGCATCACCGGCCTGCAGGTGGTCACCACCTCCGAAAGCTACGCGACCGCCGAAGGCGCCACCACCTTCGGCTGGGCCGACGCCCTCTGCCCCCCGGGCAAGGAAGCGATCGGCGGCGGTGCCTACTCCAACACCACCTCGGCGCAGCTGACCTTCTCGGGCCCGCTGTACTCCGAAGCGGAAAACAAGACCTACAACGACCGCTGGTACGTCGGCTACCTCGTGCCTTCTACCTACGCCGGCAATGGCACGCTCATCGTCACCTCGATGGCCTACTGCGCCAACATCGGCTAGCGAGGACGGGATCGTGTCGATGCTCAAGCGCAGCGCCGTCGCGCTTCGGCGCCTCCGCCGCTCCACCGCCGTCGCCCTGGTCGCGGTGCTCGCCCTCGCGGTGGGAATCGCCGTGGCGCATCCGTCCAATGATTCGCGCTTCCGCGCCTGCGTCGAGCGCAGCGACGGGACGATCCACCTGGCCAACGGCAGCAGCTGCCCGGAGGGCAGCTACCTGATCGGCTGGAACCGGATCCCCCGCACCGGCCCGCGTGGCGCGACCGGCCCCCGCGGGGCGACCGGCCGGACGGGCCCCACGGGCAAGCCTGGACCCACCGGCCCGACCGGCCCGATCGGTGACGTCGGCCCCCGCGGGGCGATCGGCGCCCGCGGCGCTATCGGGGCGACCGGAGAAGTCGGCCCCACCGGCGCGACCGGAGCGACCGGCGAAACCGGGGTGACCGGACCGGCCGGCTGGCCAGGGGCCACGGGCCCGACCGGAGCGACCGGGGCCACCGGGCCGACCGGGGCCACGGGCTCCACCGGGCCCGAAGGAGCGACGGGTGCCAACGGCGCCAAGGTGCTGCCCGGCTTCGAACTCGCCCAGGCCAGGGTCAACTACACCGACAGCAGCAGCGGCGACTTCGTCACCGTCACCGCCACCTGCGCGAGCGGCAAGAAGGTGACCGGCGGCGGCAGCTACAGCAGCACCACCGCGGCCTGGATCTACGCCCAGGAACCGACCTCGGGCGAAGAAGGCTGGCAGGTGCGCTACCTGATCCGGCCGGGATTCGTCGCCGGCGGCGCATCCGAGTACGTCATGGCCTACGCCTACTGCTGGAGCCGATGAAGATGCCACGCCGCGTTCTCGCCGTCCTCGCCGTCTGCGCCCTGGCCGTGCCGGCGCTCGCCTCCGCCCAGGGCCAGCCGCAGGGCCTCGGCCACGCCGGCGCCTACTGGCGCCAGTGCGGCGCCGACCACCACACCGGCGCCGGCTGGTACCGCGCGATCGCCCACGACACGAGCTGCCACCAGGCGCGCCGGCTGGCCCGCCGCTGGTGGCACCAGAACCCCACCTGGGGCTTCGACTGCACGGTCCAGCACCACGGTTCCGAGCGCGGGCGGGTGCTCTGCCACCGCGTTCGCGGCCAGCGGGTGGAACGGGTGCGCTTCAGCTACGCCGGCGTCGCGCTCTGATCGCCTGAGCCCGCCGGCCCCGGGACCGCCCCCGCGTAACATGGGTGGCGGCGTGGACGCCGAGCGCAAGCAGGTCACCGTCCTCTTTGCGGACGTGATGGGGTCGATGGACCTCGCCGAGCAGCACGACCCCGAGGAGTGGCACGCGATCATGCGGCGGTTCTTCTCCCTGCTCGCCGCCGCGGTCGAGTCCTTCGAGGGCACGGTCGACAAATTCACCGGCGACGGGATCATGGCCGTCTTCGGAGCGCCGGTTGCCCACGAGGACCACGCGCGCCGCGCCTGCTACGCGGCCCTGCGGATGCTCGACGACGTCGCCGACTACGCGGCCGAGCTGCGCCGCGCCGAGGGTCTCAACTTCTCGGTCCGGATCGGGGTCAACTCGGGCGAGGTCGTGGCCGGGGAGATCGGCGGCGGCGAGAGCGCCTACACCGCGGTCGGCCACACGGTCGGCTTGGCGCAGCGGATGGAGGCGCTGGCCGAGCCGGGGAAGGCCTACGTGACCCAGAGCACCGCCGAGCTGGCCCGCGGCTTCCTCGCCCTGGCGGACCTCGGCGAGTTCGCGATCAAGGGGGCGAGCGAGCCGGTCGGGGTCTTCGAGCTGGCGGGGGTCGGCGAGGCGCGCTCGCGGCTCGACCTCTCGCGGGAGCGCGGCTTCTCCCGCTTCGTCGGCCGCGCCGCCGAGATGGGGTCGCTGGAGGCGGCGCTGCGGCGGGCGCAGGCCGGTGACGGCCTCGCCGTCGGGATCGCCGCCGAGCCCGGGGTCGGCAAGAGCCGCCTCTGCCACGAGTTCGTCGAACGCTGCCGCGCGGAGGAGGTCGAGGTCTTCGAAGCCCAGGCGCAGGCGCATGGCAGGTCGATCCCCTTCCTGCCGGTCCTGCAGATGCTGCGCGCCTTCTTCGGGATCGGCGAGGGCGAGCCAGAACAGCTGGCGCGGGAGAAGATCGCCGGGCGGGCGCTGCTCCTCGACCCCGGCTTCGCAGGACCTGCCGCTGATGTTCGACTTCCTCGGGGTCCCCGATCCCGAGCGAGCGGTCCCCCAGCTGAGTCCCGAGGCGCGCCAGCGGGAGCTCGGCGGGATCGTCTGCCGCCTCGTCAACGCCCCGAAGCGGCGCAAGACGCTGGTCCTGCTGATCGAGGACCTGCACTGGATGGACGAGGGCTCCGAAGCGATGCTCGGCGGGCTGATCGACTCGATCGCGGGGACGAGCACGCTGGCGGTCCTGAACTACCGGCCCGAGTACGCGCCCCCCTGGGTCGGCTCCGGCGCCTTCC
>DASVWP010000259.1:0-3484 GCA_036393155.1 Solirubrobacterales bacterium | reverse complement strand
GTTCAGCCCGAGGTCCTCGAACATTGCCCGGTCCTGCTCGGGCGTGTTCCCGAGCGTGGTCAGGAAGTTGCCCATCATCACACCGTTGAGGCCGGCCTGGATGGCCAGGCTCTCCAACGCGCCCAGGTTCTCCACACGGCCGCCGCACAGGCGAAACAGTGCGTCGGGGAGGATCAGCCGGAAGATCGCGATCCACTTCACGACCTCCCAGGGATCCATCACCTCGCGCTCGCCGAACTTCGTCCCCTCCTTGGGGATCAGCAGGTTGATCGGCACCGAGGTGGGGTTGATCTCGGAGAGCTCGAAGGCCATCTCGACCCGCTGCTCGGGGCTCTCGCCGAGGTTGAGGATGCCGCCGACGCAGGTCTCCAGGCCGGCCTCCTTGACCGCCTGGATCGTCCGCAGGCGGCCCTCGTAGCGGACCGTGGTGGAGACCTCGGGGTAGTAGGAGCGCGCCGACTCGACGTTGTGGTGGACCCGCTGGATCCCGGCCTCCTTCAGCGCCTTGGCCCGCTCGGCGGACATGTGCCCGATCGAGGCGCAGCGCTTGAGGTTGGTCTGCTCGGCGACCAGTTCGGCGCCTTCGAGGATCTTCTGGAAGTCCCGTTTGGAGAGGCCCTGTCCCTGGGTGACCATGCAGAAGCGGTGGGCACCGGCCGCCTCGGCCGCCTTGGCGTGCTCGAGGATCTGCTCGGGCTCCATCATCGCGTGCATCGGCGTGTCGGCCTCCGCGTAGCGCGACTGGGCGCAGAAGCCGCAGTCCTCGGCGCAGCCGCCGGACTTCGCGTTGACCAGCGAGCACATGTCGGTGGAGTTGCCGAAGTTCTCGACCCGCACCTCCCAGGCGCGCTCGACCAAGACGCCGATCTCGTCGTGGTCGGTCAGTTCGCCGTAGGCGAGTGCTTCCTCGAAGGTGATGAGCGATGGCATGCGTGGCCCTTTCCGGGGGACGGGTTGGCGCAAGGTTAGGCCGCGGACCGGACACAGGGGTTTCGCCCGCCCCGCGGGTATGGGCATCTCCCAAACCGGCGCCGGTTCGGGCGCGGACGCGGGGCTTCCGCCGCCCCGGGGATGGCGATAGCTTCGCGGCGTGCGGCGAGCGAGAGCCCGACGACGACGGCGCCTGTGGCTGGCGGCCCTGACCGCGGTCGCAGCGGGGGCGTTCGCCCTCGGCGCGGCGCTCGGCGTCGGTGCGCCGTCAAAGCCCAGCCTGGCCGAAACCCTGCCGCTGCCCCAGCTCGCCGGGGAGCGGATGGTGATCGGGCTCAGCGGCACCGCGGTCCCGCCGGGGGTCGAACGGGCGATCCGAGCCGGCAACCTCGCCGGCGTGATCCTCTTCTCCGGCAACTTCCCGACCCGGGAGGCGGGGCGCCGGCTGATCTCCCGCCTGCAGGCGATCCGGCGCCCGCCGGGCCTGCGGATGCCGCTGCTGGTCATGGTCGACCAGGAGGGTGGGGAGGTGAAGCGCCTGGGCGGCGCGCCGAGCGCCTCGGCGGCCGAGATGGGCGCCCGCGGCGCCGCGTTCAGCCGCCGGCAGGGAGCCCGCACCGGGGCCAACCTGCGCGACGTCGGAGTCAACGTCGACCTGGCGCCGGTCCTCGACGTCGCCCGGCCCGGCGGCACGATCGCCGAAACCGAACGCGGCTTCGGGTCCAGCGCGGCGCGGGTCGAGGCCACCGCGATTCCCTTCGCGGCCGCCCTCCAGCACGGCGGCGTCGCCGCCACCGCGAAGCACTTCCCTGGGCTCGGGGCGGCGGTCGAAAACACCGACTTCGCGGTTCAGCGGATCGGGCTATCCAAGCGGGTGCTGCGAGGGGTCGACGAGGCGCCCTACCGGCGCTTCTCGGAACTCGGAGGCCAGCTGGTGATGCTCAGCACGGCGATCTATCCCACCTTCTCCTCCAGGCCGGCGGCCTTCTCGCGGGCGATCGCCACCGGCGAGCTGCGCGAACGCCTCGGCTTCGAAGGGGTGACGATCACCGACGCGCTCAACACGGTCGCGGTGCGCGCGTTCGGCGGGCCCGCCAAGGCGGGCGTCGCCGCGGCCGGGGCCGGGGCGGACCTGCTGCTGTTCGCCGAACTGGGAGACGCCGAACGCGCCCGGCGCGCGCTGGTGGCGGCGCTGCGCCGGGAACAGCTCGACCGGGCCGAATTCGAGCGCTCGGCGCAGCGGGTGCTGCGGCTGCGCGCCGGCCTGCGCTCGGACTAGAACCCGAGCAGATCGCGGTCGGCGCCAGCGGCGTCCTGGCGGATCGTCCTCGGATTGAAGACCCGGACGCCGTCGCGGCCGCCGTCCTTGGCCGCGTACATCGCCGTGTCGGCCTCGGAGACCAGGGTGGAGAAGCTGAGGCGCGGGTCGTCGCCGAACGTCGCCACGCCGATGCTGGCGGTGATCGGGCCGAGGCCGTCCTCGCCGGGCCGGTGGCCACGGATCTCCTCGACGATCGCTTCGGCGACGACCTGCGCCTCGCCGCGGCTGCAGTTGGGCAGCACCACCGCGAACTCGTCGCCGCCGAGCCGGGCGAGGACGTCGCTCTCGCGGGTGCGGTGGCGCAGCACGCCGGCCACCTCTTCGATCAGGCGGTCGCCGGCCTGGTGGCCGTGGGTGTCGTTGACCTGCTTGAAGTGGTCGAGGTCGATCATCAGCAGGGCGCCGGTGGTGTTGTCGCGACGGCCGCGCGCCATCGTCGCCCGCAGGTCTTCCTCGAAGCGGCGCCGGTTCTTCAGGCCGGTGAGCGAGTCCTGGCTGGCCTCGCGCTGCAGCTCACGCATCCGCTCGTCGCGGCTCCAGACCATGATCAGGGCGCCGAGCAGGGCGGCGAGGGAGATGCCGATCCCGGCCAGCAGCAGCGGCAGCACGATGTCCGGGCGGTTGGAGTCGCTGATCACCAGCTTCCAGGTTCGGTTGGCGACGTGGATCGTCGCCGTGGCGGGGTCTTCGAGCGATTCGCTGGCGCCGACGACGCTGTCCTTGGCGAGTCGCAGCCGGTAGGTGGCGGAGTCCGGCAGGGCCTGCGCCGCCGCCCCCGCCAGCCTGCTGACCTGGTAAGCGCTGGCGGCGAAGCCGATCAACGCGCGGCGCCGCTCGGCTCGGGTCGCGGTCGGCGCGCCGTCGCGGTAGACCGGCCGGTAGACGTTGACCCCGAGCCCGCCGATCAGCAGCTTCACCGGCGCCGTGGCGATCGCCGTGCCGCTGTCGCGGGCCTGGCGCAGGTACGGAGCGCGCACGGGGTCCTCCGCGAGGTCGTAGCCGACCGGGGCGGCGCTTCCGAAGCGGCTGACCGCGTAGGCGATCGGGTAGTAGTCGTGCCGCCGCGGGGCGAAGCTCGGGCCCTGCGGGCCCGGTTGCATGATCGGGGCCCGGTGGCGCTTTTCGAAGGCCGTCCGTTCGGAGTCCCTGACCCGGGGGATGAAGGCGGCTCCGCTCAGGGCGCCGCTTTCCAGCAGCGGCTTGGCGATCACGTTGAACTGGTGCTGGTTGAAG